>JBDHVD010000034.1:0-33967 GCA_039809525.1 Labilithrix sp. | reverse complement strand
CGGGAGCGGCGACGGCGCGGGCGGCGGAGGAGAGGCGTTCGCGTTCGCGTTCGTGGCCGGCGGCGGGGGCTCGGGGTCGGGCGCGCGCTTCGCGAGGACGACCATCAGCGCGGCGGCGAGGCCGAGGCCGGCGATGGCGAACGGGAGGAGCACGCGGCTCGAGCGGCCGCGCGGCGCTCGCGCGTCCGATTGCTGCGAGGCGAACGTGTCGCTCTCGAGCGTCGGCGCGGTCGGCGGGCGATCGATCCGCGGGGTGCTCGGGCGCGGAGCGACCGGCGCCGCGCGCGGCGAGGGCACGGGCTCGGCCGACGGATCGCTCTCGCGCGACCTCCGCGACGGGACGCGCTCGTCCGGCCGCGCCGCGAGACCCTCGAGGAGCGCGTCCTCGTCGGGCGTGGTCGCCTCCTTGATCCCGCCGTCGCCGAGGCCCTCGAGCGTCGTGCCGCGGTGCTTGTTCTCCGAGGGCACGTTGAGGACCGGGACCTCGGCCCTCGCCGATCCGAGGGTGCTGAGCACGCGATGGATCGGTCCGCCCTCCGCCGTCGCGTCCTTCGCGTCGCCGCCGTCGTTCGCGTGCTCGAGGTCGTAGAGCCGCTCGGCGAACGCGTACGCGTCGCGCGGGCGCCTGCGCGAGTCCTTCGACAGCACCGCCTCGAGGAGCTGCACGATCGACGGCGGCACCCAGGGCGCGAAGCTCGAGACCGGCGCGGGCACGTCGCGGAGGTGCGCCTGCGAGACCAGCGTGCCCGAGTCGAAGTGATCGAACGGTCCACGGCCGGCGAGCATCTCGTAGAGGACGAGGCCGACGGCGTAGAGATCGGTCGCCGGGACCGCGCGCTCGCCGCGGATCTGCTCCGGCGCCGCGTAGCGCCACGTGCCGACGAACATGCCGTCGTGCTTGCGATCCGCGACGGCGATGACGCCGAAGTCGATGAGCTTCACCACCGGCTCGCCGTGCCTCGGCACGTGCAGGAAGATGTTCTCCGGCTTGATGTCGCGGTGGACGACGGGCACGTCGTGCGTGTGCGCGCAGTGCAGCGCCTCGAGGAGCTGGCGCGTGATCTCGAACGCGACGCGTGGAGGCAGCCGACCCATCGTCGCGAGCGCGTCGCGCAGCGTGCGCCCCTGGAGCAGCTCCATGACGTAGTAGGGCGTCCCGTCGGGCAGCGAGTCGTAGTCGAACACCTTCACGATGTTCGGGTGATCGAGCTGCGCGAGGATGCGGACCTCGTCGAAGAACCGCGTGCGGAACTCCTCGGTCGCCGCCAGGTCCTTGCTCATCAGCTTGAGCACGCCGTTGATGTTGGGCGGCTTGACCACGTGGTAGACGACGCCCATCCCGCCGGCGCCGAGCTCCTTCACGACGCGGTACTTCGTCCCCGGCAGGACGTCGCCGATCTCGAGTGGGGTGGAGCGCGCGGGCATGGGGGACGTCCCTAAGGATACCCCTGCATCCGCTCCCACAGCCTAGTTGCTGCCGCGCGGGCGCGGAGGACGAGCTCCACTTCGTCGATCGCCACGAGCTTCCGGTCGCGCACCACGAACCGGCCGTCGACCATCGTGTCGCGGACGTGCGCGCTCGACAGCGACCGTCCGACGTGGTCGCCGAGGTTCGCGGTCGTCACCGGCGTCGGCGGCGTCCAGTCGAGGACGGCGAGGTTCGCGGGCGCGCCGGGCACCACCTGGTGCGCGCTCGCGGCCGCGGTCTGCGCCGCGGCGATGCGCATCCCCGTCTCTCGCGCGCGATCGTCCCTGGCCTCGCTGTGCCGGAGATGATGCGCCCGCGCCTCCGCGAGGACGTCGTGATCGACGCCGTCGGTCCCGAGCGCGACGCGAGGGCCGGTGCGCGAGAAGATGCCGACGCCGTGCAGCATGTTCGAGCGCGGGCACGTCACGAGCGTGCCGCCCGCGCGCATGATCGCGTCGATCGCCGCCGTCTCGAGCTGGAGCGCGTGCGCGACGATCGATCCGGGGCGGGCGAGCCCGAGGCGATCGAGGCGGCTCGCGAGCGTCGTCTTCCGCGTGCGCTCCGCGTCGACGTGGTCGGTCATGTCCTCGGCGACGTGCACGTGGATGCCGACGCCGTGCTCGTCCGCCAGATGGCGCAGCGCATCGAGCGTGTCGTCGTTCAGGGAGAACATCGCGTGCGCGCCGACGAGCGCGCGATGGCGCGACCGGCCCGCGCGGACCTTCTCGAGGAAGCGCGCGTTCTCCCGCAGCGCGGCGTCGCGTCTCGCGCGCCCCTCGCGATCGCTCGTCTCGTACGCGAGGACCCCGCGGATCCCCACCTCGTCGAGCGCCGCCTCGATGCGATCGAGCGAGCCGTCGATCGCCCGCGGCGACGAGTGGAGATCGACGACCACCGCCGCGCCCGCCTTCGCCGCGCTCGCCGCCGCGACCAGCGCGGAGGTATGGACGAGCTCGTCGTCGAGCGCCTTGTCGACCGTCCACCACACCGACTGGAGGACGTCCGCGAGCGTGCGCGGGGGAGCGGGCGGCGGCGGCATACCCGCCGTCAGCGTCATGTAAAGGTGCGTGTGCGCGACGGCGAAGGCCGGCGTCACGAAGCATCCGCCGACGTCGACGCGCGGGACGCCGGCGGGCATCGCGCCGCCGACCTGCGCGACGACCCCGCCCTCGACGAGCACGTCCGCCGGCGCGATGCGCGGCGGGTGGAGGTCGAGGACCGTCCCGCCCGCCAGCACCACCCGCTCGGCGATCGGCTTCGCGCCCGGGTCGGGGATGCTCGGCGCCGCGGAGCGGAGCGTCGACTCCGACGGGAGCATCGAGGACATCGCAGCGAGTATAGGCTACCCTCCTCGCCCCATGACGATAGACCTGGTCGTCCGCGGAAGACGCGTGGTCACCGGACCCGGGGAGGCCCCGCGAGCAGCGGCGATCCACGTGACGGGCGGCGTCGTCGCCGCGATCACCGATCACGACGGCGCGCCGAGCGGCGTCGCGACGATCGACGCCGGCGATCTCGTCGTCATGCCCGGCATCGTCGACACGCACGTCCACATCAACGAGCCCGGCCGCACCGAATGGGAGGGCTTCGACACCGCGACGCGCGCGGCCGCGGCCGGCGGCGTCACGACGCTCGTCGACATGCCGCTCAACAGCATCCCGCCGACGACGACGCTCGAGGGCCTGCGCGCGAAGGTCGACGCGCTCGAGGGCAAGGCGCGCGTCGACGTCGCCCTGTGCGGCGGCCTCGTCCCGTCGAACGCGAACGTCGCCGGAGGCCTCGACACGCTGTGGAGCGAGGGCGTCCTCGCGTTCAAGTGCTTCCTCGCCGAGAGCGGCGTCGGCGAGTTCTCGCACGTCCACGAGCGCGAGCTGCGCGAAGGCATGAAGGCGCTCGCCCGCCTCGGCGCGCCGCTGTTCGTGCACGCGGAGCTGCCCGAGCCGCTGTCCGAAGGCGAGAAGGCGGCGCTCGGCCTCGATCCGCGCGCGTACGCGACGTACCTGAAGTCGCGCCCCCGCCGGGCGGAGGACGCCGCGATCGAGCTCGTGCTCCGCCTCGCGAAGGAGACCGGCGCCCGCGCGCACGTCGTGCACCTCTCGTCGTCGGACGCGCTCGACCTCTTCAATCGCGCGCGCGACGAGAAGGTCGCCCTCACCGTCGAGACGTGCCCGCACTACCTCACGTTCGCCGCCGAGGAGATCGCCGACGGGGCGACCGAGTTCAAGTGCGCCCCGCCGATCCGCGAGAAGGACAACCGCGAGAAGCTGTGGGACGCGCTCCGCCAGGGCGGCATCGATCAGGTGGTCACCGATCACTCGCCGTCCTCCGCGGAGATGAAGTGCTCGGGGTCCGGGGACTTCATGAAGGCGTGGGGCGGCATCTCCTCGCTCCAGCTCGGGCTCGCGGCGGTGTGGACCGAGGCGCGTGCGCGCGGCGCGAACCTCGGCGACATCGCGCGATGGATGTGCGCGGCGCCGGCGCGGCTCGCCGGTCTCGCGAACCGCAAGGGAAGGATCGCGGTCGGGCACGACGCCGATTTGGTGATCTGGGATCCGGACGCCGACTTCACCGTCGATCCGGCGGCGCTCGAGCACCGGCACAAGATCACGCCGTACCGCGCGCGCGCGCTGAAGGGCGTCGTCGCGCGCACCATCCTGGGGGGACGAACGATCTACGAACGCGGCGCCGGGTTCGCCGGTCCCCCGCAGGGCAAGTGGCTGAGGAGAGTCTGAAATGGGTGAGTTCACGGAGCTGGTCGATCTGGCAGCGGAGCGCCTCGGCGGCGCCGTCCTCTGGGCGACCGACGACTTCTTCGCCGAGAAGGACAACCTCCTCAAGGAGAGCGAGGCGGTCTTCATCGCGGGCAAGTTCACCGATCGCGGCAAGTGGATGGACGGCTGGGAGTCGCGCCGCAAGCGCACCTACGCCGAGTCGTCGCTCCGGTATCCGGACAGCGACTTCGCCGTCATCCGCCTCGGCCTGCCCGGCATCGTGCGCGGCTTCGTCGTCGACACCGCCCACTTCAAGGGCAACTACCCGAAGGCGTGCGCGATCGAGGGCGCGAGCATCGCGGGGCACCCGAACGTGGAGGAGCTCCTGTCGGACGCGATCCGCTGGACGCCGATCCTCGAGAAGACCGACCTGAAGGGCGACAGCAAGAACCTGTTCGCGGTGAAGGGTGACGATCGCTTCACCCATCTCCGCTTCCACATCTACCCGGACGGCGGCGTCGCGCGCCTGCGCGTCCACGGCGACGTGGTCCCGGCGGCGGGCTGGCTCGGCAAGCGCGAGCGCCCGCAGCTCGTCGATCTCGCGGCCGCGGAGCACGGCGCGCTCGTCGTCTCGTGCAACGACATGTTCTTCGGCTCGCGCCACAACCTGATCATGCCGGGGCGCGGCGTGAACATGGGCGACGGCTGGGAGACGAAGCGCGGCCGCCGGCCCGGTCCCGACTGGGTCGTCGTGCGCCTCGGCACCGAGGGCACGATCGAGCGCGCGATCGTCGACACCCTCCACTTCCAGGGCAACGCGCCGGACACGTGCGCGCTCGACGTCGCGCGCTCGGAGAGCGATCCCGACGGCGCGAAGGACGACGCGTGGACGCCGCTCCTCCCGCGGACGCCGCTCCAGCCGCACACCGCGCACGTCTTCGAGGAGGCGCTCGTGGCGGCCGGGCCGGCGACGCACGTGCGCCTCCGCATCTGGCCGGACGGCGGCGTCTCGCGCCTCCGCCTCTTCGGCGTCGCGTCGGAGGCCGGGCGCGAGGACGCGGGGATGCGCTACCTCCGCGCGATGCCCCGCCCCGAGCTCGAGGCCGCGCTCGTCGCGTGCTGCGGATCGACCGCGTGGGTGAAGGCGATGGCGGACGAGCGGCCGTTCGCGAGCCTCGCCACGCTGAAGAAGCGGGCCGCCGAGATCTGGCAGCGCCTCTCCACGGCGGACTTCGACGAGGCGTTCCGCGCGCACCCGCGCATCGGCGACCAGAAGGCGGGCGGCACGCCGGCGAAGGAGCAGGCGCGCGTCGCCGAGGCGTCGCAGGCGGTGAAGGACGAGCTCCGCGAGGCGAACCGCGCCTACGAGGAGCGGTTCGGGCGCATCTACATCGTCTGCGCGACGGGCAAGTCGGCGGAGGAGATGCTGGCGATCGCCAAGGAGCGGATGAAGAACGATCCGGAGACCGAGCTCCGGCGCGCGGCCGACGAGCAGCGCAAGATCACCGAGCTCCGGCTCGAGAAGATGGTGCAACGGTGAAATCGATCTCCACCCACGTGCTCGACGTCTCGCGCGGCCGCCCCGCGCAAGGCGTCCCCGTCGTCCTCGAGAAGAAGGAGGGCGATCGCTTCGATCGCCTGAAGAGCGCCACCACCGACGCCGACGGGCGGGTGAAGGACCTCGTCACCGAGGGGCAGCTCACCGAGGGCACCTACCGCCTCACGTTCGACACCGGCGCGTACTTCTCCGCGCAGGGCATCGACGGCTTCTATCCCGAGGCCGCGATCCTGTTCGTCGTGCGGGACGCCGCGGCGCACTACCACGTGCCGCTGCTCCTCAGCCCGTTCGGCTACTCGACGTATCGCGGCAGCTGACCCGTCACGAGAAGCGCGAGAGCTTCTCGGGGTTGGTCACCAGGAAGACGTCGGTGATGCGCTCGCCGCTCACCGAGATGGTCAGCGCCCCGCGCACGATCCCCGCCGGGTCGCGGAGGAGGAGGCCCGGCTCGCCGTTGAGCGTGGTGAGCTCGACGGTGCCGTCGCCGCCCTTCTTCGCGATCCCGACGACGAAGCGCGCGACGCGGTCGGCGCCGTACACCGGCTTCGTCGCCGCGTGCACGCGTCCGCCGCCGTCGGTGCGCGCGATCACGTCGCCGGCGAGGAGCGCCTGGAGGCCCGCGAGATCGCCGCTCCCCACCGACGCGACGAACGCGCCGAGGAGCTCGCGCTTCTTCGCCTCGGACGCGGCGAAGCGCGGGCGGCCCGCGTCGATGTGCGCGCGCGCACGCGAGGCGAGCTGCCGGCAAGCCGCCTCGCTCGTGCCGAGGGCCGCGGCCACCTCCGCGAACGGGTAGTCGAACACCTCGTGCAGCAGGAACGCCGCGCGCTCGAGCGGGCTGAGGCGCTCGAGCAGGACGAGGAAGGCCATGCCGATCGACTCGGCGAGCTCGGCGCGCGTCTCGGGATCGCCGGTCGCGATCGGCTCGGGCAGCCACGGGCCCACGTACTCCTCGCGGCGCGTGCGCGCGGACTTGAGCTGATCGAGGCACAGCCGCACCACGATGGTCGTGAGGTAGGCGCGCGGCGAATCGACGTCGCGCTCGTCGCGACTGGAGAACCGGAGGAACGTCTCCTGGAGGACGTCCTCGGCCTCCGCCGCGCTACCGAGCATCCGGTAGGCGATGCCGAAGAGGTGCGCTCGTTCGTTCGCGAAGGTCTGCGTGTCGTCGATCATTCGGCCACCTGTATTCGATGCCCCATCCCTCGTTGGTCGACGCCATCGCGTAGCGGCAGACCAGCTCCTTCAACCACGCGCCCGCGCGGCCGTCGAGCATCCAGCCCGAAGGCCGGTCGTCGACGTCCGTCCGCTGGAAGAGCCCGTCGCGCCGGCCGAGGCTGACGCACGTGACGTAGAACCCGAACGAGAACGGACGCGGCTCGCGATCGTGGATCGCGCGGGCGAGATCGTCGGCGACGAAGCACCCCGTCGGCAGCGCGACCGCGCACGCCATGCGCACGCCGGTGCTCGCGGCGTCGCCCGCGACGTGCACGAACGGATGCGACGTGCTGCGGAGGCGCTCGTCGACGGTCGCCCGCCCGTCGAGGTCGACGCGCAGCCCGATGTCGGCCGCGAGCCGGGACGGGCGGAAGCCGCCGGTCCAGATCGTCGCGTCCGACGGCAGCACGTCGCCGGACGACAGCACGACCGCGTCGGGCTCGACGAGGGCGACGCGGCGATGCTCGAGGACCTCGACGCCGTGCGCGACGAGGAAGCTCCGCGCGTGGGCGCGCGCGCGGGTCGACATGTCCGGCAGGACCTCGCCCGCGGTGACGAGCGCGATCGCGAGGCCGCGCCGCCTCGTCGCGAGCTCGGCCGCGAGCTCGACGCCGGTGAGCCCGCCGCCCGCGATCACGACGCGACGGACGTCGGGCGAGGCGAGCCGCACGCGCGTGGCGAAGGCGTCCTCCTCGGTGGCCACCGCGAACGCGTGCGCGGGAGGGGCCGCGCTCGATCCGGTGGCGACGACGAGCTCGTCGAACGCCTCGTCGCGCCCGCGGATGCGCGCGCGGCGGGCCACGAGATCGACGCCCTCGACGCGCCCGTCGATCACCTCCACACCGTGGGCGCCGACGTGGTCGCGGAGGGGAACGCGCCGGCGCACGTCCCCGGCGACGTCCTCGTGCAGGCGGACGCGCTCGACGAAGTACGGCCGCGGATCGGCGAGCGCCACCGATGCGCCCGTACCGCGGACCTTCCGGGCGAGCCGCACCGCGCATGCCACGCCGGCGTAGCCGGCGCCGGCGACCAGGATCCTCTTCTTTTCTCCGCTCATGATGGGGCCTCGCACGGAAGACGAGGCACCCGGCGAGGACGTGACGTCAGTCGGAGAAATCGTTCGTCAGGTAGAGCTTTCCGCCGGCGTAGACGATCCCGATGCCGACCCGGCGGAAGCGCGGGTTCATCATGTTGTCGTGGTGCCCGCCTCCCGGGCCCTCGTCCATCATCAGCTTCAGCATCACGTCGATCTGCTTCTTGCCGTTCTTCGTCGGGTCCGACGGATCGAGGACGGGCACGCCCGAGGGATCGCCCTGGTTCTCCGCGCTCCGCGAGCCGAACCCGGGCGCGCCCTGCGCGTGCGCGGCGAAGTGCGCGTGCGGATTGTGGTCGCGCGAGAGGCGGTCGGATCCTTGTTTGGCGAACGCGCTGATCTTCGCGTCGTAGAGGACCGGCGAGAGCCCCTTGGCCGAGCGGTACCGGTTGATCTGCTCGACGTTGTAGCGGACGAGCGGATCGGACGGATACGGATCCTCGGGGCGGGGCGGGGGAGGCGGCGCCTCGACGACGCGCTTGGTCGTGCGGATGGTCGTCTTCTTGATCGAGCCGTCGGGCATCTTCTCGACGACGACCCTCTCCTCGACCTCGCCGTCGCCGCCCTTCGCGTCCTTCGCCGAGCTCGACGACGGAGAGCGCGACGCGCGGGTCCCCCCTCCGTCGCCGCATGCCGCGAGCACGAGCGCAGCCAGAGCCATGTAGCGCTGCATCGGGACCAGCGTAGCAGCGCCGGTTCAGTGCAGGCCGATCGAGTACATGGCCGGCACCCCGTCGTACCCGCTCTTCTTCGTCGAGACGACGCGGAGCTTGCGGCTGACCTCGTCGAGGACGGCGGAGGGCGAATGGCCGCTGTTCTCGGGCTCGCCGGCGGGAAAGAACGCGTTCGTGCACCTCGATCCGTCGAGATCGCAACGGACGAGGCTCGACGTGGCATTCACCTGGCCCTTCGCCGTGGCGACGAAGAGCGTCCCGCGCGAGGCGTCGACGACGATCGACGGGTCCTCGCCGCTCCGGGGGCCTTGCCCTCCGGAGACGTCCTTCCTCGCGCATGCGGTGCCGTCGACGTTGCACAGGATGAGCGTCGCTCGGTTGTCCATCACGCCGTCCGTGAAGACCGTGAACAGCTTCCCTCCCTCGATCGCCGTCGCGGGCGCGCTCGTGGGGGCGAAGGGGACGGAGCCCGCGACCATCGACCGGTACGTGCAGCCCGAGCCGTCGAGGTTGCAGCGGAACAGGCTCGGCGGCGCGCCCGCCGTGTTGCCGAGGGTGACGACGAGCAGCTTGTCGTTCGCCGTGTCGATCTGCACCGACGGCTGGTACCCGCTCTCGAGGCCCTGCCCGGCGGAGATGTCGACGTACGTGCATCCCGACCCGTCGCGCTCGCATCGAAACAGCGCGGGCCGATGTTCGTTCGCGCCGTTCGTCGTGACGACGAGCAGCTTGCCGTTCTTCGCATCGAGCGCGACGTCCGGGCGAAGGCCGCTCGTCGCGCCCTGACCCGCGGAGACGTCCGTGTGCACGCAGTTCGCGCCGTCGAGATCGCAGCGGAACAAGCTCGCTCGATTGCCGTTCGCGCCGTTGCTCGTCACGACGAGGAGCTTCGCCGCCGCCGCATCGAGGATCGCCCTCGGCTCCGAGCCACACGGCGCGGGCTGTCCCGCCGAGAGATCGTGGAACGCGCAGCCGGTGCCGCCGAGCTCGCAGCGGAACAGGACCGGGATCGAGCCCGCCTTGGTGTCCGTCGCGACGACGAGCAGCTTCTTCGCTGCCTCGTCCACGAGCGCGGTCGGCGACGAGCCGCGTCCGGCGGCTTGCCCGGCGGAGACGTCGGCGTACATGACCTCGTCGTCGACCGGGCCGACGGCGAGCGGGGTCGAGCGATCGCCCTTCGCGTTCACCGCGAACGCGACGATGTGCGTCGCCGCCGGCGGGATGGAGCCGGAGACGCCGATCTCGAGGTGGCTGCCCGTCCGCGGGACCTCGTGGATCCGCGACAGGAGGCTCGACGGACCGGCGGCCCAGTACAGCTCGTAGGACGCGACGTTCGTCTCGTCCGCGGCCATCCCGAGGAGCACGGCTCCGAGCACCCGCCCCTCCGTGAGGTCGCGATCGCGGAACGCGATCGACGTCGGAGGAGCGGGCGGCCCGTCGGCGGACGGAGACGCGTCGGTGGTCGGTCGCGAGCGCCCGGCGTCCGGCTGGTCGGTGCCTGCGTCGTCGGAGCCGATGCGGCTCGAGTCGTTGCTCGAGCCGCAGGCGACCGCGAGCGCGATGGCCGCCCCGCCGATCCACCGCCGCGTCGCGACGTCGACCTTCCCCATTTAGCCAACTTACCCGATTCATGCCGGCGGTGTCACCGGCCCGGGCGCTGGCCGATCAGGCGTCGCACTCGCTCACGAGGCTGTAGAGCTTCGGAGCGGTGGTCGACGTGCCGAGCGGCGAGAGCGTGAAGAGCGGCGCGGACTGGTAGGTCCAGCCGTCCTCGACGCCGAGCGTGAACTTCTCCGTCTTGCCGCCGTGCACCACGGTGACCGTGCGCTTGGCCGCGGCCGATCCGTTCTTCGTGATGGTGTACGTCGCGGGCTGCGTCTTCCAGGTGATGTCGCCGCTCTGCGCGTCGTAGTGGAGATAGCCGTAGGTGGCCTTGCCGCCGGCGGCGAAGTCGATGCGGACCGCCGAGCCGTACGCGCCCTCGGCGCGCGCCCAGAACTTGAGTCCCTGCGGGGTGGCGAAGAACGTCTCGACGCCGGACCAGTTCTGCCACTTCGAGTCCTTGATCACCGCGAGCTCGCCGCTCAGGCTGCGCAGGGTGAGCGAGTCGCCGAGCACGCGACGCACCGGCGCCGCCCAGACGCTGTTCTTGATCACGTTGCGGAACTCGCCGCAGATCATGACCGCCTTCGACGCCTCGTCGGCGATGCCCCACTGGTAGCCGTGCTCGCTCCCGCACACGCCGTTTCGCTCGCGGTCCTTCGACCACTCGACGGCGTTCTTGTAGTGCGTGAAGGCCTCGTCGTACTTGGCCGCGCCGCAGGCGCTGAGGGCCTCGTCGCTCTGCTCGACGGGCTCGTCGGCCGTGGCGGCATCGGCCGAGCAACCGGTCAGGAGGGAGACGGGGAGGGCAAGGAAAGCAACGGCAAGGACAGGCGAAACGCGCTTCATGATTCTGGCAGGCTCCGTAGTGGTGAAGTCCCCCACACGCGGCGCCTATGTAGCTGACGCTGTGCGCTAGTCAAGTGCCTGTTTCGACGAAGGTTGCGGCGATCGCGGGCCACAAGTAAGCCGTCGCTCCATGTCTCCGAAGTCGCCGATCGTTCTCTCGGGCACCGGCCTCTACGCGCCGCCGGACGTGATCTCGAACGACGAGCTGGTCGCCGCGTTCAACGCCTGGGTCGACCTCGAGAACGCGAGCGGCAAGACCCTCGAGAAGTCGAGCGCCGAGTTCATCGTGAAGGCGTCGGGGATCAAGCGCCGTCACGTCGTCGACCGGAAGGGCATCCTCGATCCGCAGATCATGGCCCCGCGCATCCCGGAGCGCGCGAACGACGAGCACTCGCTCCAGTGCGAGATGTCCCTGAACGCGGCGCGCGAGGCGCTCGCGCAGGCGAACGCGTCGCCCGAGAGCGTCGATCTCGTGATCGTCGGCTGCTCGAACCTCCAGCGTCCGTATCCCGCGGTCGCCGTCGAGGTGCAGGCCGCGCTCGGCGCGAAGGGCTTCGCGTTCGACATGAACGTCGCGTGCTCGTCGGCGACGTTCTCGCTCGCCGCTGCGCGGGACATGGTCGCCGCCGGCACCGCGCGTCGCGCGCTGGTGGTGAACCCGGAGATCTGCACCGGCCACCTCAACTTCCGCGATCGCGAGAGCCACTTCATCTTCGGCGACGCGTGCACCGCGATGGTGATCGAGCGCCTCGACGGCTGCCAGGCGAAGGAGCCGTGGGAGGTCGTCTCGACGAAGCTCGTCACGCGCTACTCGAACGCCATCCGCAACAACCTCGGCTTCCTCGCGCGCTGCGCGCCGGAGCGCCGCGACGACGCGGACAAGCTGTTCGTGCAGGAGGGCCGCAAGGTGTTCAAGGAGGTCTCGCCGATGGTCGCCGATCTCCTCGTCTCGCACCTCGACGAGTCGGGCATCGCGCGCGACCAGGTGAAGCGCCTGTGGCTGCACCAGGCGAACCTCACGATGAACCAGTGGATCGCGCGCAAGGTCCTCGGACGCGACCCGAGCGAGACCGAGGCGCCGAACACGCTCGACGAGTACGCGAACACGAGCTCGGCGGGCTCGGTGATCGCGTTCCACCTCCATCGCGACGGGCTCGCGGCGGGCGACGTGGGCCTGCTCTGCTCGTTCGGCGCCGGCTACTCCGCCGGCAGCGTCATCGTCCGCAAGTCACGCGCGCTCACTGCATAGGCGCGCCGGCCTCGTACCAGCGCTTGAGCACCGCGCGCTCGGCGTCGGTGATCTGCGTCGCGTTGTTGAGCGGCATCACCCGCGTCACCACCGCCTGCTGGTACATGTTCTTCGCGTTCTTCGAGATCACCTCGGGCGCGTGCAGCTCGACGTTCTTCTGGTGCACCGTCGCGTTGTGACAGGGCACGCAGCGCCGCTCGAGCACCCCCTTCACCTCGGCGAACGTCGGCGTGGGCCCGTCGGTCCCGGCGGTCGCGTTCGGCTCCGACGCGGGCGCGAGCGCGCAGAACACCACCACGATCAGACACACGCCGCCGAGGGCGTAGTGCCACGGCACGCCCCGGTCCTCGATCAGCGCCTTGTGCCGCGCGACGAAGCTGTGACGGATGAGCGCGCCGCCGAGCATCATCGCGGAGAGCACCAGCCAGTTCCAGCGGCCCTGGTAGAGCCAGCCGTAGTGGTTGGAGAGCATGGCGATGAGCACCGGCAGCGTGAAGTACGTGTTGTGCACGCTCCGCTGCTTGCCGCGCTGGCCGTGGATCGGATCCACCGGCTTGCCCGCCTTGAGCTGCGCGACGACCTTGCGCTGCCCCGGGATGATCCAGAAGAAGACGTTCGCGCTCATCGCCGTCGCCAGCATCGCGCCCATCAGGAGGAACGCGGCGCGGCCGGCGAACAGGTGGCACGCCGCATAGGCCGCGGCGATCACGAAGACGAAGACGAGCGCGCCGACGCGGGCATCGCCGCCGACCTTGCCGTTCTTCTCCCCGAAGACCCGGCAGATGCGGTCGTAGAACAGCCAGAACACGACGAGGAAGCCGAGGGCCGCGGCGATCGCGGCGCGCGGCGACCAGTCGTGCACCGTCTTGTCGACGAGGAAGGTGCTCGCGTTGAACAGGTAGAGGACGGTGAACAGGCCGAAGCCGGAGAGCCACGTCGAGTAGCTCTCCCAGTAGAACCAGTGGAGGTGGTCCGGCAGCTTCTTCGGCGCGACCAGATACTTCTGCGGGTGGTAGAAGCCGCCGCCGTGGACCGCCCACAGCTCGCCGTCCACGCCCTTCGCCTTCAGGTCGGGGTCCTCGGGCCTGGTCAGGCTCGAGTCGAGGAAGACGAAGTAGAACGAGGAGCCGATCCACGCGATCGCGGTGATCACGTGGGTCCAGCGCAGGAGCAGATTGGCCCAGTCGAGGAGATAAGCGAGCATCAGCCGGAGTCGCGAAGCCCCAACGTTATCAGAGGCCGAGCGCGCGCAGGTCGAGACCCTTCGGTCCGCGCGGAGGACAGAAGTAGTAGCCGCCCGACAGCGCGCGGGTGAAGCCGAAGAGCGCGTCGAGGTGACCGTCGTCGAGGCCCGCCATCCGGCGGAGCACGCGCTCGAAGCGGTCGAGCTCGCGCACGTACGCGACGAAGTAGAGGCCGTGCTCGCGCACCGTCCCCCAGGGCATCGAGCGACGCACCATGAACGCGGGCGGGTCGAAGCTCTCCTGGGCGGAGCGCTTCACGTGCGCGGTCGCGACGGCGTCGGGGATCTCCTCGTTGTCCGCGAAGCGGCGGCCGATGATCGCGTCGCGCGCGGCGGTGTCGTGCGCATTGAACCGCTCGAGGTCGTGCACGTAGCGCTGGACGGCGACGAAGCTCGCGCCGTTCATCCCCGGCGCGTCGCTCGCGACCAGCGCAGCCGCGATCGCGGCTTCGTCCTTCGGGTTCTCGGTGCCGTCCTCGTAGCCGGTGAGGTCGCGGCCCTCCTTGTAACGGAACGTGTCGACCTCCTCCATCAGGCGCCATCCGCTCCCGAGCTTGCGCTGGACGGTGAGCGCGCGGTCGAGGACCGCGCCGCGCTCGGTGCCCGAGATCGAGACCCACAGCGCGCCCTGGGTGGAGGGGAGCGCGACGCCGACCCCGCTCAGCGCGGGGAAGCCGCGCAGGCCGGCCACGCGCGCGCCGAGCGCGAGCGCGAGCGGCTCGCCGATGCCGACGACGACGTCGCCGCCGGCGGTCTCGGCGGCGATCGCGCGCAGGCCGGGCGCGGGATCCACGCCCGGATCGAGATCGAAGACGAGCGCGGTGCCGACGGGTGGGACGGGCTGCAGGATCGGTGCTTGGGGGGTCATGAGTCGTTTCGCGGGAGGTTGCCGAGCAAGAGCAGCGCCACGCTGCCGATGTACAGCGCGAGGCCGACGATGAGGAGGGCGAGCGAGCGCGCGAACGCGCGCGTCTTGCGATCATGCATCTCGATGGCGGCGACGATGGCGTCGCGGGGAGGGCAGGGCGCGAGCTGCGTGGTCCAGCGCACGTGGAGGATGCCGCCCATGGAGAACGACGCGCCGACGAGCACGACGACGAGCCCCGAGACGACGAGGATCGCCGCGAGGGTGCCCGAGCGCGCGATGCTCGCGCCGCTGAAGCCGGTCACGGTGATCGTCAACCCGGCGAGCTGCAGCAGCATCTGTGCGCGGTTCGCGAGGCTCGAGAGCTGGCTCTGGAGCATGGCGTCGATGCGGATCGCGTCGCCGCCGTACAGCTGGAGCAGGTGATCGGCCTCTTCGTCCGGGCTCGCCGCGCGGCGCGCGGTCATGGATGCTTGCTCCGCGCGGCGACGATCGCGGCGAACGATCGCGAGCGGAGCTCGTCCTTCGTGAGCGTGGTGGCCGCGAGGTCCGCGTCGTCGAGCGCGCCGCACGAGAGCCCGCGGAGGAAGAACACGAGGAGCCCCTGTCCGGTGGCGGCGTCGTCGAACACCTGTCCGTGGAGCGTGGCCTTCGTCGCGCGCTCGACGAACGACGCGAGGCGCGTGGCGAGCTCCGCGCGGCGCGAGAGGAAGTGGTCGAAGAGCGCGGCGTAACGGGCGGGGAGCTGCGCCGGATGGAGGTCCCATCCCTGGTGGATGCCGAGGTCGATCGCGCGCCGGACGTTCGCCGCGTGCATCGACCACCCGCGATGGACGCCCTCGGCCCCGCCCACCGGCAGCACGGTGGTCGCGCCGTCGTAGAGCGGGACGTCGCGTCCTTCGAGCGCGACGTTCGTGAGGAGGCGGGCGAGGTCGCACGCCGGATGATCGAGGCGCTGCTCCGTCGCGCCGATGCCGAACGACGAGAGCAGGTCGTACGCGCCGAGGTGGACCGCGGTGCAGCGCCCGCCCGCGGCGTCCACGAGCGACGCGACGGCCAGACGCCCGCTCTCGTCGAAGAGCGCGCGCGGCGTCTCGACCATCAGCTCGACGAGGATGCGGCCGTGATCGATCCCGTTCGCCGCCTCGAGGCCGCCGAGCAGCTCGGCGAGCGCCGTCACCTCGGACGCGCGCGACACCTTCGGCAGCGTCACCGCGAAGCCCGCGGGGATCGACCCCTCCTTCGCGAGCGTGCTGACGAACAGATCGAGCGTCCGCACCGCACGGCGCGCCGTCGGACCCGCGAGGGCCTTGATGCGCATCCCGACGACGGGGCCGTCCGACGTCGTCGCGGCGAGCTCGGTCGCGGCGCGCACCGCCTCCGCGTCCTCCTCCGCGTCGGGGCGAGGACCGAAGCCGTCCTCGAAGTCGATGCACATGGCCTCGACCGCCTGGCCCGCGAGCTTGGCGCCGACCCGCTCGCGCACCTCGGCATCGGCGAAGAGCGGCGACCCCGCGGCATGATCGTCGAACGCCTTCTTCGCGATGCGCCCGAGCTTCGCCGCCGCGTCGCGCTTGTAGAGGTGTGCCCCGCCGTAGAGCACGTGGACCGGCATCCTCTCCCGCACCGCCACGGGCTCCGCCGGAGCCGCGGCCAGGCGCTGGAGGACGACGTTCACGAGGTCGGGAGGAAGAGAGGTGCGCATCGAGGGGCACCGTGTTGTAAAGGAAGGCGGTGGCGGTGACAAACCGGGTCGTCCAGGGCGACTGCCTCGACGTGCTTCGCGCGATGCCCGATGCGTCCGTCGACCTCGTCTACGTCGATCCGCCGTTCAACACCGGGCGGGTGCAGAAGCGGACGCGCCTGCGCACGGTGCGCGACGACGAGGGGGGCGACCGCACGGGCTTCGCGGGCCGGCGCTACCGCACCGAGCGTGTCGCCGTCGACGAGGGCTTCGCCGATCGCTTCGACGACTACCTCGCGTTCCTCGAGCCGCGGCTCCGCGAGGCGCATCGCGTCCTCGCGCCCACCGGCAGCTTCTACTTCCACATCGACTACCGCGAGGTGCACTACTGCAAGGTGCTGCTCGACCGGATCTTCGGGCGCGCGTCGTTCCTCAACGAGATCATCTGGGCGTACGACTACGGCGCGCGCAGCACGCGGCGCTGGCCGGCCAAGCACGACAACATCCTCTTCTACGCGAAGGATCCGGACCGCTATCACTTCGATCTCTCGGAGGTGGATCGCATCCCGTACCTCGCGCCCGGGCTCGTCGGTCCGGAGAAGGCCGCGCGCGGCAAGCTCCCGACCGACACGTGGTGGCACACCATCGTGAGCCCGACGGGCAAGGAGAAGCTCGGCTACCCGACGCAGAAGCCGCTCGGCATCCTCCGGCGCATCGTGCGCGCCTCGTGTCCGCCCGGCGGCCTCGTGCTCGACTTCTTCGCCGGGAGCGGCACCGCGGGCGCGGCCGCCCTCGAGACCGGCCGGCGCTTCGTGCTCGTCGACGCGAGCGACGAGGCCATCCGCACGATGCAGCGCCGCTTCGCCGGCCGCGACGACGTGACCTTCGAACCGGCCGCTACGCAGCCTCTGTCTCGAGCTCCTTGAACAGGGGCGCGAGCTCGGGCCGCGCCCGCAGCGGCTTGCAGAAGCGCGTCGTCAGCTCGAGCAGCTCGGTCTCGAGGCGATCGGCCTCCTTGCCGAGGCTCGTGATGCGCTCCTCGCACTTCGCGCGCTCGGTGTCGAGCTCGGCCTCCTGCTTCTGGAGCGCGGAGCGCAGCTCGCGGATCTGGAAGTCGAGATCGTTCGCCGTGCGCTCGGCCGCCTCGGCGTTCTCCTCGGCGCGCCGCTCCTCGTGGCGGAGGGCGATCCACTCGTCGACGGCGTCGGCGAGCGCGCGGTAGGCGCTCGCGAGATCGGCCGACGGCTCGTGGAAGCCGGCGCGACCCTCCCAGAACATCGCCTCCTTGTGCGCCTGCTCGAAGCGCGCACGCGCGAGCTTCGCCTCCTCCTCGGCCCTCGCCTTCAGCTCGCGGGCGGACCGGAGGTCCTCCTTCGACTTCGAGACGTCGACGCCGAGCTGGTCCATCGCGAAGCCGAGCTGCGCGCGCTTCTCGCGCCCGCGGTGCTCGATGCTCTCGAGCGCCTCCTGCGCCTTGAAGCCGTCGGAGCGGAGCGAGACCACGACGCGCATCACGCGATTGGCCTCGTCGAGCAGCTCGGTCAGCTCGCCCGGCGCACGTGCCTTCGCGCCGAACGCGCGCGCGAGCATCTGCTCGAGGACCACCATCCGGCGCGCCCACGGATCGCCCGGACCCGCCGTGAGGGTGACCGGCGCGGGGAGGCTGACCGGCTCTTCTTCGAGGATCGGCGGCGCGGTCATCTCGCGCTCGCGGACGATCTCGAGCAGGTCCTGGTGGATGCGGTGCGCGTCCACCGGGCGATCGCTCGGGCTCTTGCCGAGCATGCGCACGACGAGCTCGTCGACCTTCTCGGGCACGCGCGGGTTGAGCGAGCGCAGCGCGGGCGGCGGCTCGTTCATGTGCTTCACGAAGAACGTGGCCACGTCCGGCGCGTTGAAGGGCAGCTCGCCGGTGAGCATCTCGAAGAACACCACGCCGAGCGCGTAGATGTCGCTCGACCCGCCCGTGTCGTTGCCCATGATGCGCTCGGGCGCCATGTACTGCGGCGTCCCGAACAGCTCGCCCTGGCCGGTGAGGCGCGAGTCCTGCCGGCTCTTCGCGATCCCGAAGTCGAGGAGCTTCACGAGGTCCGAGCCGTCGTCGCGGCGGCACAGGTAGATGTTCTCCGGCTTGATGTCGCGGTGGATGACCTCGAGGTCGTGCGCGCGTGCCATGCCGCGCGCGATCTGGATCATGATGTGGATCGCGCGATCGACGTCCATCAGGCCGCGCTGGATCACGGACGCGAGCGCCTCGCCGCGCAGCAGCTCCATGACGATGTACGCGGTGCCGTCCTCGGTGTCGCCCTGGTCGTAGATCTCGATGATGTTCGGGTGGGCGAGCTTCTGCGCGCTCTTCGCCTCGCGCCGGAACCGCTCGCGAACGATCGGATCGCTCGCGAGCATCGGGTTCATGATCTTCACCGCGACGGGCCGATCGACGAGCTTGTGCCGCGCGCGATAGACCGTCGCCATCCCGCCTTCGCCGATGACCTGCTCGATCACGTACCGCCCGGCGAGGAGCGTGCCGATGCGGGGATCGGGCAGGTCGACGAGATCGGATCCCTCGACGAAGCAGTACGTCGCTTCGTTCGGGTACCGCATCTTGCACTGAGGACAGGTCTTCACGAGGCTCGCGGGCGGTCGATCCGGCGAATCCGATCATAGTGCAGCGAGGCCGTTCGCGACGCGTGCTTTCGCTTCGCTTGGGTTTGCCCTTCGGATGACGGATACTCCGTGCAGCGTTCTCGGTTTCGCCGACGGCCATGCATTTTCCGCCTCCGCCGAACCCACATCGCCGCCCGAGCGGCATCCCCGCGGTTTCTCGGGCGATGCGGCCCGCGCCGGCCCCGCCGCCCCGACGCTGGCGCCTCCGCGCGGCCGTCGTGGGGGCCCTGGTCGCGGCGCTGACCGCGAGCGCGGCCGTTGCGCGCGCGCGCTACCTACCGGACGGCATGGTGCTCCCGGGCCTCGCGATCGACGGCGAGCGTTTGTCGGAGGGGATCGACCGTCCAGGGCTGCAGGCGCTCGTCGAGGCGCGGGCGAAGGCGCTCGGCGAGCGGCGCATCCGCTTCGCCATGCCCGGCACCGATGCGCCGGTCCTCGAGACGACGCTGCACGAGCTCGGCGCGGTCGTCGACGTCGATGCGACGATCGCGATCGCGTCGCGCGTCGGCAAGGACGGCGACGTGCTCGGGCGGGCGCAGGCCGCGCGCGATGCGCGCGAGGGCAAGATCGACGTGCCGCTCGTCGCGACCATCGATCGCCCCACCGCGCTCGAGGTCCTCCTCGCGCTGAAGGAGAAGGAGGACACCTCGCCGATCTCCGCGCGGCTCGATCTCGACAAGCACGCGACCATCCCGGAGAAGGAGGGCCGGTACATCGACGCCGACGGCGCGATCGTCGCGCTCGAGGCGGCGCTCCGCGATCGCCGCACCGAGACCGTGGCACTGCCGGTCGTCGCCTTCGCGCCGCGCATCTCCGCGGCCTTCCTCCAGTCGCTCGACATCTCCGTCGTCGTCGCCGAGTACGAGACGTACTTCGGGCGGAACGGCGATCAGAAGCTTCGTGGCAAGAACATCGACAACGCGGCGCAGAAGCTCGACGGGCTCGTCATCTCGCCGGGCGAGATGGTGAGCTTCAACGACGTCATCGGCGAGCGCAGCGAGGCGAACGGCTTCTACAAGAGCTGGGAGATCTTCAAGGGCGAGATGGTCGAGGGCCTGGGCGGCGGCACCTGCCAGGTCGCGTCCACCTTCCACGCGGCCAGCTTCTTCGGGGGCTTCGACGTCCTCGAGCGCCTGCCGCACTCGCGTCCGAGCGCGTACATCCCCATGGGCCTCGACTCGACCGTCGTCTATCCCGCGGTCGATCTCAAGGTGCGTAACCCGCATCCCTTCCCGGTCGTCGTCCACGCGAAGACCGAGGGAGGGAAGCTGCGCGTGGAGATCCTCGGCAAGATGCGGCCGGTGCGCGTCGGCTTCGGGCGCGAGGTGCTCGAGACGATCCCGTACAAGCGCAAGATCGTCGAGGACCCGGAGCTCTCGGGCAAGAAGGTCCTCGTGAAGCAGCACGGGATCAAGGGCTACAAGATCAAGCGGACGCGCCTCTTCACGTATCCGAACGGCCAGACGAAGAAGGAAGAGGTCGAGGACAAGTACCCCGCGACGACGGAGATCTACCACGTGCCCGTCGGCTTCGACGTCGCGCTCCTCCCGCCGCTGCCGGGCGGCGAAGGCGAGGACGCGGACCTCGGCGGCAATCCTTCGCCGGCGCCCGCGTCCGCCCGCGTCCCCTCGCAAGGGACGACGGCGACGGCGAGCGCGGACCCGGCCGCGCCCGCCCCCGACGTCGAGCTGGTCGACGCGCCCGGCGCGCACGCGCCGACGTCGTCGCAGCGCGATCCTGCGAAGACGATCTGGATGAAGCGCTGATCAGAGCGTCTTCGTCCGGCGGAACACCTTCGTGCCGCCGCTGACCCAGAGGCGGCCGTCGGCCGTCACGCAGGCGTGCTGCAGGTCCACGGAGGCGGGCTCCTCGAGCTGCTCGTAGTCGCCGGTGGAAGACGAGCGGCGGAGCACGAAGCCGTCGTCGCCGACGCCGACGAGCTGACGCGCGTACGCGACCAGCTCGCGCACCTCGGGCGTCATCCTCCCGGCGCCGCGCGGATCCCACGCCGATCCGCCCGGCTCGACGATCTCCTTGCCGTCGGTCGCGAAGACGCCGCTCCCGACGACGGCGGCCGACCGCACGCCCGGGAGGTACGTCTGCAGATCGTGCCGCTGCCATTGCGAGCCGTTCCAGCGCTGCACCCCGATCGATCCGCCGATCACGACGGTCGTGAGATCGTTGCCGGTGACGAAGTCGATCGTGCCGGCGGTGAGGCGCGAGCCGTACGCGCGCTCCGGCGGCATCGTGAGGTCCTTGCCGTCGACGAAGAGGACCTTGGGCTCGATCGGCAGCTGGGCGCCGAGGATCTGGAAGCCGTCACCCGCCATCCACACGCCCTCGCTCGTCGTGAACAGCGCGCGCACGCGCCACGACGAGGAGATGTCGATCTTCGACCAGCCGGCGCCGGTGAGCTGCACGAGGAGGCCCGCTCCGCCGGCGAACCCGTTCGTGGGGCTCGCGAGCGACACTCCGTCGAACGCGCCGTCGGCGATCTTCTTCCACGCCGCGCCCTCGAGCCGGTAGAGGCCCTTGGCCGTCGCGGCGTGGACGTCACCGTCGGCGGGGCACGACAGCGACGTCGCGGCCGCGGGCAGCGCCGCGATCTCCGTCCACGGCCCAGCCGGCTCGGCCGGCGCCTCGGGAGCGGGCTCGCCGGTCTCCGGGCCTTGCTCCTCGGACGGCGTCTGCTCGGAGGCGGGGGCCTGCGTCACCACGTGCTCGGTGCACGCGGCGACGAAGGAAAGCGAAGAGGCGAGGACGAAGACGATCGAAGAGGTTCGCATCGTCGCGATGGACGGGCGCGCGGCACCCCGATTCAGATGCGCAGTCTCGCGCGCAGTTCGCGCATGCGGCGGACGCGCCGAATTTGACGCCCGTTCGTCGAAGTGGGCATCCTCGGGCCATGGGGTCGAGAAGGTTCTCCGCCGCGGCCGTCCTCGCCGGCATCCTCGCGTTCGCTCCGGGCTCGTCCCGCGCGGCCCCCGGCGCTGCGTCGGCCGCGCCCAAGCCGGCGCCGAGCGCGAAGCCCGCGTCGTCGGGGACCAAGGGCACGACCTCGTCGAAGTCGAACGCGCCCGCGGCGAAGAACGCGGCGGCGGCGACGAAGGCGAACCGATCGTCGAGCGACACGAGCACGCGGCGGCTCACGGCCGGCGGCCCGACGTACGACGACGGCGCGCTCGGTGCGGACACCCCCGAGCTGCGCGCGCTCTACGCCGCCGAGCGCGAGCTGTTCCCGCCGGCGTCGCCCGCGATCGGGACGCCGTGGCCCCAGGAGCTTCCGTTCCCGATCGCGACGCCCGAGGATCGACCGCGCGTGCACGCGTCCGGTCTGCCCCCGGCGCCTCCGGCCAGCGCGCCGCCGCAGACCGAGGGGCCGCGCGACATGGCGTGGCTCGCGAAGCTCGACATGCCGGATCTGCCCGTGCGGTGGGACGCGCGCGTGGTGCGCTACCTCGAGTTCTTCAAGGACGATCCGCGCGGCCGCTTCACCATGACGACGTGGCTCAAGCGGTCGGGCCGCTACCGCGATCAGATCAAGAAGGCGCTGAAGCAGAAGAGCCTCCCGGAGGACCTCACCGCGCTCGCGATGGTCGAGAGCGGCTTCGACGCCACCGCGCGCTCGCGCGTGGGCGCGCTCGGCCTCTGGCAGTTCATGCCGGAGACCGGAAAGATCTACGGGCTCGCGCAGGACCGCTGGGCCGACCTGCGCATGAACCAGGCCGCGTCGACCGAGGCGGCGGGCGACTTCCTCGCCGATCTGTACCGGCGCTTCGGGAGCTGGGAGCTCGCGATGGCCGCGTACAACATGGGGTACGGCGGCGTGATCTCCGCGGTCCGTCGTTACAACACGAACGACTACTGGGCGCTCTCGAAGCTCGAGGGATCGCTCCCGTGGGAGACGACGCTCTACGTCCCGAAGATCCTCGCCGTCGCGATCGTGAACCGGAACCTCGCCGCGTTCGGCTACCAGGACGTCACCGTCGAGCCCGCGCTCGAGGGCGAGGAGGTGCTCGTCGCGCCCGGCACCACGCTCGCCACGGTCGCGCAGGCGTGCGGGACGACGACCAAGGACGTCGAGATGCTGAACCCGGAGCTGCGCGCGTCGCGCACCCCGCCGGGGCAGGACGACTGGAAGGTGCTCGTGCCGGCGGGCAAGGCGCAGGGCTGCACGCAGAACCTGTCGAAGACCCGGCGCGTGGAGCCGGCGACCGAGCGCTACGTGGTGAAGTTCGGCGAGTCGCTCGAGCAGATCGCGCAGACGCGGCACGTGCCGGTCGCGAAGCTCGTCGAGCTCAACGCCATCGCGCCCGGCGAGGTCGTGCGCGGCGGCACCGTGCTGCTCGTCCCGAAGGAGCCCGTCGCCGACAAGCCCGCCGAGCCGAAGGACGCGGCGAAGAAGGCGGACAAGCCCGTGGTCATCGTCCCGCAGGACGTCTTCGTCTATCCGGACCGCCGTCGCGTCTTCTACCGCGTGCAGGTCGGCGACACCGTGCGTGACGTGTGCAGCGTGTTCAAGGTCACGCAGGACGAGCTCCGCCGGTGGAACGACATCGACCCGTCCGCGCGGCTCGTCGAAGGGATGACGCTCCAGGTCTTCGCGCCGAACGAGGTCGATCTCTCGTCGGCGAACGTGCTGCGCGAAGACGACGTGCAGACCATCGTCACCGGCACCGAGGAGTTCTTCCAGCACTGGAACGACAAGGGCAGGAAGCGCATCGTGGTCGAGGCGAAGGCCGGCGACACCCTCGATTCGATCGGCAAGAAGCACGGCGTGAGCGCCTCGCAGATGGAGCGCGTCAACCGTCGCGGCCGCTCGGAGGTCCTCCAGGACGGCGAGCGCGTCGTCGTGTGGCTGCCCGGTCCGAGCAAGGCCGCGCCCTCCCAGGTGCCGGCGTCTCAGGGGACGGCGTCCGGCACGCAGGCCACGCTCGCGCGGCCGAGCAGCGAGCCGTCGCCGACGCCGCCGCTCGGCGCGCCCCCGGCGCCCGATCAGCTGCCGCCGCTTCCCTGAGCGACGAGCGGTCGGACGTCCATCACGTCGACGCCGTTCGCGGGGTCAGAACTTGTAGTTCACGCCGACGCCGAGGATGATCGCGCGCGCGCTGTAGTCGCCGCCGTTGATCGGCTCGGTCTTCGTCGGGTTGCCGGCGACCGGGTTCACGCGCGGCACCTGCGCGTCCTTCGGATCGAGCACCGTGCCGTCGAGCAGGACGAGCGCGCCGACCGCGTCCATCCTCCAGCGCTCGCCGATGTGGATGCTTCCGCCGACGCTGCCGATCAGCTTGTTCGCGTCGTAGGTGAGCGGCGAGACCCACTGCTCCGGGATGCCGCTCGTCTCGTAGGAGATGCCCGCGCGGAGATCGGTCCAGTAGTCCTTGATCAGCCCCTTGATCGAGTACTCGTTGCCGAGGCGGAACGAGTTCGAGTCCTGGAAGTTCCGCGGCAGCGAGATCGGCGCGACGCCGAACGGCGAGGGGAAGCCGGTGACGTCGAGCAGCTTGATGTTCTCGGAGCGGATGTCGATCGAGTCGTGCAGGCTCCAGAACTCGCGCACGTAGGCGGCCTCGATGCGCAGGCGCGCGTTCTCGGAGATGTCGGTCCGGTACTCGACGCCGGCGCGCGCGATCGGGGGCAGGCGGAAGCGCACGCGCGCGTCCTCGCCCTCCTGCGTCGCCTTGTCGAACGGCGCGGCGGTCGGCAGGCGCACCTTGATCGTGGCCGGCGCGTTCACCCAGAACGGCAGCTGCCCCGAGGCGCCGAGGCGGAAGCCCTTCACCGGCTCGACGATCATGCCGAAGTTCGCGCTGGGCGCGACGATGAGGCCGACGTCGAGCTGGCTGAACGCGTCGTACTGCGGATCCTCGGGCGCGGAGATGAGGCGATCGGCGGGGCTCGCGCTGAACACGACGCTCGAGCGGAAGTTGCCGACCATCGCCTGGACGCCGCCGCCCACCCGGAACTGCTCGACCGGCTTGTACGCGAAGTACCCGCCGGCGACGACGAGCGCGGAGCCGTCGAGCGACACGAGCGAGTAGCGCGACGGCGCCGGCTTGCCGTCGAGCGTGAGCGGATAGCTCGAGATCGCGGTGTACGGCGCGAGGATGCCGAACGCCGCGGTGAACTCCTTCTTCTCGCCGAAGTTGTAGCTCCCCGCGATCGTGGGGATGGGCAGGAACGGCGTCGTCCCCTTCACCTGCGGGTAGTCGACGCGGCGCACCGTGCCGCCGGCGTCGGTGACGTTGACCCGGCGCGTGTACTCGGACGAGAAGTTGAGCCACGCGAAGTCGACGAGCAGCGTCGAGCCCGCGTCGGCGAGGCCGGCCGGGTTGTACCAGATGGCGCCGAGGTCGTCGGCGCCGGCCACGAACGCGCCGCCGCGTCCGAGCGGGCGGACGCCGCGATCGGCGGTGTAGAGGCCGGCGGCGGAGGCGGTGCCCGTGGACGCGAGGACCGCGAGGCCGAGAAGCGAAGCACGAAGTCTCACGTCGTTCGGCTGCCGAGCTTATCAGCTTGTCGCGGGTTGGGGGTTGGCGCGTTCTAGAAGCGCGTGCCGTTCCGGATCACCTCGTAGAACTGCTCGAGGCCGCGCTCCTTGTTCGTCAGGAAGTCGACGACGTTCTCGCTCACGAACGCGTAGTCCTCCTTCGCGAGCGTCCCTTCGTAGGGCTGCGTCGGGTCCACGCGGTTCACGTCGGCGATGACGTCGATGATCACCTCGAGGGGCGTCTGACCCTTGAAGTCGCCGTCCTTGATCGGGGTCACCAGGTTGCCCAGCGCCACGGCGAGCACCTGGTTGGGGTCGATCTCCTTCGCGCAGATCTCCTTGCCCTGCTCGTCGTAGTACTTGCCCGAGAGCCGCGCGAGGAGCGCCATCTGCGCGTCGACGAGGCTCTTCTTCACGATGCGGCCCTTCGCGTCCTTCTCCGACGCGTCCGTGGCCGCCGCCATCACGTGCAGGAGCGGGACGAGGTTCTCGTCGTCGCGCAGCACCTGGACCACGTCGTTGGCCGACGCGAGCATGCTGGCGAGCGCGTCGTTCTTCGAGCCCTGGTCGAGCAGATAGCTCGTGAGGAGCTCCATCTGCTTCTTGCCCTCGCTGTCGGAGCGGATCTTGTCCATCAGCTCGACCGCCGTGTTCATGAGCGGGCCGCCCATCGTCTCCTCGGCCTTCTTCGCGAGCTCGTCGCGCGCCCAGGTGCACCGCTCGTACGGCGGGGTGAACGACTTCGGGCAGTGCGCGAGCAGCTGCGAGCGGACCATGTCGACGATCACCGGCGTCATCTTGGTGATCGCCGGGTTCTTGAACGTCGAGTTCGACTTGATGCCGCTGACGCCGAGGAACTGATCGACGAGCGCCGAGCGCGCGCGCTTCCAGCCCTGGCGGCGCTCGCTCGTGTCCTCGGGGTGCTGCGCCTCGTACTGATCGAACGCCTCGTCGATGCCGCTGAGCGCGTTCACCAGGAGGATCGCCGGCGTCACCTGCGGGAACGTCGTGCCGTCGTTGCGCTTGCCGGTCACCGCGCCGCGGCGATCGGTGAGCTTGAGCGTGTTCTTCGCGTAGTCCGGGTCGAGCGCGGCGCGCGCGGCGGCGGCGGCGACGTCGATGCCGCTCACCGTCGTCGTCTTGGTGCACGCGTTCGTCGTCGGATCGGTCGCGTCGCAGCGCTTGATCGCGAGGGTGTCGAGCGCCTTGGCGAGCTCGCTCAGCGCTGGCAGCACGTCGGTCGCGAACACCTCGCCGAGGAGGCCCTCGTAGCTGTTCATGCCCGTGCGCGGGCAGATCTTGCCGCCGGCGAGACGGCACTCGTCCGCGCTCGCGTCCGGGCCCGGCATGAACTTGTACGCCGCGTTCGAGAGCGCGACGAAGAGGTCCTCGCGGCCGTGCTTCGCGAAGGCGCCGACGAGCGGCTTCATCGCGCGGTAGAAGCCGAAGTGCTCCCAGACGAAGATGGTGTTCGCGCCGCGCTGCTGGAGCCACTGGCCGCTCGGGCAGTTGCGGAGGCCGCGGATCTTGCCGTCGGGCGCCGCGTCGGGCGCGCCCGGGTTCGGATCGACGAGCGCCGGGCGCTCCGGGCAGACGCTCGAGCCCATGAAGTCGCCCTGGAGGTCCTGGATGAACGTCTTCGTGCGCGTGTTGACCGTGTCGTTCTGGACGTCGAAGAAGACGAGGCGGTTCAGCCACTGGGGCGACGGCGTGAGGAGCTTGTCGTTGCCCGTGTCGACGAAGCCGGTGATCCCGCTCGAGTCCTCCATCAGGCCGGTCGTAGCCGCGCCGATGCCGAACGCGATGCCCTCGCGCAGGGTGTCGTTGCGCAGGTAGAACGTCCCGCGCTTGTTCGCCTTGCCCGGCGGGTCGTACTGCCAGGCCTCGGCCATGACGTCGACGTAGAACTCCGCCATGTTGTCGATCTTGAAGACCTCGCACTCGCTGTACGAGCCGGCCAGCGGCATCGTCGCGCTGATGCCGCCGAGGCGTGCGTGGACCTTCGCGTTCGGCTTGTTGCAGGCCGCGACGCCGTAGGTGTCGTTGATGAGGCCGAGGAAGCGCACGAGCGCGCTGCGGTTCGCGCCGGTCTTGGGCGCGTTCGGATCCCACGGCGTCTTGAGCTCGCTCTTGCTCTTCGTCGTGAGGTTGTACGGAAGCCCGTTGATGTCGTTCTTGTCGTACGAGACCTCGTCCCGGAACTTCGCGTAGCGGGCGAAGATGTTGCCGATCTCGGCCGACTCCGGCGCGGCGAGCGCGCGGAGGAGGTCCTCCATGAGGCCCGGCTCCCGCACGAGCTGCTGCATGACGTCGATGTTCTCGTCCCAGAACGTCGCGTTCTTCGGGAGCTTCGCCTCGGGGTGCTTCGCGGCGATGTCGAACGCCTCGATCATCGCGCCGGACAGGCGCGCGGTCTCCTTCGGGTGCTGCGCGACGAGCTCCTTCGCCATCGCGAGCGTCGTGTCGGTGTTGCGATCGCCGAGGACGGCGCCCATCGCGTAGACGAGGTCGAGCATCGGGCTCTCCTTCGTCTTGATGCCCTCGTACTCGACCGTCTTGCCCGCGTACTTCTTCGACGCGGGGCCGCGCGCGCCCATCGCGACGTACATGCCGCCCATCATGTCGACGAGCGCGCCCTTCTCCGCGAGGGGCTTCATGTCCATCATCGCCTGCGCGGCGAAGGTGTGGCTCGTGTCGATGTAGTCGTAGAGCAGCTGGCTGCCGGCGAGCGCGCGCCCGAACTTGTCGCGCGCGCCGTCGGACGGAGCGCCGGGGTAGGGGAAGGGCGCGGGCGCGAGCGAGTTGTTCGACGTCTTGAAGCGGCCGAGGTCGTCGACGTCCGGCAGTCCGTCCTTGTCCGCGTCGAGGAACGGCGAGGGCACCGCGCCGCCGGCGATGCGCGCGTAGCCGCGCGTGTCGCGCCGGACGATGTACGCCGGGTTCCCGCCGCCGAACGCCGGGTCCTGCACGAACATCAGCTCCTGCATCATCTCGAGGTTGTCGCGCGGGCGCGAGAGCACCACGCGACCGAGCGCGGGATCCGTCGTGAGCTTCAGCGCGGTGGGCTTCGGGTCGGCCTTCACCGCGAGCAGCTCCTCGTGTGCGGCCTCGAGCAGCTTGTTGAAGGCGGCGTTCGCCGGTCCCGGCTCGGGGACGCGGTTGCCGTCGGCGTCGCGCTCGGGGGTGCGGTCGTACGGGTTCGAGTCCGCCGCGAGCAGGCGCAGGCTCGCGTTCGAGAAGTCGCGCAGGTTCGGGTACGCGATCATCGGGCGCACGGCGCCGAGCGCGGTCTCGATCGGGCGGTAGCCCTGGCGCGCGCTGATGCGCGCCCACGCGGCCTGCGCCTCGTCCGACTTCTGGAACTCGGCGACGACGCGCGCGAGCGACTCGGTCGACTGCGGGAGCGTGCCGTCGTTGTAGAGATCGCCCATCTTGCCGAGCATGTCGGCGAGCGCGTCGACCATCCGACCCTCGCCGCTCTTCTTCGGCGCGTCGCAGCTCTTCGTCGGATCGGCGTTGTCGAGGTCCTTGATCGCGATCTTCACGTCGTCCGGGAACGTCGCGTCGAGCGCGCGGATCAGATCGCCGCGGCGGCGGGCCAGCGCCTCGATCCGGCCGACGGCCTTGTCGCGATCGGCGCGCTGCTTGTCGACCGAGACGCGGTTGCCCTTCTCGTCGACCGCGCCCGGATCGATCGGCGGGAGCTTCGACTGATCGACCTGGTCGGCGAAGTCGCCGCTCTTCGGCTTGTGGCAGACGGCGCGGAACGAGTCGCCGGACAGGTCCTCGCGCAGCGCCTGGGCGCCGACGCGATCGCAGAGGACGCCGAACATCTCGGTGCCGACGCTCGCGCGCGGAGGGGGCGTCCGGTCGGTGTCGAACTCGTGGGCGCAGGCCGGCGTGAGGGCGCTCAGCGCGGCGAGCCCGACGACGCCGAGGAGGCTGACGCAGCGCGCCGGCGCGGGACGGCGGGTGGGCCGCTCGGGATAGTTGGAGGATCCGGCTCGATCCACGTCCGATCGCGTAGACTCCCGATTCTCCGTCATCCTCGTCGAAAACCTGCGACCTTGTCGCATATCCGCCTCCCTCTCCACACTCCATCAAGCGAAAGGTGCGCCATGCTCGAGAAGACCACCGCGGTGATCCTGGCCGCGGGTCAGGGGACCCGGATGAAGAGCTCCCTGCCGAAGGTCCTGCACGCCATCGCGGGCCGGCCGCTCCTCCACTACCCCGTCCGAGCCGCCCTCGAAGCCGGATGCGGGGAGGTGGTGGTCGTCGTCGGGCACGGCCGCGAGCGAGTTGAAACCTACCTCTCGGCTGGGTTCGATGCAAACAGCGGCGTACCAGCGGGATGGAAGGATCGGATCAAGACCGCGGTGCAGGAGCAGCAGCGCGGGACCGGCGACGCGGCGAAGGCGGGCCTCTCGGCGGTGAGCGCCGCGGCCGATCGCATCCTCATCTTCTACGGCGACGTCCCGCTGCTCACCGCGGACGACGTGGCGGCCGTCGCGAAGAAGCTCGACGAGGACCCGACCATCGGCGTCGCGATGGCCACGTGCACCACGGACGATCCGTTCGGTTACGGGCGCGTCATCCGCAACGCGCAGGGCGACGTCGTCGCGATCCGCGAGCAGAAGGACCTCCGCACCGACGAGGAGCGTGCGATCAAGGAGTGGAACCCCGGCATCTACGCCGCGAGCAAGAAGCTCCTCGAAGAGGCGCTCGCCTCGCTCGAGCCGAACAATGCGCAGGGCGAGTACTACCTGACCGACATCATCGCGTTCGCGGTGAAGCAGGGACGCCGCGTGGTGGCGGTCCCCTCGCGCGCCGACGTGATGGACGGCGTCAACGATCGCGCGCAGCTCGCGACGCTCGATCGGGCGATGGCCGAGCGGATCCTGAAGCGGCACCGGCTCGCCGGCGTCACCGTCCGCGACGGCGCGCGCATCGAGGACGGCGTGGAGATCGAGCGCGACGCGGTGATCGAGAGCTTCGCCGTCCTCCGCGGGCGCACGAAGGTCGGCGCGGGGGCGATCGTCGACGTCGGCTGCGTGCTCACCAACGCGACCATCGGCGAGGGCGTCGCGCTCAAGCCGTACAGCGTGGTGACCGACTCGGTCGTCGGCACGCGCGCGCAGATCGGACCGTTCTCGCACCTGCGTCCGGACAGCCACGTCGGCGAGGACGCGCACGTCGGCAACTTCGTCGAGCTGAAGAAGACGCGGCTCGACAAGGGCGCGAAGGCCAACCACCTCGCCTATCTCGGCGACGGCTTCGTCGGCGAGGGCGCCAACGTCGGCGCGGGCACCATCTTCTGCAACTACGACGGCTTCTCGAAGCACGTCACGCGCATCGGCAAGGGCGCGTTCATCGGCTCCGACTCGCAGCTCGTCGCGCCGGTCACCATCGGCGACGGGGCGTACGTGGCGACGGGCACGACCGTGACGAAGGACGTCCCCGCGGACGCGCTCGCGATCGGCCGCGCCAAGCAGGAGAACAAGGAGGGCTACGCCTCGCGTCTCAAGGCGCGGCTCGAGGCCCAGAAGAAGGCCGCCGCCCAGAAGAAGTAGCGCCCGAGGAAAGTCGACGACGCGAGGCAGAGGTAGGCGGACGGCCGAGCTCACGGGCAACTTGGCCTCGGCCCCCATTTTTGGCAAAGGTGGAGGCTCGATGGACGCGCTCCGAGTCCGGGGATCCGGCAAGCCGCTGAAGGGCAACGTTCGCATCAGCGGCGCGAAGAACGCCGCGCTGCCGATCCTCTGCGCGACGCTCCTCTCGGACGGCGCGAGCCGCCTCCGCAACGTGCCGCGCCTCCGCGACATGGAGACGACGGCGGCGCTGCTGCGCTTCCTCGGCCGCGACGTGCAGGTCGAGGCGCCGGAGGTCCACGTCGCCGCCGGCTCGCAGGTGCGCCCCGAGGCGCCGTACGAGCTCGTGAAGCAGATGCGCGCGAGCGTGCTCGTCCTCGGTCCGCTCGTCGCGCGCTTCGGGCGGGCGAAGGTGTCGCTGCCCGGCGGCTGCGCGATCGGCGCGCGTCCGATCGATCAGCACCTGAAGGGCCTCGAGGCGATGGGGTGCAACATCCGCCTCGAGCGCGGCTACGTCATCGCCGAGGGTCCGGGCAAGGGCGGCCGCCTCAAGGGGGCGGAGGTCGTCTTCGACATGCCGACGGTGACCGGCACCGAGAACCTGATGATGGCGGCGGCGCTGGCGAAGGGGCGCACCACGCTCGTCAACTGCGCGCGCGAGCCCGAGGTCGAGGAGCTCGGACGCATCCTCAACAAGATGGGCGCCGAGGTGAACGGCGCTGGCACCGACGTGATCCACATCGTCGGCGCGGAGCCCGGCGAGCTCGCCCCGTTCGACCACGCGATCATCCCCGACCGCATCGAGGCGGGCACGTACATGGTCGCGGCCGCGATGCTCGACGGCGGCGACGTGCTCCTCGAGGGCGCCGAGATGCGCGACGTCGAGGCGCTCGCGACGAAGATGCGCCAGGCCGGCGTCGAGATCGCGAGCGAGGGACAGAACATCCGCGTCCGGCGGAGCGGTCCGCTCCGCGCGGTCAACGTCACCACCAACCCGCATCCCGGGTTCCCGACGGACATGCAGGCGCAGTTCCTCGCGCTCATGTGCCTCGCGAAGGGCGAGAGCGTGATCACCGAGACGATCTTCGAGAACCGCTTCATGCACGTGCCCGAGCTCCAGCGCATGGGCGCGAGCGTCGTGCTCCGCGGCAACAGCGCGGTGGTGCAGGGCGTCTCGAAGCTCTACGGAGCTTCGGTCATGGCGACGGATCTCCGTGCGAGCGCGTCGCTCGTCATCGCCGGGCTCGTCGCCGACGAGGAGACCGAGATCCGCCGCATCTACCACCTCGATCGCGGCTACGAGCAGATCGAGCAGAAGCTCGCCGGCCTGGGCGCCGACGTGCAGCGCGTCCGCGGAGCGGAGTCGTGACCTCGCCAGCACCCGTCACCGTCGCGCTCCCGAAGGGCCGCACCCTCGGGCCGGTGTCCGCGCTGTTCGCCCGCGCGGGGGTCACCGCCGACGACGGCGGGCCGCTCGAAGGCGCGCTCCGCGAGGACAGCCGCGCGCTCGTCCGCCGCGCGCGGTTCGGCGACGCGCGGCTCGATCTCCTCCTGCTCAAGCCCGACGACGTGCCCACCTACGTCGAGTACGGCACCGCCGATCTCGGCGTCTGCGGGCGCGACGTCCTCGTCGAGCGCGAGGTCGACGTCTACCAGCCCGTCGATCTCGGCATCGGCCGCTGCCGTCTCGTGGTCGCCGGACGCGTCGGGAGCGATCCCGATCGCGCCACGCGCATGCCGCGCGTCGCGACCAAGTACCCGCGCTCCGCCGCCGCCCACTTCGCGCGGCGCGGCGTCCAGGTCGAGGTCGTCAACGTGCAGGGCTCCGTCGAGCTCGCCCCGCTGACCGGCCTCGCCGACCTCATCGTCGATCTCGTCGAGACCGGCACCACGCTCGCGCAGAACGGCCTCGAGGTGAAGAGCGAGATCGCGCGCGTGTCGACGATGCTCGTCGCGAACCGTGCATCTTACAAGCTCCGGACCGAGACGCTCGGCCCGCTCGTCTCCGCCATCCGCGGCGCCCTCGCCGCGACCGCGGCGTAGCTCAGACGACCTCGATCGCGAGCCTCCGCCCGGCGCTCTGCGCGATCGCGCGCAGGTCCTCGGGATCGGACGTCACGACGAGGTGCCCCCGGCGGAGCGCGCCCTCCACGACCGCGACGTCGACGATGCTCGCGCGGAATCCGCGCGCGTGGGCTGCGAAAGCGCCGACACGACGCGCATCTCCCTCGGTGAGCGGTTCGATGGTGCAGCCCACGAGGAAACGCGAGAGCTCCGGCTGCGGCCCGCCCCGCCAGACCTCGGCGAGCACGCACGACGGAACGACCGGGACCATTCCTTGGGTGATGGCTCGGCGGTGTAACCGCCAGAGCAGCGCTCTTCCGCGCTCGGCCGCGATCAGCGCGCCCGAGTCGTAGGTGATGCCCTTCATCGCCGCGCCTTTCGAGCGACGCCGCGCCGGCGCTTCGGGATGAGACCGTGCTTCTCGAAGATGGCGTCGACCTCCGCCATCTCCTCGGCGGTCGGGGCGCCGTGCTCCGCCTCCCACTCGCGGATGGCCTGCAGCCCCTGATGGATCTTGAGCTGCTTCTTCGCTGCCTCGCACAGCCACGCGCTCACCGACACACCCTCTTCCTTCGCCGCCTTCACCACGGCGTCGGCGACGTCCTTGTCGAGCGCGACCGAGCGCTTCTTCACCGCCATGCTGGGGAGGGTAGTACCGCGGGTACTACCGAGCAAACGCGCGCTCGCGCTCACGGCGCCCCTGCATCGATCGCGTTCGGCGCGGGCGGCGGCGGAGGCGCGTCGAAGCGGACGAGCGGGCGCCACTTCTTGATCGCCGCGCGGCCGATCCCCTTCACGCGCATCAGGTCCTCGACCCGGTGGAAGCGGCCGACGCGCCTCCGCAGCGCGACGATCGCCTCCGCGCGCTTCGCGCCGACGCCGGGCAGGCGGCGGAGCTCGGTCTCGTCCGCCTGGTTGACGAACACGGGATCGTCGGGGCTCGC
>JBDHVD010000033.1:0-34457 GCA_039809525.1 Labilithrix sp. | reverse complement strand
TCATCGCGCGCCTGAAATCGATCTTCACCGGACAGAAGGAGATCGACCCGGCCATCCTCGAGCAGATGGAGGAGGTCATGCTCACGAGCGACGTCGGCGTGAAGACGACGCAGGCGATCCTCGAGCGCCTCCGCGATCAGATGAGCAAGAACGAGCTCGCCGACGCCGATGCCGTCTGGGCCGCCCTCCGCGCGGAGGCGACGCGGATCCTCACGATCGCCGGCGCCCCCGCGCCGAAGCAGAAGCCCGTCGTCGTGCTGATGGTCGGCGTGAACGGCGTCGGCAAGACGACGACGATCGGCAAGCTCGCCACGAAGTGGAACGCCGACGGCAAGAAGGTCGTCCTCGCCGCGGGCGACACGTTCCGCGCGGCCGCCGTCCAGCAGCTCGAGGTCTGGGGCAAGCGCGTCGGGGCGGAGGTCGTGAAGGGCAAGGAGGGCGCCGATCCCGGCGCCGTCGCCTTCGAGGCCACGAAGAAGGCCGTCGATCAGGCCGCGGACGTCCTCCTCGTCGACACCGCGGGTCGCCTTCACACGAAGGTGAACCTGATGGACGAGATCAAGAAGGTGAAGCGCACCATCCACAAGGCCTTCGAGGGCGCGCCCCACGAGACGTACCTCGTGCTGGACGCCACGACGGGTCAGAACGCGCTCACCCAGGCCGCCATGTTCAAGGAGGCCCTCGAGCTGACCGGCATCGTCCTCACGAAGCTCGATGGCACGGCCAAGGGCGGGGTGGTGCTCGGAATCTGTGACGAGCTGAAGGTCCCGGTGAAGTACATTGGCCTCGGCGAGCGCGCGGAGGACCTCCGCGAGTTCGTCGCCGGCGACTTCGTCGAGGCTCTCTTCGGCAAGGACGACGACGACGCGGCGGCCGCGTGAGCGGCGCTTCGCTTCGTTCGGATCGTGCAGGCTTGTATTCTACACTTAGTCAAGTGCATTTTGCATAACAGCGGCGCGACGTTGTCTGCGACCGCGAGACCTTATTTGAGATTGCTCGGCTTTTAAAAATCGTGTTATCGTGCCGCGCAATCAAGCAGTACCCCTGAATCCCCAATCTATTTCACGCGTTACAGCACCTCACGGTTGCAGCGGCCCTCGCAGGCAAAGGGGTTCTCGATGAAGCAGGCTCGATGCTGGCTCCTCTTGGTAGCGGCGCTATTGCTGCTGCCACAGGCTGCGTTCGCGCAGCAGAAGAAGCCGGGGACCAAACCGCCTGCGCCTGCCCCGGCTCCGGCCGGCGGCGGCGACATCGATATCGATGATCCGAACGCCACCAAGAAGCCGGCTCCCGGCGGTGCGGGCGGTGACGTCGATCTCGATCAGGGCGCAGGCACGACCCCGGCGCCCACGGGCGACCAGGGCGCGGGTGCCGGCGCGCCCAGCGGTGGCATCTGCGAGATCGACCCGACCGCCTGCCCCAAGCAGGGCGACATCAAGACCCTCGCCGCCCGTCCGGTGAAGGCGGAGGTCTACGCGGTCCAGCAGATCTACGCGCTGCGCCGCGGCCGGTTCGAGCTCAATCCGTACTGGGCGTTCTCGCTGAACGACCAGTTCGTCTCGCACCCCGGTCCGGGCATCGCGGTCAACTACTACCTGACCAACGTCCTCGCGATCGGTCTGAACGGCACCTACTACCAGCCGTTCAACGGCGACTCGGACTTCAACTTCCAGAACCGCCGCGCGACGCGCCTCGCGGTTCCCCTCAACGAGTACTTCGGCGCGGCCGCCTTCAACTTCACGTACGTTCCGATGTACGGAAAGTTCAGCGGCTTCAGCCAGTTCATCTTCCACTACGACGGGTACCTCGTCGGCGGCGTCGGCGCGATCGCCACGCGTCCGATCGCGGTCATCGACCCCGACAACCGCAAGTTCGACTACGAGGCGCGCGTCGCCTTCAACGTCGGCTTCGGTCTCCGCATCTTCCTCAATCGCTGGTTCGCCGCGACGGCGGAAATCCGCGACTACATCTACATCGAGCAGCTCGAGAACACGACGGTCGCTCCGACGCAGCAGCAGCAGCAGGATCGCAGCACCTGGTTCGGCGAGAAGCCGCTCACCAACAACGTCCAAGCCCAGCTCGGCATCAGCATCTTCTTGCCGTTCAGCTGGGAGTACAGGCTGCCGAAGTGATGCCCGCACGTTCTTCGAGGAAGGTCATGAAGAAGATCTGTTCCCTCGCAGCCGCCGCGTTCGCCTTCGGAGCGATCACGTTCTCGGCGCCGACTCCCGCTGCCGCGCAGGAGATTCAGCTCACGGGCCCGCTCGCAGGCGCGCCCGCGGTGCGCAAGCTGCGTCTGTATCGCCAGGGCCGCGCCGAAGTGGCGATCGGACCGGGCTTCACGCTGCTCGACGAGTACCAGCGCACGATCTTCGTCGCCGGTCGCTTGCAGTACAACCTGTTCGACTGGCTCGGCATCGGCGTGTTCGGCGGCTTTGGCGCAGCGAGCCTCAGCACCGACCTCACCGACAAGATCCAGAGCACCGCGCCGCGTAACTCGCGTACGGCGACGAACCTGCCGGCCGCCGGCGGTCAGTCGTTCGACAAGCAGACCGGCAAGATGAAGTGGATGGCGGCTCCGCAGATCACGTTCAGCCCCTTCCGCGGAAAGCTCGCCATCTTCCAGAAGATCTTCGTCGACACCGACCTGTACCTCCACGGCGGCGCAGCGTTCGTCGGCGTCGAGGAGCGTGGCGACTGCGGAACGGCGGGCAAGCCCTGCACGGCGCCGGCGTCGTTCCAGACCACGCAGCGCATGGCGGTCGCCCCGACGTTCGGTCTCGGCCTCACCCTCTACGCCTCGGGCTTCGTGAGCATCAACGCCGAGTACCGCGCGTTCCCGTTCGCGTGGAACCGCGGCGGCTTCGACTCGCGCGGCGCCCCGCCGGACGCGTCGTTCCCGGACAACAAGATCGACTCCGAGGACCGCACGTTCAAGTTCAACCAGATGATCTTCATCGCGGCGGGCTTCAGCTTCCCGACGTCGCCGAAGGTCAGCGAGTAACGCGAGCCACGTCTCGCCTCTTCGCGCCGCGCCGCCCCTCGCTCGAGCGGGTCGCGCGGCGCGAGGCTTTTGTGGTCCTGCGTGGCTCGCGGCGCGGGTCCTCGAGCGCTCCTGGTGGCGGCTCGCGGCGGCCTCACCCTGGCGCGTGCGGGGTCCGGCGCGGCCCGCTCGCACGGGCGCGGGAGTCAGCGAAGGCCGGACATGGCGAGATCGCCTGGCCCGGGCCAGCGGCGGATTGGCCGGGCCACCCCGGATCGCGAGGATCCGGCCTTCGCTGGGCGCCGGCGAGGCGTGCGTTCGTTCGCGGCCGCGATCGCGGGCCGCGCTCAGCCGCGCTCAGCCGCGCTTCGTGATGCGGCCGGAGCCGTCGATGCCGAACTCGTACGGCAGGACCTTCCGCACGGCGTCGCGCCTCTCGTCGGGGATCTCCCACCCGAGCTGGGCGATGCCGTCGGCGATCTTCGCCTTGATGCGGACGCTCTCCTCCTCGAGGAGGCAGTTGATCAGCGGGTCGAGGCCTTCCGGCTCTTCCTGCTTCAGGACCGCGACGACGGCGTTGAAGCGGGCGCGGTCGTCGACGTCCTCGAGGAACGGCGCCACGGCAGGGCGGATCTTCGGGTTCTTGTAGTCCCCGAGGCTGTCGAGGATCTGGAGCTTCGGATCGATGAACTTTGCGTAATCCGTGTCCCACTTCGCGAGCCAGACGAGCAGCTCGTCGACGAAGCCCTCCTCGTCGACGAGCTCCTTCAGGATGCGCATCGGCCACGCGACGCTCTCGGCCTTGGCCGCGAATGCGCGCACCGGCTCGATCGCGTCCTTGCCCGCGGCGACGACCCCTTCGAACGCGAGATCCTTCTCTTCCTGATCGGTGATCGAAGGGTCGACCGCGAAGGTGAACCGCCGCAGCAGCGCCTCCGCGGCGTCCGCCGACTTGAGCTTCACGAGCTCGTGGAGCGCTTCTTGGCGGTCGTACGCCTGCGCTCGCTTGCTCGCCGCGGCCTCCGCGTACTTGGCGGCCGCGTTCGACTTCTTCGTCGTCGCCTCGCCGTCCTTGCCCTTGGGTTTGCTTTTGAAGAGATCGAAGAGGCCCAACGAATGGCTCCGGAGTGGGATCGCGCGCCTAACCTACGTCGCCGTCGGAGGCGCGCAACCGCGAAAGCTCGTCAGCCGAGCGGAACCGCGAGGAGGACGACCTCCCGCCCGTTCGTCTGCACGTGATAGCGAACAGGGCGGCCGTGCTTGGCGGTCGCGTCCTGCTCCATGCCCTGGATGCGGCTCTTGAAGGCCGCGTCGGTGATGTGGTCGACCTGCTCGCCGAGCGCGCGCTTGGCCGCGATGTACTCGCGGTAGAGGCGCGCGTAGTACTGGTCGGCGGGCTCGGCCGCGAGGCGCGCCGCATCGACGTTCGCCGCCGGAGCCGCGCCGCCGCCGCCACCCGTGCGATCCACCGCGAGCGCCTCGCCGAAGTTCGCCGCCGTCGGCGCCTTCGAGACGCGGCCCTCGTCGTCGGTGTTGTCCTCTTCGACGCCCATCAGCTGGTTGAGCAGCTGGTCGATGCGGAACGCGAGGCCGCCGAGCTCGGCGTGATCGAGCTCGAAGCGCTTGTCGGTCTGACCGTTGAGGATCGCGAGGAGGCCCTCCTCGAGCATCGCGATCGGACGCGAGATGTAATTGCCGAGGAACCAGCCGCCGGCGACGACGAGCACGAGGCCGAGCGCCGTCGCGCCGAGGATCGAGAGCGGGATCCCGCTCACGCCCTCGACGAGCGCGGTGGGCGCCGCCGCGACGATCGCCGTCGTCTTGCCGGTGCCGAAGCCGTCGAGCGGCGCGGCCGCGAAGTGGATGTCGCCGCTGCCGCCCGGGCTGACGTTGCCGGTGGCGAGCGCGTTCTTCACGTCGCCCGCACCGCTCTTCACCGCGGCCTTCACCTCTTCGGTGGCGTTCTGCGTGTTCGCGACGACGTCGCCGTTCGCGTTCACGAGCAGGATGCCCCGCCCCGTGGCCGCCTCGCTCACCCGCGCGAGCGCGTCGTTGATGCCGACGCCGAGGATGATCATGTGCACGCGGTTCGCGTCGTCGCGGACCGGCACGTACGAGGTGACGTACTGATCGGCGCGCGCCTTGTCCGTCCACACGTCCGAGCCGGCGGTCGTCTTGGTGATCGCCTCCTTGAACGCGGGGTACGCGGCCGCGACGTCGTCACCGCGGTTGAGGTCGGAGTTGTCGCGCGCGACGATCTTCCCCGACGAATCGACGATCGCCACGATCGACGGCTTGGTGCCGAGCGCGGAGCGAGCGTTGTTCGCGATCTGGTCGGCGAGCTGACGCGCCGCGGTCGCGCGCGCGTCGGGTGTCGCCTTCGACAGCGCCGCCTTCGTCGCCGGATCCGCGGCTTGCGCCGCGAGCCAGCGCTCGGTCCGGAGCGCATCGAGCTGGAGCTTCGCGGCCGCGCCGACGGCATCGCGTTGTGCGCTCTTCTTGAGCTGCTCGGCACTGCTCGTCGTGAGCGCAAGCTGGGTGCGCACGATCGCGAAGGCGAGCAGGCCGACGATGACCACGATCACGGCGTTGACTGCGATGATTTTGTTTCGCATTCCGCCCTCGGAACGTTGCTATGGAACTGCAACCGCACGCTATCATCGGCAGCTCGACCGCGGCAACCAATGACTGATGCGCTGCTCCTCTCCGATCCCCGATTCTTCGGGCACCGCACCCCGGGAGGCTCCTCCCGTGGGTCGGACGGCGCCTCGGGCGGCTATCACCCGGAGCGGCCGGAGCGGCTCGAAGCGGCGAACGCGGCCCTCGAGCGCGCGCGGTCCGGCGAAGGCCTGACGTTCACGCCGATCGCTCCCCGCCCGGCCACCGCGGAGGAGCTGGCCCGCGTCCACGAGCCGGCCTTCGTGACGTGGCTCGAGAGCCTTCGGGGCGAGGAGGGCTACGTCGACGCGGATACCTACGTCGGGCCGCAGAGCGTCGCGATCGCCGAGCTCGCGGCGGGCGGCACGGTGGCGATGGTCGACGCGATGATCGACGGTCCGGTCAAGCGCGGGATCGCGCTCGTCCGTCCGCCGGGCCACCACGCCACGCCCGCGCGCGCGATGGGCTTCTGCCTCTTGAACAACGTGGCGATCGCGGCGGCCCACGCCCGGGCGCGCGGCCTCGAGCGCGTCGCGGTCGTCGACTGGGACGTCCACCACGGCAACGGAACGCAGGACACGTTCTATCGCGATCCGCACGTGCTCTACGTCTCGACGCACCAGTATCCGTTCTATCCGGGCACCGGCGCGGTGCTCGAGACCGGCGAGGGCGAGGGCAAGGGCTACACGGTGAACGTGCCGCTCGGCGCGGGCGGCGGCGACGGCGTCTATCGCGGCGCGTTCGAGCGCGTGGTCCTTCCGGCGCTGGAGGAGTACCGCCCGGACCTGATCCTCGTGAGCGCCGGCTTCGACGCCTCGGCGCGCGATCCGCTCGCGGAGATGACCCTGTCGGCCGACGCCTTCGGCTGGATGGGCCGCGAGCTGCGGCGGATCGCGGACAGGACCGCGAAGGGTCGGATCGCGATGGTGCTCGAAGGCGGCTACGACCTCGTGGCGCTCGAGTCGGGCCTGCTCGCGGCGACGAAGGGGATGGTCGAGGGAACGGCGGTCGACATCGCGCGCGACGTCGATCACGGCGACGTCGCCCGGGCGAGCCTCGTGGCCCGCGAGACCTTCCACCACGTCACCTGATCGCGCGTGATCGAGCGCGGGCGGACGGCACGGGCCATGCTCGTGCTCTCCGCTCGTGCGGATAGTTCCATACATTGTCGCTGGTTTGGCCGTGGCGACGCTGGTCCCCGGGTGCAGCGACGATCCAGGGTCGCTGACCGGGGGGCGAGACCCGTACGGGCACGACTACGCCGGCGATCCCGACGGCGTGGACGACAGCGATCCGCCGGCGAGCGCCGGTCCCCCTGCCCCCGCGCCGCCGCGCGACGCCTCGTTCGGCGAGCGCACGCTGGCACGCGCGCGCGCGTGGATCGACGCGAAGATGCCGTACTGCGGGGGCCCCAACGGCGGCAAGGACGTCATCTGCGGCGGCATCTGCGAGCGGAGCGGCGCCGCCGAGCGGCCCGAGTGGGACGACTACCGGAGCGACTGCTCGGGGTTCGTGTCCTGGGCGTGGGGACTGCCCGCGCCCGGCCGCACGACGCGCACGCTGGCGCCGTCCGACACGACGGTGAGCGTCGTCATCTCGGTCGACGATCTCGCCGAAGGCGACGCGCTCAACGGCCCCGGCCACGTCATGCTCTTCGGCGGCTGGGTCGACGAGAAGGCCGGCAAGGCGCTGATCCTCCAGGAGTCGCGCTGCGGGACCGTCGCGAGCGAGAAGATCGCCACGTTCGAGAAGATCGACGCGAGCACGCTGCAGATCTCCGACGGCCGCAATTTCAAGGCGATCCGGTTCAAGAAGCGCGACGATCAGACGGCGTCGAAGTGAGTCACGTGGGCCCGAGCTCCTCGCCCGCGGCCAGCGCGACGAGGCCGCTCGGCGCGCGCCCCGTCATCGCGCGCATGCGCCGGTGGAACGTCGAGTAGTCGGCGAAGCCCGCCTCGGCGGCGAGCCGGGAGAGCGCGCGCTCGTCCGCGAGCAGCAGCTCCCAGAAGAAGTGCTCGGTGCGAAGGAACTGCGCGTACGCGTACGGCGTGAACGAGAAGTGCCGCTTGAAGTTCCGCAGCAGGTAGAACTCGCTCGTGCCCACCGCGCGCGCGAGCTCGGCGAGCGTCGGCGGGCGCGCGAAGCGCTCCTCGAGCAGGCGCTTCGCCTTCGTCATCTTCGGCGTGCTCGAGGTCGCCTCGATCGCGACCGCCTCGCGCGCGCGCACGCGCCGAAGGAGCTCCTCGGCGTGCTCGGCGATCCGCGGGAGCGCGTGGTCGGGGCGGCGCTTCCACGCGCGGTCGAACGCGCCGACCAGCGACGCCGGCATCGCCCGCGACGGCACGTGGCGGACCCCGAGCTCGCCGGGCGCCGCCTCGCGATCGAGGATGAACGCGCGCGCGTCGCGCGACACGACGACCGCGTGGGCGACGCCGCGCGCCAGCCAGATCGCCTCGCCCTCGCGGACGCGCACCGCCTGCCGCTGCGGGCCGATCTCGATCGCGATCTCGCCGTCGAGGACCAGCGTCAGCTCGGCGCCGCGGGTCGAGACGCACGGGCAGAGATCGCCGTCGCGCGCGGAGAGGTACGCGCGAACGGACACGCCCGCGCCGTGGGTCCAGCGGAGCTTCCGCTTCGGGCGAGACGTCGACAGCTGCCTGACGCTCATCGCGTGCTCCTCGTGATCTATTAACACGGCGAGGCCCCCTCGCCGCTCGGGCGCGCGACGCGGGTGGAAGATTTGTCAATTTCTCCCATCGCTCGCGTGCGACCGCCCCGGTACTCGATCGGGACATGCGTCGATGGGTGCTGGGGGCGGCAGGCATGACGTGCGCCGCGATCGCGTGCGGAGGGTTCCTCGAGGTGGACGAGCCGATCCCCTCGCCCGACCGGACGGACGCCGGCGCCCCCGACGCGGCCGCGCCGGATTCGTCCGACGCGCCGGACGCGGGCGCGGGGGACGACGACGCGGACGCCGATGCGGCCCCGTTCTCGGGTCCGGCGTGCGCCGGCGATCTGCCCTTCGGCGACGCGATCCCGCTGGTGGAGCTGAACGAGCTCGGCGAGATCGCGAGCGTGCGCATCGCGCCGGGTCGGACGACGGCGATGATCGCGCTCGACGCGGGACCGCCGCAGTACTTCGACGTGTACGAGGGCCCGTTCCCGCGCGGCAGCGCGCTCTACTGGGCGCTCGCGAACGATCCGTACGGCGAGCTCGCGCCGGTGCCGCTGGCCGATCCGCTCGAGGTGCTCTACGAGCAGGCGCCGATCGCCGCCGGCACCCACGTGCTGATGAGCGCGTCGCGGCAGCAGCCCGATCAGCGGCTCGGCGCGCCCACGCCGCAGGTCCTCCCGATGGACGCGGGCGCGAACGTGACGGATCCCTGGTCGGTCGCCGGCACCGGCGTCCTCTACTTCACCGTCGAGCCGGGCGAGCTCGGCAGCCGCGACGTCTACCGCGCCGAGCGGAGCGGCGGCGCGTGGACGGGCGGCCCGGTGAGCGGCCTCTCGTCGGCGCTCGACGAGGCGGCGCCGGTGGTGACCGACGACGAGCAGACGATCTACTTCGCGCGGAGAGACGGCGCCGCCGAGGACATCTACGTCGCGACGCGATCGAGCAAGACCGCCGCGTGGGGCTCGGCGCTTCCGCTCGCGAGCGGCACGATCAACACCGCGGCGGCCGAGCGGCCGACGTGGATCTCGCCGAACAACTGCACGCTCTTCTTCACCAGCGATCGCGGCGGGAGCTGGCGCGCGTACCGCGTCGATCGCCGGCGGCTCTGATCGCTCAGCGGAGGAGCGCGACGAGCCGGGCGGACGGCAGCTCGATCCCGAAGCGCGCGAGCGGCCCCGCCACCTCCTCCAGGATCGCCTTGCGCGCGCGCGCGCCGTACGCGGACGACTCGGTCCATCCGAGCTCGCGCACGTGCTCGAGCAGGTAGCCCTCGGTCGTCACGCCGTCCACCACGCGGCTCTGCAGGCGCTGCCAGAGCGGCGCGAGCTCGGCGAGCGGCTCGAGCGCGACCTCCGCGAGGCGCGCGCGCTCGACGGCGTCGAGCCGGTCCGCGGCCCATTCGAGGTACGCCCAGCCGAGCCGGCCGTGCGGCGCCTCGTCGGCGACGATGCGCTGGAGCACGGCGCGCGTGAGCGGATGCGTCGCGCTCGCGTACGCGCTCGCGAGCATCGGCAGGCTGAACGCCTCGCCCACGCAGCACACGTGCACCACGAGCTCGCTCGCGCGCTGGAACGCCGAGAGACCCTCGGGGGGCACGCGGCGGAGCCGCTCGAAGTCGATCGCGTACGGTGCACCGCCGCCGAGCTCCATCGCGATGCGGCTCGTGAGCTCCACGTGGAGGACCTCGTCGGCGACGAAGTCGCTCGCCATGCCCACGAGATCGATCGGCGCCTTCGCCGAGAGGAGCGCCTCGAGCATCGCGGCAAAGGCGGCGGCGGTGCAGTACTCGTTGTACGCCGCCTCGGTCCACGACACGCGCGCCCGGTCGACGAGCGCGGCGGGGTACTTCTTCGGATCGAGCGTGCCCCACGGCATCTCGTCGATGCCCGGCCGCACCTTGCGAAAGTGGCGCTCGGTGATGCCGCCCAGCCACTCGAGGTCGAACGGCTCCTTCACGGCATCGGCTTCTTCAGCCCCGCGTCGTAGTGCGAGCCCTTCGGGTTCGCGGGCGGGTGCGGGATGACGCGCCCGGCGTCCTTGTTCGCGGTCGGCGGAGGAGGAGGCGGCGGCGGAGGCGGCGGCTGGATGCCGGCGTCGTAGAACGATCCCTTCGGGTTCGCCGGAGGCGGCACCGGATCGGGCGGAGGCGGCGGCGGCGGCGGCGGCTCCGCCACGCCCGCGTCGTAGAACGATCCCTTCGGGTTCGCCGGCAGCGGCAGCTTCTCGCCTTCGTCGGGCTTCGCGACCGGATCCTTGCCGCACGCCTGGACCGAGACCGCCGTCGAGAGCGCAGCGGTGACGAGCAGGAATCGCTTCTGCCTCATCGCCTCAGCATACCGTCACGTGCGCGGCTTGCGCTCGTAGATCCAGACCTCGCGGGCGGTGCTCGCGTGGATGTCGAGCATGGGGAAGAAGTACGGCTTGTACTTGAAGCCCCGGACCACGCCGTACTCGTCCATGCTGCGGGTGAGCCGCGCGAAGAAGCGCGTGCCCGCCGGATCCGTCGCCGTCCGCGCGTGGGTCGGAGGAACGACCTGGCCCGGCTCGAGGTGCGGGTTCGGATCGATGAGGTAGCGCCACATCCATCCGCCGGTGAGCACGATGAAGCGCGATCGACGCTCGGCCGCTCCCTCGAACGGCGCCTGCACCTCGGTGACGCCGGGGAGCGGGTTGCGGCGATCGAGCGGCTCGGGCCCCACGCGGATCACGCGCGCCTTCGCCGGAAACCGTGGAAGATACACGTTGTTTCCGTAGGTCTCGATCAGCTCGCCGTCCCGGAGCTCGGACTCGAGCCACGCCTCGGCCTCGTAGCGCGGGTCGTAGAGGAGCTGCGCGTCGACCGCGAGGCACTTGTGGATCGCGAGCGCGAAGGAGATCGACAGCGCCGCCTGTGCGAGCACGCGGATCGGCCTGCGCGCCGCGAACACCAGCGGCTCGAGGGCCATGCCGCCGTACACCGCGAGCAGGAGCGACTGCGGCATGAAGAAGCGATGGTCGGTGCGGAGCGCCGTGAAGTTGAAGAGCGCGGTGTACGAGGCCGCGCAGAGGAGCGGCAGCCAGGAGGCGATCCGGCGCGGCGCGCGGAGGAGCTGGACGGCGAGCCCGGCGAGGCCGATCAGCGTGAGCGACACCGGGTAGTAGTGATCGAAGTCCTTCGCCGCGTCGCGGAGCATGCGGGCGCGGCCGGTCCAGTCGTTCGCGTAGGTGATGAAGTCCTTGCTCGCGCTGCCGGAGAGGAACGCGAGCCGCGCGCGGAAGCCGGTGGGGTTGAAGACCACGGCATCGGCGACGAGGAACACGGCGACGGCGAGGCCCGCGGCGATCGCGATCTCGCGGAGGACCTCGCGGCGATGCGTCTTCGCCCACGGGTCGAATGCGACGAACGCACCGAGCGCGATCGGATACGCGTAGAGGAACAGGCCGAACGCCTGGTCCTTCGTCGCCACCGAGAGCACCGCGAGCACGAACGCGCGGCGGAGCCTCCTCGGGTCCTGCCGCGTCGTCGCGCGGACGAGGACGAGCAGCGACGCGAGCGCCCAGAACAGGTACGGCGTGTCGAGGTTCGACGTGTGCGCGTAGTACGTGGCCGAGAGGTTCACCGCGGCGAACGCGCCCGCGCAGACGCCCGCTCGGGCCACCGCGGGATCGTCGCGGTCGCCCGTTCGAGCGGCGCGCAGCTCCTCGGCGATGCGCGCGACGAGCACGATGCTCGCCAGCGACATCGCGAGCGAGACGGCACGCGCCACGTACGCATTCGCGGTCATGTACGGCACCTTCAGGATCTCGCCGACGACGTCGGCCTGCGAGAGCGAGGGCGCGCGAACGAGCGCGACGACGGTGACCGGCAGCGTGAGCACCGCCAGGAGCGCGAGGTGCACCGGCGGGTACGTGTAGAAATGGCCGGGCACGAAGGTCTCGACCAGGCCCGCGAGGAAGTCCCGCGGAGCGACCCCGTCGTTGTCCCAGCCGTCGGACGAAGGCAGGCCCCACCCGATGCCGACGATGCGCACGACACCGGCGAGGATCACCACCCAGGCGAGCGGCGAACGGAAGAGAAGCTTCAGCCTTTCGATCATCAAGGAAGGTGCGGAGCCCGAATCATAGCGTGCTAACAGAGAACGCCGTATGGACGGACCCCGACGACCATCCTCGAGCCGGCGCGACCCGCCTCGGTTCGGAACGGCCGTGCTCCTGGTCTCGAGCATCTGTCTCGTCGCGACCCACGCGTCGACGCTCGGCTACAAGTACTTCGCGAACGTCGACGAGTCCTACGCCATCGCGCTCGCCGAGCGCCTCAACGAGGGCTTCAAGCTCTACGAGGGGGCGATCAGCCAGCGCGGCCCGCTGATGTACTACACCTACGCGCTCATCGCGCGGATCGGCGGCTGGGACAACGTCGTGAGCCTCCGCCTCTGGGCGCTCGGCTTCGCGTTCCTCCACGTCGGGCTCGTCTACTGGGGCGGCCTCCGCCTCATCTCGCGCCGCGGCGCGATCGTCGCCACGCTGATCTCCGCTTACGCGCTGTCGATGGGCCTCCCGCCCTACGACCGCTTCGCGCTGAACGGCGAGTACCTGCAGCTCCCCGCGCTGGTCGCCGGCATCGTCCTCGGCGCGCTCGCGATGCACCGCCTCGCCCCGCGCGCGCACCGCTGGCTCCTGTTCGGCTCGGGCCTCGCGCTCGGCGCCGCGATCAGCGTGAAGCAGTCGGCGTTCCTCCATGTCGCGCCCGTGCTCGTCTGGGTCGCCCTGCGCGCACGGCGGACGGGCACGCTGCGCAACGCGGCGATCGACGTCGTGACGACGCTCGCGGGCACGGTGGTCATCCCCGCGATGTTCATCGCGCACGCGGCGGCGACGGGGACGCTCCGGCAGCTCTACTACTACTGCGTCCAGTACAACGTGATGGTCCACGTCGGCGAAGCAGGCGGAGGCCTCACGCCGATGAGCTTCGAGATCCAGGGCAACCGTGGCTTCGCCCTGGCGCTCGGCGCGGTCACCGTCGCCGGCATCCGCGCGCTCGCCCTGCGCATCGCCGCCTGCGTCCGCGAGCGAGCGATCGCGCCGCTGCTCCGCGGGTTCGGCGTGGGACAGTACCTCGCGCTCCATCTGGCGGTGGCGCTGATCTCCGCGGCGTCGCTCCGGCGCTTCTTCGCGCACTACTTCATCCTGTCGATCCCGATCCTCGCGCTCGTGCTCGGCCGGTTCTTCGATCGGATGACGCGCAAGGTCTCGCCCGCGATCGTCCACACGTTCTATCGCGGCGCCTTCGCCACGATGCTCCTGTTCACCGCGATCGAGACCTACGCGCTCGAGAAGATCGACGGCCGCGTCGCCCACGACAAGCTCGTCCCGCGCGTCGCCCGGTACATCGAGGCGTCGACGAAGCCGGACGACCGGATCTTCGTGTGGGGCTTCTCGCCCTGGCTCTACGCCTATTCGCATCGCCGTCCGGCGGGGCGCTACGTGTTCAGCACCTACGTGACCGGGCTCGTCCCGTGGCGCCACGACGACATCAAGGGCGAGGCGAACCGCGTCGTGCCGGGGAGCAACGAGGCGCTGATGGCCGATCTCGACCGCGAGAAGCCGGAGATCGTCGTCGACGCCGGCAGCATCATGCTCGCCCGTCCCATCCGCACGTACCGCCGGTGGGCCGACTGGCTGTACGACAACTACTGCTTCGAGCTCCGCGTGCGCGGCTTCGATCTCTATCGCCGCAAGCACGACGCGTCGCCCTGCCTCGGCCCGGGCTTCCCCCAGCCGATGCGCGCGTTCGACTTCGTCGGCGCGCCGCTCGAGGTGCCGATCCCCAAGACGTCGGACCCCGATCGCACCAAGTGGCTCTTCGTCCCCGAGGACTCGCTGCCCGCCTGGTACGCGGAGTCACCGCGCCCGGAGCACGCCGACGTGCTCGTCGATCCGAGCGAGCTCAAGGCCGGCATGCGACTCGAGTCGATGCCGCTGCCCGAGCAGGCGCACTAGATCGCCGATCAGGCCTGCGGGTAGCCCGCCCCGGTCCGGAGCGCGGTCATGAACTTCACCGTGCGCCCGATGTTCTTGGCCTTCGACTTCCAGTTGAACGCCCACTTCGACTCGCCGTGCTCGCGATCGCCGAAGTGCACGTCGATGGTCTTCACCTCGAAGCCCGCACGGCGCGCCACGTAGAAGAAGTACAGATCGAGCGACAGATCGACCGGCGGCACGAGCGCGAGCTGGAGCAGGCGGCGCGGGAACGCCTTCGGCTGCGCGTTGATGTCGGCGAGCGACTCGCCGAGGATCACCGTCGCCGCGGCCTGCATGCCGAAGGTGAAGAGCGTGTCCTTCACCGGGCGGTTCTTGCGGCGCCCCTTCACGAACGTGGCCTGCGGATCGGCGCTCGAGAGGAGCACGTCGAACGCGACGAGGACGTCCTTCGGCGGCGTCTGTCCGTCGGCGTGCGTCCACGCGAGGTAGTCGCCCTTCGCCGCGCGGAGCCCCGTCATGATGCCATGGCCGTAGCCGACGTTCGGCGAAGGCACGGTCACGACGCGGATGAAGGGGTGCGCCTTCGTCTCGCGCTCGAGCACCTCGGCCGAGCCGTCGGTGCTGCCGTTGTCCACCAGAACGAGCTCCCAGTCGTGATCCTTGGCTGCGCCCGCTTCGTGGATGGCGGCGAAGCGCGAGACGAGCGACGGGACGTTCGCGGCCTCGTTGTAACAGGGGACGACGATCGACTTCTTCATCGCCGCTCTCCGTCGTAGAGGTCGGTCACCTCGGAGTAGTAGTCGAACGTCTTCAGCTCCTCGGGCGTGCCCCACGGGATGTACTTGTCGACGGTGAACGCCGCGACGCGCGCGCCGCTCGCGACCATCCGCTTGATGATCGTGTCGATGTAGAACTCGTCGTTCACGCGGTCGTTGGCCTTCTCCATCGCCTCCTCCTCGCGGAGGAACGTGGCGACGTCCCGGAACCAGAACGTGCCGGTGATGACCTCCTGCTCGGCGGGCGGGACGCCCTCGACCTGCTTCTTCACCGCCGTCTTCACGATCCGGCCGTTCGAGACCTGCACCCAGCCGTACATCTGCGGGCGCCACAGCGCCGGTAGGTGGCCGCGCGCGGTCCAGGCGATCGCGTCGAAGCCCGAGTCCTCGAGCTTGCGCAGGCGCGCGACGTCGTAGACGTAGCCGGTGTCGCACGGCGCGAAGAGGATCGGCGTCTGCATGTCGACGCCGCCGGTGACCTCGACGTTCTCGACGCCGATCCTCGCGGTGCACGCCTGACCCTGGGTGACCTTGTCGAGCGCGACGATCTTTCCGCGGAGCGACGCGGCGACCTCGCGGAAGCGCGCGCTCTCCTGGTGCTCGCGCTGCACGACGAGGACGCGCTGCCTCGGCGGCGGCAGGCACTCGAGCGAGCGCTCGATCATCGCCTTGCCCGCCACCGGGATGAGCGGCTTGGGATCGGCGTAGCCCTGATCGACGAAGCGCTGGCCGCGGCCGGCCATCGGGATCACCTGCACCGCGTCGGTCGGCCCCTCCGCGGCCTCGGCGGCGAAGCTCCGGAAGCGACGGATGCCGCGGAGCCACGACTCGAAGTCGCGCAGGTCCTCGGGCGTGCCCCACTGGTAGAAGTGCTTCAGCGGGTAGACGCCGACCTTGCCGCCGCTCTCGATGAGCAGCTGCATGAGCATGCTCACGTAGAACTCGCCGTTGACGCGCTCGCCCTTCTCGACGAGCGCGCGCGACAGGCGCTTCATCTCCTTGCCGCTCTTGAAGTAGTAGAGGCCGCTCGACGCGTACTCCTCGAGCTTGTTCTCGGTGAAGTGGTGCTTCTCGCGGATCTCGGTGACCTTGTCGCCCTCGCTCCGCATGTACGCGTAGAGCGTCGGCCCGAGCGAGTGCGGGTGGAACCCCTTGTACGCGGTCATCGCGCCGTCCCACTTGCCCTTCGCGAGCCACGCGCGGAAGTCCGCGAACGACCAGTCGACGCCGAAGTCGCAATAGTTGAGGATCACCTCCTCGTCGTCGGGGATGTGCTCGGCGCAGTCGAGCAGCGTGCGCACCGGGCCGTCCTTGTGCGGCTCGATCACCACCACCGGCGCACCGGGCGCGATGCGCGCGAGCGTCTCCTTCACGCTCGTCTCGGCCGCGTGCTTCGCGTTCACGCAGAAGAGGAACTTCACGTCTCCCTTCTTCTTGCCCTTCGCGGCGAGCGCCTCACGGAACGCGTCGACGACGCGCTCGATCATCGGCTTGCCGTCGACGGGGATGAGGGGCTTCGGCTCGGTGAATCCAGCGCGGATGTAGCGATCGCCGAACCCGGCCATCGGGATGAAGATCAGCATCGTTCGTCACTCCGTCATTCTAGGGAAGCGTCGGCGCGTTCGGCCCGCGTGGTGCGCGGACCTCATTCGAGCCGCATGCGGTACTTCTCGCTCGGCAGGTCGAGGATCATCGCGGGCTCGTCGTCCGCGAGGTAGCGGGGGAGGCCCGCGTGCGTGAGCACCGACTCGACCCAGTCGTGCGCCGCGCAGACCTCGACGCACGCGTCGAGCGCGCTCCGGCTCTTCGCGAACGCGACGCGCGCGTTCGCGTCGTCGACCACGACCACCGCGCGGCCGAGCTCGGCGACGGCGCGCGGGAGGCGCTCGGCCTCGAGCCGGTGGACGCGCGCGATGCTCGCGTAGACCACCGCGTCGGGGAAGAGGTAGCGATCGAGGTGGCGGCGCGGCGGGAGCTGGCGGGCGAAGCCGCCGTCGACCTCGATCGCCGTGCGCGACAGGTACAGGCCGACGAGCTCGTCGAAGGTGGCGAGATCGGCGCCGAACGATGCGCGGCACGTCTCCGCGACCTCCTCGCTGATCGCGATCGCCTCGGCGGCGGTCTCCGCGTCCACCAGGAGTCCGTGCGACTCGAGGATCACCGCGCGCGCACCCGGCGCCGCCGCGCGCGTCCGGGCCACGGCGAGGGCGAGCCCCCTGCCCGGCCGCTCGTAGGGCACGACCGGCAGACCGAGCGCCTCCGCCGAGCGCGACGCGCACGCGGCGAGGAGCACGGCGACCGGATGCGTGTGCGCGACGACCTTCGCGCCGAGCGCGTGGAAGTACGTCTCGAGCGAAGGCCGCGGCCGGGTCGCGAACACGCGCGCATCGGCCGCGAGGTCTCCCTCGAGCGCGCGCGTCGCGTCCGCGAGATCGACCGCGGCATGACCGCCCTCGTCCGCGACGGTCGCGAGGCGCGTGCCGCTCGCCTTCACGTAGAGCATGCCGTCGTGCTTGACCGAGACGTTGCCGCCCGGCCCCTGCGCCCAGCGCACGCCGCCGAATGCGCGCGCGAGCGCGGAGAGCTCCGTGGTCACGAGGTCGGGCGTCGTCATGCGAAGATCCCCAGGTCGCGCGCGAGCGCATCGAACCCCGCGCCGTCGACGTCGTCGGGCGCGATGCGGACGAACGGGATGCCGAGGCGGCGCGCGCCCTCGCCGTCCTTGTTGTCGTGATCGCCGACCATCACGCACTCCTCGGGCTTTGCGCCGATGCGCTCCATCGCGAGCCGGAAGATCTCCTCGGCGGGTTTGTCGAGCGGCACCTCTTCGCTGATCGCGATCGCGTCGAGATGACGGAACAGGCCGAACCGATCCAGCTTGTGGAGCTGCACCTCGAGGGTGAGGTCGCTGACCAGCGCCACCTTCCGCCCCGAGCGGCGCGTCGCGGTGAGGAACGGGAGCACGCGCGGGCGGAGCGACACCGCGGCGAGGTACGCGTTCCAGAACGTGCGCTCCCACGACCGGACGCGCACGAGCATGTCGGGGCGCCCGAGCTGGTGCACGAGCTCGCAGATGTAGAGCAGGCGCGAGTGCGAGCTGCCGCGGCCGTCGATGCGCGCCTTCACCGCGCGGCGCGCGTCGGCATAGGCCTTCTCCACGTCCGACGACGACAGGTCGAGCGCCGCGCTCACCGCGGCGACGACCGCGGAGAGGCCCGCGTCCTCTCCCGGCTTGCAGACGTAGAAGGTGTCGTCGAGATCGCAGAGGACCGCGCGCTTTTCCTTCACGAGTGCATCTCCGCGGGGGCCTGCGTGCGGAGGCGCGCGCTCATCGCGTAGAGCGAGAGGAGCTGGGCGAGGCCGCGCCCGCCCTCGCGCCATGCCTCCGGCACCGTCGCGAGCTCCTCGACGTTGGGGATGGTGACGCGCGCGAGGACCTCGAGCTGCTCGGCGTCGATCGTGCCCTTGACCACGAACTGATCGCGCTCGAGCGACTCGTCCGGCAGCCACTCGACCTTCAGCGACTCGACCTGCGCGAGCGCGTCGAAGAGCCCGAGCGGCTCGAGGTGGTTCGACAGCTCGAACGCGAGGTTCACGCCGGTCTCCTCGGTGACGTCCTCGAGCGGACGGAGCACGAGATCGGCGAAGCGCTTCTGCGGCTGCACGTACTTCGCCGAGTCGGCCATGCGCCGCTCGATCTCCGAGAGCACCTTCTCCGGCGAGTAGCCGCGCTTGGCGACGTCGCGCGCGACCTTCCAGCGGCGGCGCACCTCCTCGGCGGGGTCGACGAAGATCTTGAGGTGGAGCACCTGACGCTGCGACGCGAGGTAGAACGGGTGCAGGCCGACGATGGCGATGAAGTCCGTCGCCTTGAGCAGCACCGGCGGCGTGAACTTGCCCTTGTCGTGATCGTAGTGGGGCTTGCGCACGTCGCCGCCGCGCCGGAGCGCCGCGAGGCTCTCGGCCTGCTGGCCGAGGAAGTTGCCGCGCGGATCGAGGTGCGTGTAGCGACGCCACATCGCGTGGCCGCGCTCCCAGCGGTGATCGTCGTCGCCGTTGACCACCGAGAGCGAGCCGCCGAGGAGGACGCGGAGGTCCTCGGCGAGCGTGTGCTTGCCCGCGCCGCTGTCGCCGCCGATGCCGACCATGAACGACTCGTCGCGGAACGAGTAGAGCGAGTTCGAGCGCACGCCCTTGCGGTACATCTCGAACGCCGTCAGCGCGGTCGCGGCGAAGAGCGAGGTCCACACGATGCTCGCGCCGTGGCGCGAGAACACGCCCGGCGCGGCGTCGAGGAGCGACGCGGCCCAGCGCTGTCCGGTGCCGATCCCGAACGTGGGATCGAGCGCCTCGAGGAACACCAGCGGATCCTCGACGAAGAAGTAGACGAGGTACGCGCCGTTCAAGAGGACGAGCGCGTAGCGGCCCGAGCGCGAGAAGCGCGCGCCGAAGTACGCGACGAACGGGAGCGACCAGATGAACCAGCCGGGCTGCGGCGGGACCAGCGCAACGAGGCCGATGTAGAGGACCCCGAGGAACATGATCGTCAGCTCGCGGTTCACCTTCCGGTAGGAGAAGAACCGGAGGAACGCGAGGGCCAGCGCCGCGGGCGCGACGTAGAGCGAGACACCGACGCCGTACGGGATGCCCACCGACCAGAGCTTCCGCGCCTCGGCCCCGCCGAGCACCATCGTGCGGAACGCGGGCGACGCGAGCGGGATCGCGTAGAGCAGCCCCGCGGTCGCGAGGAGGATGGCGGCGAAGCGGAGCCACGCCCACTTGAGCTGCCGCTGGCGGAGCAGATAGACGACGGCGAACGGCGCGGCGATGAGGAGGTGGCCCTTCGTCGCGAGCGCGATGCCGAAGACGACGGCGGCCTGCGCGACGCGGCGCTCGAACACCAGGTAGAGCGCGAGGCAGAGGAGCGCCGTCGGGATGAGGTCGAGCTGCCCGTGGACGTAGGTGGCGTAGATGACGATGGGGCTCAGCCAGTACGTCAGCACGATGTCGCGCGCGCGCAGCTTGAGCCAGCGCTTGAGCAGCACGCAGATGACGAAGTCGGCGAGCAGCAGCGGCAGGCGCAAGAGGAGCAGGCCCGCGTGCGAGCTCGGATCGAGCGACGCCGCCCGCCCCGGCAGCCACCCCGCCGCGAGCGCCAGCAGCATGCCCGGCCCGTAGGGGAACGCCTGCGGCTCGCCCTTCGCGAGGAACGTCGCCCACGGATCGCCGCCCGCGCGCACGAACTCCGCGACGAAGGGGCCGAACCACCGGGTCATGAAGTGCGAGCCGAAGAGGAACGCGAACGTGACCTTGAGGCCGAGGCCCGCCCAGAACGCGCGCGTGCCTCCGAGCTCGCGCACGTCGTGCATGAGCGGGCTCACGCCGCGCTCGTGATGCGGGACGTTCGACTTCGAGACCCGCTCCCCCGCGACGATCTCGCTCAAGGGGCGTCGCTCCAGCGGGCGGGCGTCTTCGTGCACACGGCATCGAACCGATGGCCGGCGAGCGACGACCTGAGCACGTCGAACGCCTCGCCCGCGTGGCCCTGGAGCTCGGGGCTCACGAGGCACACCTGGAAGGCGTCCGCGATCTCCGACCAGGCGGGCTCCTCGACGGGGAAGCGCGTGAAGCAGTCGACCCACACCCAGCGCGCGCGGCCCTTCCACGCGAGGACGCCCTCCTTGGGCTCCATCTCCGAGTAGCGGACCGCGATGCGCGTCTCGCCCATCCGGGCCAGCTTGACCGCGGCCGGGACCGAGAGGTCGAGCATGAACCAGTCCTCGATGCCGTGCTTCTGCGCCAGATCGCGAACGCGCGCCTCGATGCCCTCGCACTTCACGTTGAAGATGCAGGGGCGGCGGCCGATGCGGGGGAAGTACTCCTCGATCGTGGGGCCGTCGGTGAACGGGTCGTGCGTGACCAGGACGTCGTTTCCGGACGAGCGCAGGTCGAGCTCGATGCCCATGTCCTCGGGCACGGTCTCGAGATCGGTCACCGTGTTGACGCGATGGCGGTACAGCCGCACGGCGCGGTTCATAGCACTTCGGGCCGCCGCCGTGCTACCTGAGGGCACCCCTCCGACCATGGGAAAACGCGCCCTCGCAGCCCTCGATTGGATCCTCGGCGCGCTCGGCGTCGCGTTCGGGCTCGGCTCGCTGACCTATCCGTTCGGCCGGGACCAGGGCCTCTACTACTACGTCGCGCGCGAGTGGGTCCTCCACGGCTCGGTGCCGTACAAGGACGTCCTCGATCACAAGACGCCGGGCATCTACCTGCTCTACGGCCTCGCGGTGCGCCTGTTCGGCGAGACGATGTGGGGCATCCGCTTGCTCGACGTCGTGTGTCTCGTCGCCGTCGGCCTCGTCGCGGCCTCGCTGTCGGCGTCGCCAGGAGAGAAGGTGAAGCCCGGCGTGCGCGGCGCGACCATCCTCGCGACGAGCGTCCTCTACTGGGGCTACCTGGACTTCTGGAACACCGCGCAGAGCGAGCTCTGGTACTCGCTCTTCGCCGTCGCGAGCGTCGCGTCGGTCGTCCACATCGCGAAGGAGTCCCGAGCGGCGCTGGTCGCCGGGGTTCTCGCCGGATGCGCTCTGCTGATGAAGCCGCCGGCGATGTGGATCGTCCTCGTCGCGATGGTGTGGCTCGTCCGCCGCGCGAAGGGCCTCCGCTCGGCGATCCGTCCGCTCGCGATCTTCGCGGCTGGCGGCGCCATCGTGCCGGCGATGGTGCTCGGCTACTTCGGCCTGAAGGGCGCCCTGCCCGCGATGGTCGACATCGTGGTCGGCGCGAACGGCTACTACGTGAAGCACGAGGGCGGCGCCCCGCCCTTCCAGGGCATCTACGGCTATCACCACTGCTACACGCCGCTCGTCCCGGCGGTGCTCGCGTACCTCGCGTGGGGCGTCTGGCGAGGCAATCGCGAGCGTCACGTGCTCGCCGCCGCGATCGCGACGGGCGCGTATCTCGCGGTGGCGATGCAGGGCAAGTACTACCTCCTGCACTGGACGGTATGCATCCCGGCCTTCGCCGTGATCATCGGCAACGCCGCCCGCACGATGCAGGAGGCGTGGGAGAAGCGCGGGCGCGCGCTCGCGTTCGCCCCGTCGTTCGTGGTGTCGCTCTTCGCGCTGTACTACGGCGCGATGTACACGGCGGGCGGGCCGCGCATGTGGTGGACCTCGACGCAGCACGCGTGGCGCTGGTCGACGGGCCAGGAGACGCGCGAGGAGTTCACCTGGCACTTCGCCGAGCCGCCGATCGGCTTCTTCTTCTGGACGAGCGAGCGGGTGGGCAACTGGCTGCGCGATCACACGACGGCCGACGAGCTCGTCACCGTGCGCGGCTTCCAGCCGGAGATCTACGCCGTCGCGCGCCGGCACCACGGCGGTCGCTTCTTCTGGACCACGTTCCTCGTGAACCCCGCGCGCGCGTACAAGCGCGCCGAGTGGCTGAAGGAGGACCTCGACGCGCTGAAGGCGCACCCGCCGAAGTACATCGTGGCGCTCACGCACATCAAGGAGGGCCCCGACTCGGTCGGGTACTTCGAGCCTCTCGGTTATCGAACCGTCGAGGTGATGTGGGAGTTCACGATCATGGAGCGGACGGCTCCCTGACGCCGGCGCGCGCCGGCTCCTGAATGAACGAAGGGGACCGAAGCTCTCGCCCGGTCCCCTGTCGCTTTCGTATCCGAGCTCGATCGCGGCCCGAAGGCCTGGAGACGGAGTCTTTGGGTACTCCGAGAACGGGGGGGTGACCGACGGGGCTTGCTCGCTCCTGTACGAGTCCACGAAGTGGACGAGTACAGGGGCGACAGAGCCACGGAGATCGGTTCTCGGTTACGAGAACGGGGGGTGACCGACGGGGCTTGAACCCGCGACAGCCGGAACCACAATCCGGCGCTCTACCAACTGAGCTACGGCCACCAGAAGCTTAAGCGGCGTGCACCATACCCAGCCGGGACGGATTTTCAAGCAGTAGTGCGCGGAAACGCGAGCCGAAAGCTTGTACTCCAGGCGCGGGACGGTCAGGATCGGGCCATGAGGACCCGCCTCCTGGTCCCGCTTTCCATCCTCTTCTTCTGCACGGCCTGCGAGAGCACGCTTCCGGAGAAGGTCGCGCTCGTGCCCGGCGCGAACAGCGTCGAGGTGGTCAGCGATCCGCCGAACCCCGAGACCTACGAGCCCGTCGGCGAGGTCAGCGCGCAGGTGATCGGCCGCGAGGTCGGCGAGAGCCTGCGGCAGGCGGCGAACGAGCTCCGCAACCAGGGCGCGAAGAAGGGCGCCACGTTCGTGTCGATCGACGAGGTCACGTCGCGCGCCGCGTGGGACTTCAGCGGCCGCGTGGTCGTGACGATCTCGGGCACCGCCTACAAGACGAAGTAGCGCGCGACGGTCGCGGTCGCGGTCGCGGTCGCGTTCAGGGCGCGGTGCCCTTGGCGAAGTCGCCGGCGATGACGCTGGCGACCTTCTGCGCCTCGGCCTGCGCGTCGGTGATGATGCCGACCTCGCGGTTCGCGGTCAGCGCCGTGGGCGTGAAGTTCTGCGAGCCGATGAACGCGCGCGTGCCGTCGGCGACGATCGCCTTCGCGTGGATGTCCGGCGACTTGACCGCGCGCACGGGGACGTTCGCCGCCTTCAGCTTCGCGAGCGCGTCCTGCTGCCCGGGGGTGTTGAGCGTGGACGCGTCGAGGACCACCTTCACGTCGACGCTCGCGTTCTTCGCCGCGATGATCGCGTCGACGAGCGTGTCGTCGGAGAGCGACTGGATCTCGACGTCGAGCGTCTTCTTCGCCGAGTCGATGAGCCCCTTGAGGCGGACGCGCGGCTCCACCCCCGTCGCGTTGCTGGGCGAGACGAGGAGCTTGGTGCTCGGGAGGTAGACGTTCACGTTGCGGAAGTCGGCGTCGAAGATCTTCTCCGCGTCGGCGACGTCCTGCGGATCGGTGTCCGTCGCGATGTACTCGCGGTTCGTCGTCGGGCTCGTGTACGTGAGGTTCATCGTCATCGCGATGAGCTTCTCGCCGTCGATGAGGATCGTCTTGGCGTGCGTGAACTGGTACGCCGCCGGCGCCCACACGACGTTCACCCCGTTGTTCTTCAGCGTGCCGTACGAGTCGGCGTTCGAGCCGCCGTTCGGCGGGAAGGTCTGGTTGAGGACGACCTTCACGTCCTTGCCCGCCTTCTTCTGGCTCACGAGCGCATCGATCATCTCGTTGCTCGTGAGGAGGTACATCGTCATGTGGACGCTCTTCTTGGCGCCCTTGATCGCGTTGAGCACCGCGTAGCCCGAGTCGCTCGGCTGGACCTGGATGGTCACGCTCGAGGTCGCGACCGGCGGTCCGGCGTCCGGCCCTCCGCCGCGTGTGCCGCCGTCGCCATCGCCGGTCTCGCCGCCCTCGCTGCCGGGGTCGGCCGACGGATCGCCGGCCTGCCCGCCGGGCGTCGGCGTCTTGAGATCCGCCGTCGAACAAGCCCCCGACCAAAGCGCGAGCGCCGTGAAAATAGGCGCAAAGACGACCCTCATCCGCTCCACGGCGCGTACCATGAACCGGAACGCCCGGCCGAGCCAGGGCAAATCGACCAGATGACGGAGACTTGACCCGCCCTGGGGCCGCCGCCACGCTCTTCTCGGATGTTCCCGCTGCGGCGCACGTGAGGACGGCGCCTGACGAAGCGCGGAGTCCGCAGAGGTTCAGCGCGCGCGCGTATGCGCCGCGAGGAACACGGCGACTTCGGACTTCGTGCGCTCGCCGCTCGCGATGCCCATCGTGATCTCGACGAGCTCGTCCTCGTCGCAGGTCAGATCGACGTCGTTCACGTAGAGGAACATGAACATCGAAGCAGCTGCGACGCGCTTGTTTCCGTCGATGAAGAGGTGGTTCTGGGCGAGGTGAAACAGGTACGCGGCGGCCATCTCGTGCAGCGTGCCGTGAAGGTACCCCCCGCCGTAGGAGGCCTCGGGGGCCGCCACGGCGGACTCGAGCAGGCCGAGGTCGCGGACGCCCGGCGCTCCGCCGTAGCAGGCGATCTGATCGGCGTGGAGCGCGAGGACCTCCTCGAGGCCGAGGAAGCGGATCCGCTTCACTTCGCGAGCCGCTTGAACGCGCCGGCGAACTTCTCGTGCATCAGCGCCTGACCGCGCTCGAACTTCTCGGCGTCGCGACGGCTCTTCGCGGGGGCGATCACGATCACGCGCCCGTTCGTCGAGACCTCGACCGGTTCGTCGGGATCGACGTTCGCCGCCTCGAGGAGCTGCTTGTCGAGCACGAGCGCGACGCTGTTGCCCGTACGCGTGAGCTTCTTGATCATCGTACGTACAACCTACGGCCCTCGTACGTACCGTCAAGGCGCGCCGCTTGACCCTCGCGGGGCCCGCCGCCACGATCCCGGGGCCAGCCGATGCCTGCGTCAATCGAGAAGCGGCTGACCGCGCGCCTGCGCGCCGACGCCGAGGCGGTCGCGCGCTTCCGCGCGGAGGCGGCGCTGCTCGGCCGGCTCGGCGGGCGCGTGACGCCGGCGCTCCTCGCGCACGGCGAGGACGAGCGCGGCCCGTTCCTCCGCATGGCGAAGGTGGAGATGCCCACGCTCGCCGAGCGCCTCGAGGCCGCGGGCGGGCCGCTGGAGGCGGCGTGGATCGAGCGCGCGTTCGCCGCGGCCCTCGCCGCGCTCGCCGAGCTCCACGAGGGCGAGCCCGCCGTGGTGCACGCCGATCTGTCGCCCGCGAACCTGGCGGTGGCCGACGACGGAGCGGGCGTGGTGCTCCTCGATCTCGGGCTCGCGTGCTGGGCCGAGGCGCCGCCGCGCGACGGCGCGTTCCGCGGGACGATCGCCTACGCGGCGCCCGAGGTCGCACGCGGGGAGATGCCGACCGCGAGGAGCGATCTGTTCTCGCTCGCGGCCGTCTTCCTCCACGCCGCGACGGGCGCGCCGCCGCGGAGCGAAGCGACGTTCGCGGCGGCGATCGCGGCCGCGGCGGAGCGGCCGATCCTCGACGCACGGCATCATGCGCTCGCGTCACGCGGCAGAGCCCATGCGTTCATGCTCGCGTGCCTCGCGCACGAGCCCGACGCACGCCCCGCATCGGCGCCGCGTTCGTGGTAAAGCCGCGGGCATGCACCACGAAGGTCAGCGCCCCGCGACGCTCTGCATCCATGCCGGCCAGGAGCCCGATCCCACGTCGGGCGCCGTGATGACGCCCATCGTCCTCGCGAGCACGTTCGTGCAGGACGGCCCCGGCGCGATGAAGGCGGGCTACGACTACTCGCGCGCGGGCAACCCGACCCGCTCGGCGCTCGAGGGATGCCTCGCCGCGCTCGAGGGCGCGAAGCATGCCGTCGCCTTCGGCTCGGGCTGCGCGGCGACGACCGCGATGCTCCTCACGCTGAAGAGCGGCGATCACGTGCTGTGCGGCGACGACGTCTACGGCGGCACGTTCCGCATCTTCGACAAGGTGGTGAAGCAGTTCGGCGTCACGTCGACGTCGCTCGACATGAGCGACGCGAGCAAGGTCGCGGAGGCGGTGCGCCCCGAGACGAAGATGATCTGGCTCGAGACGCCGTCGAACCCGATGCTCAAGGTGTTCGACATCGCCGCGATCGCGAAGGTCGCCAAGGACAAGAACCTCGTCCTCGTCGTCGACAACACGTTCGCGACGCCGATGCTCCAGCAGCCGCTCGCCCTCGGCGCCACGGCGGTCGTCCACTCGACGACGAAGTACCTCAACGGCCACTCCGACGTGGTCGGCGGCGCCGCGATCACGAACGACGACGCGCTCGCGGAGAAGCTCCACTTCATCCAGAAGTCGGTCGGCGGCGTGCCGAGCCCGTTCGATTGCTACATGGTGCTGCGCGGTCTGAAGACCTTGTCCGTGCGCATGAAGCAGCACGTGCAGTCTGCACAGATCCTGGTGGAGCACCTGTCGAAGCACCGCCAGGTGGAGAAGGTCTTCTATCCGGGCCTCGCGAGCCACCCGGGACATGCGATCGCGGCCAAGCAGATGAACGGCCCGGGCGGCATGATCAGCTTCGAGCTGAAGGGCGGGATCGAGGCGTCGAAGGCGTTCCTCAAGGCGCTCCGCGTGTTCGCCTGCGCCGAGAGCCTCGGCGGGGTCGAGTCGCTCGCGGAGCACCCGGCGATCATGACCCACGCGAGCCTCCCGGCGGAGGCGCGGCGCGCGCTCGGCATCGGTGACGGGCTCATTCGCCTGAGCGTGGGCCTCGAGGACGTCGAGGATCTGCGGGAGGACCTGGAACGGGGCTTCCGCGCCGCCACGGAAAGTGCGCGCTGAGCCGATTTTCGATAGAGTCAGGGCATGCTTCGACGCCACCACGTGATCGTGACGGTCGCCACGCTTGTCTTCGCCCCCCTCTTCGCCGCCGGATGCAGCGAGGACGAGAAGGCCACCCCCCAGGTGATCTTCAGCGGGGACCTGGCATCGACGACGGAACCGCTCGACACGGCCGGCGGCGAGAAGAACTGCGGCGAGTCGGGGCCGATGTTCACCATCGGTGAGTTCGGCAACCCCGCGCTCGATCCGCCGCTCGAGTCGAAGCCGAAGAAGGACGGCGACAGCGATCAGCAGGGCAGCGTCGGCGTGAGCTGCTCGGTGACGCCCGCGGGCAACAACGAGTTCAACGTGTCGGCCACCGCGTCGCTCAGCGGCGCGACGGGCGGCACGTTCACCATCCGCGACGCGAAGATCCGCACCGACTGCTCGCCGAACCAGCCGTGCACCGGCATCTCGGCGCTCTTCTCGAAGCGCAGCGGCGCCGGCATCGTCTACCAGCAGAACGACGGCGCCTGCACGCTCCGCTTCACGACGCCGTACCAGGGCGTCGCGGCGGGCCGCGTCTGGGGCGAGATCGAGTGCCCGAAGGCCACGAACCAGACGGCCGCGGTCGCGTGCAAGGCGACGGCGCAGTTCCGCTTCGAGAACTGCAACCAGTAGCGCCGACCCGCGCCGCCGTCAGTTCTCCTCGTCCATCTTGAGGAGCAGGCCCTCGACCTCGATCTTCGACTCGAGCTCGGGCTTCGCCTTCAGGAACGCCTCGAGGTAGCGCCGGGCCGCGCTCTTCTCGCCGCGCGCGAGGTACGCGAGGCCGACGGCGTAGAGCGCGTCGGCGTCCGCGGGTGACTGCTCGAGCGCGATGAGGCCCTCCTTGATCGCGTCGCGGATCTCGCCCGTCTTCCGCAGGACGTGGGAGAGCGCGATGCGGGCGCCGAGGTGCTTGGGCGCGAGCCTCAGCGCCGCGCGGTACGCGTCGCGCGAGGGCTCCATCTCGCCGACCTCGTAGAGCGCCTGGCCGGTGAAGAAGAACGCGTAGGGGTTCGTCGGGTCCTTCTTCACGATCTCGTGCAGGAGCTCGAGCGCCTCGCGGAAGCGCTCCTCGTTGAGCAGCTCCGCGGCCTCCTCGACGGCATCCCAGTGCTCGGCATCACGGTCCATGTCGGAAGCGGGCTAGCATGCCGCGCGGGGACCACGCAAATGCGCCCGACCACCCGCTTCGCGCTCGCGCTCGTACCGTCGATCGCGATCGCTGCGGCGTTCTGGGTCCCTGCCCTGCCCGCGGCGCGCGGCTGGTTCCCCGCGCCGCTCGACGACGTGTACATCCACTTCGACTTCGCGCGCTCGCTCGCGTCGGGTCATCCGTTCGAGTGGATCCCGGGCCAGGGCTACTCCTCGGGCGAGACCTCGCCGCTCTACGCGGTGGTGCTCGCGCTCGGGTGGACCCTCGGCTTCCGCGGCAAGCTCCTCGGGGTGTGGGCCGCGATCGTCGCCGCGCTGTCGGTCGCGTCGCTCGTGGGGTCGATCGCGCGCCTCGTCGGACCGCTGCCGCGCTGGCTCCTCGCGCCGCTCGCGCTGCTCCCGCTCGCGATCGGGATCGTCGACTGGTCCTTCTTCAGCGGGATGGAGGTCGCGCCGTTCGCGGCCGCGCTCGGGAGGACGCTCGTGGCGCTCGAGCGGACGCGCGCGCCGGTCTCCGCGCGGGGCGGGCTCACGCGCGAGCGCGCGCAGTGGCGGCTCGGCGCGTGGGGCGCGGCGCTCGTCCTGCTCCGGCCGGAGGCCGTGGTGCTCGTCGCCGTCTTCGCGGTGATCGCCGCGCGGGGCGCGGGTGCGCGCTCGGGGCTGACGGCCGTGCTCCGCGGAGCGATCCCCGGCGCTCTCGCCACGGCGGCGGTGCTCGGCGCGAACCTCCTCGCGACCGGCGATCCACGCTCGGCGGGCGCGGCGCTCAAGCTGCTCTCGTCGAACCCGTACCTGTCGGAGGTCGATCGCGCGCGCGTGTTCGCCGAGAACCTCGTCACGTTCTACGTGAAGGTCCTCCGCGCGGAGATCGCGATCGTGCCGATCGCGGCGCTCGCGCTCCCGGTGCTCGCGCTCGCGGGCCTCGCGTCGCGGAGACAGAGGCCCGTGGCCGCCGCCTGCATCCTCGGGGCGCTCGGCTGGACGCTGCTCGTGTCGTGGAACGGCAACGCCCCGCACCACAACTTCCGCTACTACGCGCCCGCGATCGTGCTCGTCGCGATCGCCGCCGCGATCGGCCTCGCGACGATCGCGCGGGCCCGCGGCGGCAGCGGTCGCGCCGTCGCCGGCGTCCTCGCGCTCGCCGTCTTCGGGCTCGCCGCGCCGTGCATCCCGAAGCAGATCGAGCACTACGTCCTCGCGACGGGGAACATCCGCGACCAGCACATCGAGATCGGCGCGCGCATCGCCGCGCTCCCGCACGGATCGCGCGTGCTCCTCGGCGACGCCGGCGCGATCCCGTTCGTCTCGGGGCGCTCCGCGGTCGACGCGCTCGGGCTCGGCGGCTACCGGCGCCTGCCCTTCGCGCGCGCCGCGGTGCACGGCGAGCCGGCGACGATCGAGCTGCTCGAGCACCTCGCGCCCGCCGATCGCCCGACGCACCTGGCGCTGTACCCGAACTGGTTTCGCACCACCACCTCGCGCTTCGGCATCGAGATCGATCGCGTGACGCTCTCGAACAAGAACGTGATCTGCGGCGGCCCGACGAAGGCGCTGTACCTCGCGGACTGGAGCGCGCTCGGCGACGCCTCGGTGCCGTCGCGGCCGGGCGCGCTCGACGAGATCGACGTCGGCGACGTCCTCAGCGAGGAGGCGCACGCCTACGCCTCGCCGGCGCCGAACGGCGGATGGACGACGCTCGACGTGCTCGCCGACGGCGACGGCACGAGGCGCTTCGACGGCGGTCGCATCATTCCCGCAGGCGGCGCGGAGTCGTTCGTCGTCCGCCGCGCACCGGACGGACGCGCGCGCATCGTCGTGCGCACCGACGCGCGGCCGGGCGCGGCGAAGGTCCGGACGCCGCGCGAGGAGCGCGATCTCGTCTACGAGCCGGCGAAGGACGGCGCATGGACGATCGGCATCGCCGACGTCGCGTCACTCGTGCGAGGCGACCGCGTGGAGATCGTCGCCGCCGGCGTCGAGCACCGCGACTATCACGTCTGGATCGAGGACGCGCCGCGCTGAGGCGCGCCGAAGGCCGCGCGCACCGCGTTGGGGATGCGCGACGGACGCCCGCTCGCGATCTCGACGAAGCCCCACGTCGTCATCGCGCGGGCGAGCATCGTCTCTGCGCCGTCATCGGAAATTTTCACGACCTCGGTCCCGCGCAGGCACTTGGCGGCGAAGACACTGTCGATCCACGTACGCAGCTCGAGCCGGTCACCGCGTAACGCCGGACGCAGGTAGTCGATCTCGTGGCGCCGGATGAAGAAGACGCCGCCGATGGTGCGGTACGCCTCGACGTCGAGCCCGACCGCGACGGAGTGCGCCAGAGCCACGTCCTGAATCCACCGCACGTACGCGATGTTGCTGGCGTGCCCGAGCTCGTCGATGTCGGCATCCGACACCGTCATCGTCAGCTTGAACTGCATCATGCGCGGGGCTTCGGTACCGGCAGAGGCGGCGTTCATCGCGGCGCGGACCCTAGCGCAGGAATCTGGAAATGCGAGCACGGATCGTGCTTTCTAGGGGTTCAGCCTCGTCCGCATGTCCCCGCCCCTCGACGAGATCCCCCCGCTCCTGACGACCAGCGTCCCGACGCTGCGTGCGCGCATCACCGAGACGGTGAGCACGCTGCGTGAGGTCGCGCTCATGGCGCGCGATCTCGCTCCGGTCGTGCCGACGGAGATCGACGAGGGCGACGACGTCGTCGTCCTCATCCACGGCTTCTTCGCGAGCGCGGGCGTGTTCCGCCCGATGAAGCAGCGGCTCGTCGAGAGCACCGGCTCGAAGGTCGCGTCCTTCACGCATGCGCCCGGCGCCTCGATCGACCGCATCGCGCGGAGCCTCGCGCGCATCGTCGATCGGATCCCGAAGCACTGCCGTGTGCACATCGTCGGCCACAGCCTCGGCGGCCTCGTCGCGCGCTGGTACGTGCAGGAGCTCGGCGGTCACGAGCGCGTCGCACAGACCATCTCGCTCGGCAGCCCGTTCGGCGGGACCGAGGTCGCGCGGCGCTTCCCCATCCTCGTCGGGCGCGATCTCTGCCGGACGAGCCCGGTCCTCACGCGCCTCCGTGCGCGCGCGCACGAGCACGAGGTCCCGCACACGTCGGTGGTCGGCGATTGCGACCTCATGGTCATGCCGTGCGAGAGCGCGATCTTCCCGCGCGGCGACGTCGTCGTGCTGCCCGGCCGCGGGCACAACACGCTGCTCTACGACGCCGAGTCGATCGCCACCGTCGCCGAGCGCATCCGCCTCGCTCAGCGGATCTGAGCGGCGGCCTCCGGCAGGTCGCCGTTCGCGTCGTACGACGCGTCGCGCTTCGCCTGCTTCGGATCGCGCAGCAGCTTCTCGCGCCACGTCACGCCCGGCGGCGAGGCGTCGATCCAGTGGTAGCTGTGATCGCGCACGTCGAGGTGGACGTACTGGGTCCGCGGGTTCGTGTAGATGCCCACGCCCGCGCGCGGCAGCGTGCGGAGCCACGCGGCGAGCGTCCCCGCGCGGACGCCCTCGAGCTGGAAGTCGATCGCCTCGCCCGAGCCGTGCTTGCCGTGCGAGCCCTTGCGCGTCGCGCTGATGATCACCACGGGCTTGCCGCCGAAGTGATACGAGGCGCGGAAGACGAGCTGCACGAGCCGGTGGGGGAGCGGCTCGTCCGCGTCCTTCACGCTCGCGGCCACCTTCATGAAGCTCCGCGCCGCCGCCGGATCGAGCGCGCCGTCGTCGGCGTAGAGCCGGATCTTCGCCTGGGCCCCGGTGTTCCGCATGCGCACGTCGACGGCCGGCAGCGACGTCGCCCAGCTCACCGCCGCGCGCGTGGCCTCCGGAACGAGCGGCCGCGGCGCTGGCGTCTCGACGATGCGCGCGTTGCGCACCGGGCTGGCGGGCGCGGCGCCGGCCGGGTCGCCGCCCGAAGCGGCGACGAGGGCGATGACGCCGATCGCGATCGCAGTGCGGCGCGACATGAGGCTCCGAGGCTAGCAGCTTGCGGCGCGCCGCCCAGCGGGGTAACTCGGAGCCGCGAGCCCGACATGAGAGCCATCCTTGCGTTCTGCGGAGTTACGGCGATGGCGTGCATTCTGCATCCATCCGAGGCACGGGCCGATGTCTCGTCGTGGCTCTCGGCCGGCGGCGGTTACGGCCTGAAGCACAGCGAGCTCACGGGGAAGAACGACAGCGCCGCCGCCATGAGCTTCGCGCTCGGCGTCGGCTCCGATCCGAACGCGGGCTTCGTCCTCGGCGGCGTCGTGCGCGGCACGACGTACTTCTCGCTCGGCACCGACGTGGGCATCGCCGCGCGCGGCGCGACGGGCGGCTTCGCGCGCGGACAGTGGGGCCTCGCGATCGACGTCGGACCGATGTGGCGCACGTGGGGCGACGGCAACTACGGCCGCTTCCCGCTCGGCGGGATGCTGATCCTCGGCGCGCCCTGGGGCCTGCAGCTCGGGCTCGGCGGCGAATTCTGGAGCCTCGGCGGCGAGCCGTACGCGCGCGGCGCGGTCGCCGTCCTCGAGATCGATCTCCTCCGTCTCACGGTGATGCGCCACGGCGCGACCGATCGGTACTGGGAGAATCCCTCTCCCGCCGGTGGAACCGGCGGGGGTCCCGCCGGCGGCCGCTGACCGTGGGCCAGCTCGGTCTCTTCGGAACCACGTCCGAGATCGAGCCCGTCGTCACCGACGAGGACCGCGCGATCGGCGAGCGCGTCCCCGCCTTCGTTCGCTTCGGGACGTGCAGCTGGTCGTTCCCCGGCTGGAAGGACATCGTCTACCAGGGCGCGTTCACCGAGGCGCAGCTCGCTCGTGACGGGCTCGGCGCCTACGCGCGCCATCCGCTCTTCCGCGCGGTGAGCCTCGATCGGGCGCACTACGCGCCGCTCCGCGACGAGGACCTCGCGGCGTACGCCGCGCAGCTCGAGGGCGTTCCGCCTTCGTTCCGCGTCGTGTCGAAGGTCTGGAGCGAGCTGACCACCGCGACGAAGCCCTGCTTCCTCGATCCCGCCCGCGTGCGCAGCGAGGTGCTCGCGCCGTACGAGCGCACGTTCGCGCCGTGGACCGGACCGTTCGTCTTCCAGCTCACGCCGGTGCCCCGCGGCACGATCGACTCCGTCACCCTGTCGAGGAAGGTCGAGGCGCTGCTCGAGCAGCTGCCGACGAGCTTTCGCTACGCGTTCGAGCTCCGCAACGCCGAGCTCCTCGACGCGCGCTGGGTCGACACCCTCCGCGCGAACGGCGCGGCGCACGTCTTCAACTACTGGACGGCGATGCCGTCGCTTCGCACGCAGCTCTCGATCGGCACGCACGCGTCGTCGTTCATGGTGATGCGCCTCATGCTCCCGCCCTTCACGCGCTACGAGGCGAAGAAGGCGGAGTTCGCCCCGTTCGATCGCATCGTCGAGCCGCAGCCCGAGATGCGCGAGGACGTGCTCCACATCCTCGAGGCCGCCGAGGAGGCCGACTGCGACGACGCGTTCGTCCTCGTGAACAACAAGGCCGAGGGCTCGTCGCCGCTCACCATCCGCGCGCTCGCGGCGGCGCTCGCGCGGCGCTGATCCATTGCGTCCGCGCGCGCTCCGCGGCGCCGCGACGCCGCGACGCGGGGCGGGGGGGTGGTGGCGCGCGCCGGGCTCGTCGTTTCACCGGTGAAGGGTGGCGCGGCAACCTCTGGAAATTCCGAGACTCCCTTCTCCACGCTTCTGCGGGCAAGCCAGCCACGCTTCTTCGCAGAAGCGTGCTCCCGCAAGCTCGGTCGCCGAAACGACGGACGGCGGATGGGGTGGACGGCGCGAGCGCGTGCGCGCGCTTCTCGAAAGAAGCGTCCGCGCAACCGGCGGCGGCGCGTGCTCGCTTCACGACAGAAGCGTGGGGCGCCGCGGTCCGTGCGCGGTGCGCGGTGCGCGGTGCGCGCTGCGTGGTGCATGGAGGATGCGTCCGCAACGCGT
>JBDHVD010000032.1:0-35510 GCA_039809525.1 Labilithrix sp. | reverse complement strand
CGGGCGCGGGCGCGTCGTTCGAGCGCACGAGGACGAGCGACACGAGCGCGGCCATCGCCGCGGCGGCCGCGAGCATGACCATCGCGGAGGACGACTGCGCCGGCCTCGGGCGCGCGGGCGCCACCGCCATCGGCATGCCCGAGGCGCCGGTGCGCTCGGAGACGGGGATCGCCCACGCGCGATCGCCCCACGACTCCATCGGCGGACGCATCGACGACGGCGGCGGCGGCGGGACCGAGACGGGCGCCGGCTCCAGGATGAGCGTGCCCTCGTCCGCGTACGCCTCGCCCTTGATGACGGCAGGCGTGCGGAGCGCCGGGAGCACGGCGAAGCGGGTCTCGCTGTCGAAGCTGCGGTAGCCCATCGATTTCACCCGGACGGCAAAATTGCACTGACGGTGCCAGCGCCGGGCGAGGCTCAACTCCGTGGAATTGCAGGAGGCAGCTGCCCTCTCGGAGGGCCGTCTGGATCGCGTGCGGCCCAGGCTCGTAGCCCACCCGTCACCGCGTCGCCGGCGACGCGCGCGACGCCGCGCACGGTGGCGTACACGGCCGAGGTGGCGGCGTCGTGCACGACGTGGACGATCCGGCTCGGCGCCGACACGACCGGGACGTGCTCGAGCACGCCGAACGTCCGGCCGGCCGTCGCGAGGTGCACGCGCTCGACCGCGCGCGCGCCGTGCGTGACCGCGTCGGTGACGAGCGCGGTGAGCCCGATCCATCGGCGGAGATCGCTCTTCTTCATGCGGCCTCTTCGCACCACGCGCGGAGGTGCGCGTAGACCTCGGGGGAGTGCGCGAGCGTCATGTGCGCGGTGCCCGGGAGGATGCGCACGTGGCCAGGCGGGATCGCCGCGAGGTCCACGCACAGCCCGTCGGTGCCGCTCGCGAGCGGGACGAGCGCGTCGCCGAACAGGGTCGCGATGCGCGCATCGAGGAAGCCGGCGACGAGGTGGTGCCGGATCGAGGGCAAGAGCGGGAACGGATGGCAGGGGTCGCCGAGGTCCTTGATCCCGCGGCTCCGCAGATCGCCGAGATCGGCCGCGAGCTCCGCGTACGGATCGGGCAGCATGCGGAGCACGCGCGTCAGCCGTCGCCCCGCGCGCTCCCACGGCGAGCCGAGGTGCGGCGTGCCCACGTAGAACGCGCGGCGCACGAGCGGCAGCCAGCGCATCCCGCCGGCGGCCGCGAAGTGACAGGCGCTCCGGATCACCAGCCCGCCCATGCTGAAGCCGAGCAGCGCGATCTCCTCGATGTGCTCCCGTTCGACGAGGGCCTCGAGCAGCCGCGCGAGCTCGTCGCCGTTCTCGGCGATCGGCCGGCCGCTGTTGTAGCGGACGTACAGCGGCGTGTACCCGAAGTCGCGCGCGAGGAGCGAGCCGTAGTCGCTGCCGTCGGGCATGCGCCACTCGCTCTCCGTGCACATCAGGCCGTGGACGAGGACGACGACGCGCGGTCCGATCACCTCCGGTCGTCCGCCGGCGAGCTCCATGTCCGTGGCGAGCTCGTTGCCCGTCCGGTGCAGGTGGTCGCCGACGAGCCCGTTGAGGACGCCCAGCACGAGCTCGAGCCGCCGACCCATGACTCCGCAGTTATGACTGTTACACCGTTCGCTGTCAAGGTCCGCCGAGGCGGGGGAGCGCGGCGCGCTCGAAGCGGCCCTGCTCGGCGGCCTGCGCGCAGGCGGCGAAGGCATGCTGGAGGTCCGGCCGCGCCTCGAGCTTCGCGATGCCACGAGCGAAGAGGCGCGCGGCCGACGCCGGCTCGCCGAGCACGAGCAGCTTGTGCAGCGCCGCGGCGATCTGGATGAGGCCCTGCAAGGTCCGCCGCTCGGCCGGATCGCTCGCCGCGCGCCAGCGTCGCTCCCATGCCTCGTGCGCCTCCCACCACGCGCCCTCGTCGAACAGGCGCTCGCCCTCCTCTTCTTCGCCGCCGAGGACGAGCGCGCGCGCGGCCCGACAGCGCTTCGCGCCGACGTCGACGCCGATCGCGTCGAGGCCCATCGCGTTCGCGACCGCGAGCACGGTGCCGCGACCGCAGAACGGATCGACGATCACCTGCGAGCCCACGTCGTCACGCACGAACCGGCACGCGACGCGGCACGCCTCCACGCCCATCGCCTTGCTCCAGGGCATGTGACCGGCATCGGGCAGCACGTCGGGGCCGGGGCTCCGCACGGCGAGGCGCGGACCGCGGCGGACGGCGATCATGTGCGAGTAGCTCGGCCGGCCGAGCGCGATGGTCCCGGGCGGGCGGCGGCAGACGATCGTGTGCCAGACGAGGTGCGCGCCCTCCTCTTCTGCGCCGCGCACGACGAGGTAGCCCTTGTCGATCCACGCGCCGTCGTGCCGGATGTCGCTCTGGTAGAACACGGCGACGCCGTCCTCGGGCACCCAGCGGATCATGCGACGGACCGCGCCGACGAACCACGCCTTCCATGCCTCGACGTCGAGGTGCGACAGCTCGGAGACGTCGGGCAGCGACGTGATCACGCTCGCGCGCGCGGGCGCAGGGTGCGCGTCCATCCACGCGAACGCGTCGGCCTGCACGATGTCGCGCGACGGCATCGCGCCATCTTACCCGTCGAGGTCGCGCTCCACCGGCGAACGCCGCGCGCGCTTGGCCGCCGCGCGCTCGTTCACGATCAGGTACTCGCCGACCGACCGCCTCCGCGGTGCGACCGCGGCGAACGGCTGGGGCGACGGAAGCGTCACGCGCTGGGACTCGGGCGTGTCGACCATCTCTGCATTCATGGGATGAAGGAAGGAATGAGGCCGGCGAGGCGGGCCATCCAGTCGCCCCGGCGGGTGACGCCTCCCCTACGGAAGAGCTGTCCCGAGGCGCGCGTGCGAGCGCGCTAAGCTGAGGGCGTGACCCCCAAGCCGCCGCCCTCCACGAAGTCGCTCACGGACGTCCGCGGGCTCGACGAGCTCGTCGACCGCGACCGCCAGCACGACTGCGAGGGCTTCGGTCCGCACGAGGTGTGCGTGAAGGTCGACGCCGTCGCGGACCTGCCGACGCGCTTCGGCCGCTTCCGCATCGTCGCCTTCTGGAACAACCGCGACGGCAAGGAGCACATCGCGCTCGTGCACGGCGACGTGCTCGGGGCCGAGCAGGTCCTCACGCGCCTCCACTCCGAGTGCCTCACGGGCGACGCGCTCGGCTCGCTCCGCTGCGATTGCCGCGATCAGCTCGGCGTCGCGCTCCAGCGCATCGCGCAGGAGCCGTGCGGGGTCCTCCTCTACTTGAGGCAGGAGGGACGCGGCATCGGCCTGCTCAACAAGGTGCGCGCGTACGCGCTCCAGGACCGCGGCCTCGACACGGTGGACGCGAACCTCGCGCTCGGCTTCCGCGACGACGAGCGCGACTACGCGGTCGCCGCCCACATGCTCGCGAGCCTCACGGTGCGCTCGGTGCGGCTGCTCACGAACAACCCCCGCAAGGTCGCCGAGCTCGAAAAGCACGGCATCACCGTGGCCGGCCGCGTCCCGCACGTCATCCCGGCGAACGAGTTCAACCGCTTCTACCTCGAGACCAAGGCCGCGCGATCGGGCCACTTCATCGACTTCGAGGGCAAGCCGCACGTCCAGGAGCAGGACGATCCGGTCGTCGTCGAGGACCGAAACCCCGGGTCCGCCCGCGCGTAGACCGAGGCATGCGCTTCGTCGTCGTCGCGGTCGGGCTCGCTCTCTTCTCCCTGGGTTGCCAGCGCACCGAGGCCACGCCCTCGGCGACGGTGACCGCGGCGTCGTCCGCGGCCGCCGCGCGGAGGCCGGTGGGCACCGATCCCGGCGGCGCCGGCACGGGCACCCCGCTCCGCGCGCGCGACGGCGACGAGCTCGCCGCCTTCGCCGGCGGGTGCTTCTGGGGCGTCGAGGACCGGTTCCGTCAGGTCCCCGGCGTCGTCGCGACCGCGGTCGGCTACACCGGCGGTCGCACCGCGAACCCGACCTACGAGACGGTCTGCTCCCACACGACCGGGCACGCCGAGACGGTGCTCGTCGAGTACGACCCGAAGCAGGTGAGCTACCAGCGCCTGCTCGACATCTTCTTCGCCAACCACGATCCGACGACGTTGAACCGGCAGGGGCCCGACCACGGCGACCAGTACCGGAGCGCGGTGTTCACGTTCTCCGATGCGCAGGCCGACCTCGCCCGCACGACGATCGCGCGCGAGCAGAAGAAGCTCGGCAAGCCCGTGGTCACCGCCGTCTCGCCCATCGGCCCGTTCTGGAAGGCCGAGGACTATCACCAGCAGTATGATGAAAAGACGGGCACCCATTCGTGCCCGCTCTTCCTGCCGAAGAGCACCTGAGCCGCACTTCGCGCTAGGCTGCGGGCGTGGATTGTCTCCTCGTTCACGGCTGGATGGTCACGGGGCGGGTATGGGACGGGTTCGCGACGAAGCTCGATGCCCGGACGCATGCGCCGACCTGGGGCGCGCCGCCCGGTGAGGACGCCGCGACGGCGACGCTGGCTTCGCTCGCGTCGCGCGTGCTCGACGAGGCCGCGCGCGCGGGGCTCGATCGCTTCCACCTCGTGGGCCACAGCATGGGCGGCCAGATCGCCCAGCTCGCCGCGGCGACGGCGCCCGAGCGCGTGCGCTCGCTGGTCCTCGTCAACACCGTGCCGCTGTCGGGGCTGCCGCTGCCGGCGGACGTCGCCTCCGCGTTCCGTGCGTCGGGGGGAGACCGCGCGGCGCAGGGCGCGATCCTCGACCAGGCGTGCCTCGAGCTGTCCGCCGCGGCGAAGGAGGCGCTGCTCGACGACGCCGGCTCGATCGATCCTTCGTGGATCGCCCGCACGCTCGATCTGTTCGTCGCCGGCGGCGACGTGACCAGCCTCGCGGCGATCACGTGCCCGACGCTCGTCGTCGCGACGGACGATCCCTTCCTGCCTCCGCCCTTCCTCGAGCAGGCGGTGGTGTCGAAGATCGCCGGCGCGAAGCTCGCCGTGGTGAAGGGGCCCGGTCACTATCCGCAGGTCGAGCGTCCCGACGCGCTCGCGGACGTCGTTCGCTCGTTCCTCGCCGACGCCTCGAAATGAACCTCTCGGTCCTCGCCGGGCTCATGCGCTCGCCCGCCCTGGCGGGCGGCAACGCGCTCGCCGCGCTCCGTCAGGCGACGGAGGCCGCCGCACGGCTGCTCTCCGTGCGCCGCGCGAGCGTCTGGAGGTTCGACGAGGCGCGCACGTCGATCGAGTGCCTCGATCTCTACGACGTGGAGACCGGCGAGCACTCGTCCGGCGTCGTGCTCCACGCGAAGGACACGCCCGCGTACTTCGCCGCCACCTCCGAAGAGCGCGTGATCGCCGCGCACGACGCGCGCACCGATCCGCGGACGCGCGAGTTCGCCGAGGGCTACCTCGAGCCGCTCGGGATCACGTCGATGCTCGACACGCCGGTGCACGTGCACGGCGAGCTCGCCGGCGTCGTCTGCCTCGAGCACGTCGGCCCCGCGCGGCAGTGGGAGCCGTCGGAGGAGCTCGTCGCCGGGACGATCGCGGACTTCGCCGGCATGGCGCTCGGCACCGCCGCGCACATCGAGCAGGCGCGCGAGCTCGCGGTGCTCCGAGGAGACCTCGAGCTGCTCGTCGAGCAGCGCACGCGCGAGCTGCGCTCGTCGCAGGCCACCGTCCGCCGCCTGTTCGAGACGTCGCCCGTCGCGCTCGTGGTCACCCGCCTCGACGATCAGTCGGTGCTGCAGATCAACGAGCGCGCCGCCTCGATCTTCGGCGTGCCGATGGACCAGGCCCGCGGCCAGAGCGCGCCCGACTTCTGGGTCCGGCCCGAGGATCGGGCGGCGCTCCTCGCGAGCCTCCGCACGCGCGGGCGCCACGACGGCCTCGAGGCGGAGCTGAAGAGCGCGGGCGGGAAGCGCTTCTGGGGGCTCGTCTCCGCGTCGGTCGTCGACTTCGAGGGGGTGCCCGCGGTGGTGGTCGGCGTCCACGACATCAGCGCGCAGAAGGGCGCGCAGGAGACGCTGCGCACCTTGCTCGAGGCCGCGCCGGTCCCGCTGGTGGTCACCGGGCTCGACGACGCCGTCCTCCGCTTCGCGAACACGCGCGCGGCCGACATGTTCAAGACGTCGCTCGACGACCTCCTCGGCAAGCGCGCGCCGGACTTCTACCTGAACCCCGACGAGCGGCGCGCGTTCGTCGAGACGCTGCGCGGCGCGGGACGCGTCGACGGCTACGCCGCTCGGCTCCGCTCCGCCGACGGCGACGTGTTCTGGTCGCTCCTCAGCGCGAGGACGCTCGAGCTCGACGGCGCGCCGGCCTTCATGGTCGGCTTCGCAGACCTCACCGAGCAGAAGGAGATCGAGCAGCGCCTGCGCGATCTCGCCGAGCTCGACGGTCTGACCGGCGCCTTCAACCGCCGGCACTTCTTCGACGTCGCCGCGCCGGCGCTCGCGCGCGTCACCGCGCGCGGGGGCTCCGCGTGCGTCGCGATGATCGACGCCGATCACTTCAAGGACGTCAACGACCGGTGGGGCCACGCCACCGGCGACGAGGCGCTCCGCGTGCTCACGGACGTCTGCCGGAGCGCGTCGCGCACGAGCGACATCCTCGCGCGCTACGGAGGCGAGGAGCTCGTGCTCCTCTTGCTCGACGCGGACGCGGACGCCGCGCATCGCGTCGTCGAGCGCATCCGGGCGGGGCTCGCCGGCACCCCGATCAGCGCCGGCGGGGGCGGCTCGTTCACCCTCAGCGTCAGCATCGGCGTCGCCGAGCACCGGCCCGGCGAGGCGATCGACGACATGCTCCGCCGCGCGGACGGCGCGCTCTACGAGGCGAAGCGCGCCGGCCGCGACCGCGTCGTCGTCGCCGCCTGACGTCCTCAGCGGAGCGGCAGCCCGAGATCGCGCAGCTCCGCTCCGGTCGCCCCTCAGCGCCGCGCGCCGGCGAACGACGTCGAGGACGTTCATGCCCCGAAGGCGTGGCAGACGGCGCTCAGCCGATCGCGCCGTAGAGCACGTGCACGCCGATCACCGGCACGACCAGGCCGAGCGCCGAGCCGAGCAGGTGGTCTCGCCCGCGGACGCGGGTCGCCGCGAGCGCGTAGGTGAGCGGCGGCGTGAGCCACAGCACGAGGCGGAGGAGCGCGACGTTCCGCACGGGGCGGTTCTCGAGGCGCTCGAACGCGCGCCGGAGCGGCGCCCAGCGCGGCCGCCACGGCTCGCGTGTCGCCCGGGCGGCTCGCACGAGCAGCCGCGCGACCGCGAACGACACCGTGAGCGCGAACACCGCGCCCGCGTACCCGACGGCGAGGCCCATCACCGGGCCGAAGACGTGACGCGCGACGAGCACGAACACGATCCCCGGGAGGTGGAGCAGCTCGCCGACGGCGAAGAAGAGGATGAAGACCGGTGCCGCCAGGGCGCCGAGCGCGAGCAGCTCCTGCTGCAGGCGCTCCCCGTCGACTCCTGCACGGCGAGCGGCCAGGGCCGCCGCGACGAGCACTGCCACGATCGCCAGAGCTCCCATCCGCGATCGCGCTCGTGCCCGGTCTCCGTCCACGGCGTTCTACATAGGCCGAGCCCGGCCGCGCGCAAGGATTATTTTACACCGTAAAGCGAGGGAGACGCGCTAGGTACGGCGCGTGAAGGGAATCGAGGGCTTCTTCTCCGAGGACGAGGGACGCTGGTACGCGCGTTTCGCGCGCGGCCTCCGCGGAGGGACGTTCGTCGAGGTCGGGTCGTGGAAGGGCCGGAGCACCTCCTTCATCGGCCCGGTCTGCAACGCGAACGGGACCCGGCTCGTGTGCGTGGACCACTGGCAGGGCTCGCACGACAAGCTGGCCGACCGCTACGCGAGCGTCCTCGCGGTCGAGGACGTCGCCGAGACGTTCCGCGCCAACATGCACGCGCTCGGGATCGCGGTCGAGGTCCTCCACGAGCCGTCGGTGGTCGCGGCCGAGCGGTTCGCGCCCGGCACGGTCGACCGCATCTTCCTCGACGGGAGCCACGACGGACCGAGCGTCACGGCAGACCTCGAGGCGTGGAGCCCGCGGCTCGCGCAAGACGGGATCCTCGCGGGCCACGACTACGACGACAAGCACGACGAGCTCCGCGTGGCGGTGGACGCGTTCGCGCGCGAGCGCGGCCTGGGCGTGCGGCGCGGTCCGCGCTCGATCTGGTGGCTCGCGATCGGCTAACGTCGCGGCCATGTCGAACGGTGTCCTCGGGTACGTGCTCGAAGAGAAGGTGGCCGTCCTCACGATGGACGACGGCAAGGCGAACGCCCTGTCGGAGGCGATGATCGAGGCGGTCTCCGGCGCGATCGACCGCGCCGCCGCCGAGGCGAGCGCGGTCGTCCTCGCCGGCCGCCCGGAGCGCTTCTGCGCGGGCTTCGATCTCAAGGTGATGATGAGCAGCCCGGACGCGGCGAAGGCGCTCCTCCGGAAGGGCGCCGATCTCCTGATGAAGCTCTACGGTTGCCCCGTCCCGCTGGTGATGGCCTGCACCGGCCACGCGCTCGCGGGCGGCGCCCTGGTGCTGCTCACCGGCGACGCGCGCATCGGCGCGGCGGGCGCGTTCCGGATCGGCCTGAACGAGGTGCAGATCGGCATGCCCGTGCCGGTCCTCGCGATGGAGCTCGCGCGCGATCGGCTCGCGCCGGGCGAGCTCGCGAAGGCGACCCTGCAAGCGAAGATCTACGACCCCGAGGAGGCCGCGCGCATCGGTTACCTCGACGAGGTCGCGGCCGCGGGCGACGTGCTCGCGCGCGCGAAGGCGGAGGCCGCGCGCCTCGGCGCCCTCTCGCGCCCGGCATTCCACGCGACGAAGAAGCGCCTGCGCGGCAAGACGATCGCGCACATCCTCGGGACGCTCGACGAGGACATGCAGACGATCATGGCCGGCGGCTGACGCCGGTACGGGACGTGCTCCCCGGGCGATCGTGCCCGCTCCACGATCGCCTTTCTCGCCGTTTCCGCGCCGCGCCTTCGTTGCATTTCGAAACAGCCGCCATGTCCGTTCGTTCCGCCTGCTCGTGGCGGCGATCGCGCTGACCGGCTGCACCTCCCTTCGCGGCCGCGCCGACGACGCGCTCGCCCGCGGCGACTACCGTCACGCCGCCGAGCTCTACGGCGAGGTCCTGCGGAAGGACCCGGGCGACGCGGAGGCGAAGGCGCATCTCGTGCGGGCGCAGCGCGGCCTGCTCGACGAGGCGCTCGACCGCTTCGACGCGCAGCGCGCCGCCGGGCGCGAGAGCGAGGCGATGACCGCCGGTGCCCTTGCGCTCGAGACCGGCGATCGGGTGCGCGGCGAGGCCGTCGACGAGGCGCGACGCGCCCGGCTGGCGGGGACGGTGACGTGGCTCCGCGAGGCCGCGAAGAGCGTGGTGCACGCGGAGACGAACCGCGGTCGCGCGCTGGCGGGACGCGCGCGCCGCGAGGCGATGGCGGCGGTCCTGAGGCGCGAAGAGCTCGCCGCCCTCGGCCCGGAGCTCGACGCGGACATCGCCGCCGCGGGGGTCCGGACGTGCGAGAAGGCGACGGCCACCGCGGGCGAGCATCCGTTCGCCCTCGAGCTCGTGGCTGCATACTGCAAGGAAGTGGGCGGACCGATGCCGGCGTGGCGCCCGCGCCCGCTGCTGGTCGGCGGCGCCGACGTCCGCGGGACGATCGCGGGGACGCCGCCGGAGGAGCAAGAGGAGGTCGCGCGGGCGATCACCGGCGCGCTCGCGCGATCGGTGTGGTTCGGCGCGACGTCGCCGGCACGCGCGAGCATCGCGGTCGACGGGCTCGCGACCGCGGCGTTCTCGGCCGCGCCCACGGAGCTCACGCGTTCGTGGACCGAGACCGTGCCGTACGAGGCGATCGAGACGTACACCGAGCCCGTGGAGGTGCCGTACCTCGCGACCGAGACGTACACCGAGCGGGTGCCGTACACCGCCTACGAGGAGCGGCTCGAGCCGTGCCGCCCGCCGCGCCAGGGGCTGTGCAACCGCTCGCATCCGGTCACGCGCTACCGCGACGAGAGCCGCACGCGCGAGGTGACCAGGACGCGAACGGAGTACGTGGAGCGGCAGCGCACGGTCACGAAGTACCGAAAGGAGCCGCGCGTGTTCCGCTTCGCCGCGACCAAGCACGCGGGGCACTACCGCGCGAATTACCGGATCACCGTCGAGCTCGGACCGATCGTCCGGCCGATCGTCACGCGCGAGCAGACCGGCGACGATCGCGTCGCCTACGAGCACGACGCCGAGTTCGCGCCGGCCGGCGTGCACCCCGAGCGGGGCACGCTGCCGAGCGCGGCGAGCTGGCGCGAGCAGCAGCGCGCGCGCCTCGCGCGGGAGCTCCTCCGCGCGCTCGACGCGGGATGGGTCGACGCGTTCTGCAGCGAGGCGCTCGGCTCCCTCGAGGACGCGGCGCGCTGCGCGCACGGCCGGCCCGCACGGCCGCCGAACGCGGTCCGCGCGCGCATCGCCGAGCTCGTGTCCGACGATCCCGATCGCGTGCTCGCGCTTCCGGTCCCGAAGGAGTCCCTCGCGCCGTAGCGGTCGCGCTCGCGGGCGGAGCGCGACTTGCAAGACATCGCGCCGAGGAGATCGACGATGGAACGACGATGCGCGCCCACCCGCTTCAACCCCGACGTCCTCGATCCGCAGGAAGAGCTCGAGCATGCGGCGGCGTTCGCGCGCAGCCACGATCCGGAGGCCGCGTGGACGGCGTCGTGCCGGGCGCTCGAGGCCGCCGCGCGGATGAACGATCCCGCGCTGCGCGCGGAGGCCGAGCTCGCCGCGGCGCGCTTCGCCGCGCAGGAGCGCGCGTTCCGCGCGAGCGTCGAGCAGCGGAGGCAGCTGCACGAGCGGAACGAGCTCCGCTCCCTCGGCGTCGAGGCGCCGGTCCGCGCCGCCCCGAGCAAGCCGGGCGCGATCGAGCGCATGGTCGACGCGATCCGCGGCGCGTTCTCTGCGCCGGGACGCGCAAGGACGTCGCCGTAGCGTCCGCCCGTGGCTGTGCTATGAACGTGTTCAGTGAACGCGTTCATCGAAAAGCCCCGCGCCCGCCGGCAGGCGAAGGAAGAGACGCGCGCGCGGATCCTCGACGCGGCCAGGGCGCAGCTCGAGTCTGTCGGCTTCGAGGCGACCAGCATCCGCGGGGTCGCGCAGGCCGCGGGCGTCGCGGCCGGTACCGTGCTCCTGCACTTCCCCGACAAGCGCGACCTCCTCCACGCCGCGCTCTTCGACGACCTCGCGCGGACGTGGGCCGAGGCGAAGGCGAGGACCGGCAAGCGCGCCTTCCGCAAGGACCTGTCGGCGATCGTGCAGGCGCTGTTCGACTACTACGGCCGGCGCCCGGCGCTCTCGCGCACGCTCCTCCGCGAGTCGCTCTTCGCCGAGCCGCCGTGGAGCGCGCGCTTCGCCCAGCAGGTGGGCGACGTGGGAGCGCACGTCGTCGCCCTCGCCGAGCGCGCGAAGGAGCGCGGCGAGCTCGCGCGGGGGATCGACGCCGAGCTCCTCTCGGCCTCGTTCCTCTCCTTCTACTACTTCGCGCTGCTCGCGTGGCTGCAGGGCGGTCACCCGGATCCGCAGCGGATGTTCGAGCGCATGCTCGATCAGCACCTCGCAGGGGGAGGGAGAGCGCGATGACGACGACGGCGATGTTCGTGGATCAGGCCGCGCGCGGACGGATGGAGGAGTGGTTCGACGCGTTCCGATCGGACCTTCCCTTCGCGACCGAGTCGCGCTTCGTCGACACGGCCGAGGGGCGGACGCACGTGCTCGTCACCGGGCCCGAGGACGGCTCACCGCTCGTCGTGCTCCACGGCGCGCTCGCGACCTCGGCGCACGTGGTGCGCGAGCTCGGCTCGCTCGTCGAGCGGCATCGCGTCTACGCCGTCGACGTCGTCGGCCAGTCGGTGAAGAGCGCCGACCGGCGCCTCGACGTGCGTGACGACTCGTACGGCACGTGGCTCGCGAACGTGTGCGCGGCGCTCGGGCTGTCGAGGATCGCCCTCTTCGGGGTGAGCTGGGGCGGCTTCGTCGCGCACCGGACGGCGCGCGTCGCGCCGGAGCTGATCGATGCGCTCGTGCTCTTCGTACCGGCGGGCGTGGTCGCGGGCTCGACGTGGGCGGGCTTCGCGAAGGTCGGCTGGCCGATGCTCACCTACCGCCTCTCGCCCTCGGAGGAGCGCCTGCGGCGCGTGTTCGACGCGCTCTTCACCACCTACGACGAGCGCTGGGCGAAGTACTTCGGCGATGCGATCCGGAGCTACCGCCTCGACATGCGGATCCCTCCCCTCGCCCGGCCGGAGGACTTCGAGCCGTTCAATGCGCGCCGGCGCCCCACGCTCGTCCTCGCCGCGGACGACGACGTCAGCTTCCCGGGTGCGGCGCTCGCTGCGCGCGCGCGCCTGCTCTTCCCGCACGCCGAGATCGACGTCCTCGAGGGCTGCAAGCACTCGCCGCCCTTCGACGACGCCTTCCGCGCGCAGACCGCGGCGCGGATCGGCGCGTTCCTCGAGCGCCATGGCAGGTCGCCAGGCGGGTGAACGGCAGTTCGCGTCCACGGGTGTGGACGGATCTTCATGAACGCGGCCATCTGTGCGGAATGTCGTCGGGACTGTTTGTTGCTCGAGGTCACCCGCACATGCGCCTTGCCTTGTTCGCCCTCGCCTCCCTCTCCCTCCTCGCCTGCAGCGTGAGGACCACCGAGACCGATCCCGCCCCCGCGGACGACGGCGCGATGAAGCTCCCCGCCCCGGCCGATCCGCCGCCGGCGAAGACCCCCGCGAAGAGCGAGCCCGTGTCCCAGCCGGCCGCCGACACGACCGGCTTCGCCGAGGTCGTCACCGTGCAGATGCGCGATCGGCTGCACCAGCTCTGGTTCTGCACCGGGACGCTCCTCGCCAAGGACCGCGTGATCACGGCGGCGCACTGCCTCGATACGGACAAGTTCGTGAGCTACGAGGTCCTCGCCCAGAACGCGGCGGGCAAGCCCCGGGTCTCGGCGTCGAAGCCGCGCGTGTTCGGCGGCACGTTCGAGGATCCGGCGAACCCCGACATCGGCTGGCTGACGCTCGACACGCCGATCCTGCTGCCGGCCTACGCCGAGCTCACCGACGTCGTCGCGCACGTCGAGGCGGGCGAGGGCGTGATCGCGACGGCGGTCGTCCGCACGGACAAGGTCCCGACGGCGCCGTTCTTCGTCGAGAGCCCGATGCCGGTCACGTCGACCGTGCAGTACGGCTACGAGCACGGCTTCGGCACGCCGATGTTCTCGAAGGGCGGCGACTCCGGCGCCGGCCTGTTCCTCGTCGAGAACGGCCAGCGCACCCGCAAGCTGATCGGCGTCGCGCGCCAGCCGGAGCCGGAGCGCGACCTCGATCACTTCACGCGGATCGATCCGGCGTTCCTCGCCTGGTACGCCGAGTGAGCGCGGCGATCGCGAGGCCGAGCATCATGCCGACGCAGGCGTGACCGGCGCGCGGCCGCGTGCCGATCGCGCAGCCGCCGTCGTCCTCGTCGCCCGCGGAGGATCGCTCCGGGGTCGCGCCGCCCGCGCCCGAGCTGCTCGACGTCGAGCTGCCGCCGGCGTCGCCGCCGCTCGAGGATCCGCCCCCGCCGCTCGACGAGCTCGACGAAGAGGACGACGACGAAGACGACGACGCGCCTCCGTCGCCGCTCGATGTGCCCGCGTCGCCGCCGCTCGTCCCGCCGACGACGTCGATCGTGACCTTCGTCTTCGCCACGGCGTCGCCGCCCGTGCTTCCGGTGTAGTTCGTCGACATGCCGGCGACCCACAGCGTGATCGGCCCGTTCGTGCTCGGCGCGACGAACGAGAACTTGTACGTCCCGTCGGCGCCGTTCGGCGGCGGGGTGACCGCGGAGACCTCGCCGGGGGTCTCCACCGGGAACGGGATCTCGGTGTTCGTGCCCTTGATCGCCTTCACGCCGTCGCTGAACGCGGCGTTGAGCGAGGTGCGCGCGCGCGTGCCGTCGACGAGCACGGTGACCTGGTTCGTCGATCCGGCCTGCACCGTGGGAGGCACGGTGACCGTGAGCTTCGGGAGCGGCGTGGTCGGCGCGTGACACGTGCTGTCGCAGGTCTGGGCCATGCCGAAGTACGGCTTGCCCGAGTAGCCCGAGATGCCGGGGTTCGCCGATGCGGCGCCCGCCGCGAGGGTGAGCGCGATGCCGATTGCCGTGCCGCAGCCGAGGGCCGCCCGTGAAACCATCGGCGACAGCTTAGCGCTATCGTGGCAGCACGCATGCCGCGAACGCTCGCCGTCGCCGATCCGAGCAGCGCGCTGCGCAGGTGGCGCGAAGGCCCGCGCAACCCGACGCCGCCGCGCGGAGAGGAGTGAGCGCGCGACGTGCCCCGGCCCGCCGCCGATCCGCCGTCGCGAAGGCTCGTGCTCGCGCTCGCCCCGGGCGTCGTGCTCGCGAGCATCGCGGGCGGGATCGCGTTCCCGATCCTGCCGAGCGTGGGGCTCCGCGTCGGACTGTCGCTCCCGCTCATCGGGCTGATCCTCGCGGCCAACCGCATCACGCGGATCGTGGCGAGCCCGCTCGCCGGGATGCTGACCGATCGCCTCGGCGGACGGAGGACGCTCGTCGCCGGGCTCGTCCTCCAGATCGTGGTGATGGTGCTGTTCTCGCTCGGCGTCCGCACGGCGCATGCGGGCGCGTTCTTCCTCGCGGGTCGCGTGGTGCACGGCTTCGGCTCGTCCTTCGTGTTCGTCGCGGCGCAGGCGCTCGCGCTGCATGCGGGCGGACAGGCGCACGGCGGACGCGCGGGCGCGGCGGTCCGCGCGTCGATGCAGCTCGGCGTGCCGATCGGGCTCGTCGTCGGCGGGTTCCTCGCGGAGGTGTGGGGCGACGCGGCGACGTTCGAGGCCGGCGCGGTCGCCGTCCTCGCCGCGTCGATCGCCGCGTTCGCGAGCGTGCCCGATCTCCGCGTGGCGGCGGTGCCGGATGCGCCGCTCCGCGATGCGCTGCGCGGCTTCATGGATCGGAGGCTCGCGGCGATCGGCGCGCTCTCGTTCGCGAGCACGTTCGCCGGAGCGGGCATGGTCCTCACCACGACGACGCTCCTCGTGCACGCGCGGCACGTCACCGTCCTCGGCCTGCCGGAGCGCGCGACCGCGAGCGTGCTGATGGGATGGCTCGTGCTCGCGGAGGCGATGTCGATGCCCGCGCTCGGGCGCCTCGGCGATCGGCGCGACGCGCACGCGAAGGTCGCGGGCGCGGGGCTCTTGCTCACCGTGCCGGGGCTGATCGTCGTCGCGTTCGCCGCCGGCCCCGCGACCATGGCGGTCGGCATCGGCATCCTCGGCGTCGGCGTGGGCGCGCTCGGTCCGTCGCTGCTCGCGCTGGTCGGACGCCTGGTCGCGCCCGAGCGGCGAGGCCTCGGCGTCGGCGCGCTGCAGGTGGCCTCCGACGTCGGCGGCGCGCTCGGCCCCCTCGTCGGGAGCGCGCTGCTCGGCGGATCGCTCGTCTTGCCTTACCTCGTGACCGCGGGCGTGAACGCGCTCTTGCTCCCCGTCGCGATCTGGCTCGTCGTCGCGAGCGCAGGGGTCAGGGAGCCGCGTCCGGAGCGTCGTCCATCTCGATCGTCGGGATCGTGATCACGCCCTGCGACGACGCGGGCGCCGGCGCCGGCTTGCCCCCGAACGCGAACGCCGCGACGAGGCCGAAGCCCACGCCCACGACGACGAACCCGACGACGAGGGCGACGTAGAACCCGGTGCCTCGCTTCGGCGCCGGAGGCGGCATCGACGGCGCGATCGAAGGCGACGGGACCTCGGGGGGAAGCGGCGGCGGCAGCTTCCGCTCGGACTCGAGCGCGATCGCCGAGACGTCCACGTCCTCGAGACTGATGACCTGCGTATCCCCAGGCTTGATCTCGCGGGTGCTCATTCGGCGTTCCGCCCCCGATGGTACGGCAAGGACGCGCGCACCGCACTTCCCGTGGTGTGCATCGACCTGCACAGTCGGAGGCGCGCCGGGACGGCAGAGCCCGTGTTTTCCGGTGGGGCACGGCGCCTGCTCGGGCGGCCGGCACATGCGACGTGCCCTTTCCATCGTCCTCGCCTTCTCTCTTCTCTTCACCGCCGCGCCGGTCTCGGCCGTCGAGGCCCCGTCCTCCGGCACCTCCGCGGCGCGCTCGAACGGGGACCTGTTCCCCCGCGCGGGCCGTCCCACGGTCGCCGCCGCGACCGGCCTCCCCTTCCTCGGCATCGCCGAGGTCGGAGCCGGCGTCACCGATCGGTTCGCGGTGGGCGTGGTGGGCGGGATCACGCCGAGCGTGCTCACCGCCGGCGTCCGCCCGCGCGTGCGGCTGCCCACCGGCGAGCGCACCGCCCTCGTCCTCGTCGCGCCGATCCTCTGGTACCCGAAGGCGAGCGCGCCGGGCCCCGGCAACGTCGGCACCTCGTCGTGGGTCCTCACGCGCACCGAGCTCCTGTTCGACGGCGCGGTGTCCGATCGCTGGCGCGTCGCGGGCGGCATGGGCTTCGTCGCCGCCGCGTCGCTCGAGGCGCTCGGACAGCTCTTCGCCGGACGCGACTTCGCCATGCCTCCGTACGACGGATCGAACGAGGCGCGGCGCGGCTTCGCCGGCGGCATCTGGAACACCGTCGCCGCGCGCGCGAGCTACGCGCTCGCCGAAGGCTCGCACCTGTTCGCCGAGAGCTCGCTGATCATGCAGGGCGTGCGCCCCGCGGAGGGCGTGGGCGGTCCTCCGGTCGTCGTCACCGTCGGAGCGCAGCATGCGTTCTGAGGCGCTCCTCCTCTTCATCGTCCTCGCGCTCGCGGCCTGCACGTGGGAGACGGACCTGCCCGCCGGCGCACGCGAGGTGCACGTCGACGCGAGCCGCGAGCTGGTGATCACCGACGACGCCGCGCTCGCGCGCCTCCCCTCGTTCGCGGAGGCCTTCGCGCGGCTCCCGCTCGACGGCAGCGCGACCTTGCGCTGGCTCCGCGCGTGGTCGCGCCGGCTCGAGGCCGAGGGGCGCCCCGATCGCGGGGCGATGCTCGAGGCGAAGCTGACGTGCCGCTGGCTCCGCGCCGCGCCCGAGAACCGGTGCGACGATTCGTGTGCACAGTGCACGGATCACGTGCTCCCTCCCGAGGCGGCGCCGCTGCGGCTCATCGCGGTGGCCAATCGCACCGATCTGTCGGTGCTGCCCGACCGCGCGGCCGACGGGGGCGAGGGCCGCCTCGTGTTCGCGCTCACCGACGGACCGGCGGCCGATCCCCGCTCGGCGCCGCTGCCGCTCACGGTCATCGTCGAGTACGCGCAGCGAGGTTCGGCCCTCGCATGGACGAAGCGCTGGCACGCGCTGGGCGAGGGCTCCGCCGAGACGTTCCCCGAGCGCCTCGCCGCGCTGATCGAGCCGTTCGTCGCGACGGGCGCGCTCGCGCAGGTCCGCACCGCGGACGCGTGGACCGGATCGATGGTGCTCCACGAGTTTCGCATCGAGGGCCGCACGCTCGTGCCGGCGAACGTGCGCAACACCCCGGACTGGACGCGCGTCGGCGCCCCCGAGCTCCGCGCGTTCTCCGAGGCGCACGCGTCGGAGATCGACGACGGCACGTTCGTGCTCCCTCGCGACTGGTGGGCGTCGTCCTCGGCGGCGGCCGAGGCGGCGCCTGCGTTCGTCCGCGACGTCCCGCGGCACGAGGCGCTCCTCCGCCAGACGTGCGCGGGCTGCCACGCGCAGACCGAGCGCGGATTCCAGATCGATCCTCTCGCCGTCGGGACGAAGCGACTGTCGCGCTTCCTCTCCGCGCCCGACGAAGAGGACGACGAGCTCCGGCGACGCGCCGCGTGGATGCAGCTCACGCTGTGGAGCGCACGTTGATAAGGTAGTGCGCGAGAATGCGCGCTCCTGTCTCCGTCGTCGCCCTCCTCTCCCTCGTCTTCGCCTGCGCCTGCGGCCAGAGCAGCCCCGCCCCCGAGGTCACGCCCCCGCCGGCGGTGGAGGACGTCGACGCGGGCCAGTCGCCCGCGCCGGACGCGGGAACGCCCCCACGCGACGCCGGCTCCGGCGACGCCGCGGCCGAGCCCGCGAACGTGCGCATCCTCGCGGGCAACATCTCGAGCGGCTCGAGCTCGACGTACGACTCCGGCGAGGGGATCCGGATGCTCCAGGGGCTCCATCCCGACATCGCGATGCTCCAGGAGCTCGTCTACGGCGCCAACGGCGACGCGGACGTGCGCGCGTTCGTCGACAAGGCGTTCGGCAGCTCGTTCGTCTTCTTTCGCGAGTCGGGGGTGCAGATCCCGAACGCCGTGGTGAGCCGCTTCCCCATCCTCGCGTCGGGGCGCTGGGTCGATCCGAAGGTGGCGAATCGCAGCTTCGTCTACGCGAAGATCGCCGTGCCCGGACCGCACCCGCTCTGGGCGGTGAGCGTGCACCTGCTCACCACCAACGGCACCGATCGCAACGCCGAGGCGACGTCGCTCGTCGCGCAGCTGAAGGGCGCGGCCGCCGACGGCGACTACGTCGTGATCGGCGGCGACTTCAACACCGACAACCGCACGGAGCCGTGCCTCTCGACGTTCGCGCAGATCGTCGCGACCGACGGCGAGGCGCCGGCCGATCAGCAGGGCAACGACAACACGAACGGTCCGCGGAGCAGGCCGTACGACTGGGTGCTCGTCGATCGGATGCTCGCGAAGGCGCAGCGCCCGACGGTGATCGGCGGAAACAGCTTCGCCGCGGGCCTGGTCTTCGACTCGCGCGTCTACACGCCGCTCGCCGACGTCGCGCCGGTGCAGAAGACCGACAGCGACGCGACGAACATGCAGCACATGCCGGTGGTGAAGGACTTCTACCTCGCGCAGTGAAAGCGCGCGATGCGCGCGGCCGGCACGGTGACCTCCTCGTCCGGCCGGCCGGCGCAGGCGACGCGGAGCTTCACCGTGTCGGCTCCTTCCTCGAGCAGCGTCACCCGCGCGGCACGCTTGCCCGCGGGGACGGCGACGCCGCGGAGGCGGATGCCGTAGAACGCGCCGTCGAGCGACAGCCCCGTCGCCGCGCCCTTCGCGATCCACGCGCGGCGACCCCACGTGGTGTTCACGAGCAGGCCGCGCGAGCCGTAGCCGACCACCAGGACGAAGTGATCGAGGCCCCACTCGGGGTGCTGGGTGGGCAGGATCTTCACGCCGGCGAGCACCGGGTCGCCTTCGTCGATCGCCGCCTTCACCCAGCTCGCGAACGGGTCGAAGCCGCGCGCCCCCGCGTACGTCGTCGTCCGCACGCCGAGGTCCGCGAGCGCGACGGGGATGTCCGGCGAGTACAGGTCGGGATGCGAGGGCTTGCCCGCGCGGTTGATCGCGCGCTGCGGCGCCCACACGCCGAGATGAAGGAGGCCCTCCTGGATCGCGGTCTCTCCGCACCACCCCGAGGGCGGGGACTCGGGCGCCTGAGCCCGCGCCGGGATGGGCAGGAGGCGCGCGCCTGGCTCGTCGGCCCGCGCCTGCGTGCACACGACGAGCGCGATGAGGATCATGCCCGCGCGTCTCATCCGTCCTCCGTCGGCCCGGGTCCGCGGAGTGTGACACCGGCCGGCCGACCGGCTTGGCTTCAGGAGGCGACGCCGAGCTGGCGCATGAGCGCCGCCTCGTCGGTCAGGCGATGGTGGGCGACGATGCGGCCGCCGGAGAACCGCTCGATGGTCATCTGCTGGACCTCGAACGGCCGCCCGGTGGGCGCGAGGCCGAAGAAGTCGCCGCGATGCGTCCCGCGCATGGTCGTCCGCACCGCGACCGCGTCCTCGCCGATCACCATGTCCTCGATGGTGTAGGCGAGATCGGGGAAGGCCGCCCGCATCGCCGCGACGACGATCGTCACGCCCTCGCGTCCGCGCGGCAGATCGGGCGACCCGGGCGAGTGGTTCACGTAGTCGGGATGGAGAAGCTCGTCGACGAGGTCGACGCGCCCCGCGTTGAAGAGCTCGGAGAAGTAGCGCTCGATGACGCGTGCCTTGGGATCGGTCATGCGCGGAAGCTACGGCCGCGGACTGATATCGTCCAATCTCGATCTTCGCGCCTGTGATATGCGATTCGTATGAACGCCGCCGACGCGATGGAGCCGCGCCTCCTCCGCTCGTTCGTCGCCGTCGCCGAGGAGCTGCACTTCGGACGCGCGGCGGCGCGCCTGCACATGACGCAGCCTCCGCTCAGCATGCAGATCAAGCGGCTCGAGGATCAGCTCGGCGTCCGGCTCTTCGAGCGCGACCGCCGGCACGTGGCGCTCACCGAGGCGGGCGGCTTCCTCCTCGCGCGGGCGCGGCAGCTGCTCGACGAGGCGGAGCGCTCGTGCGCCGAGGCGGCGCGGATCGCGCGCGGCGAGGCCGGCACGCTGACCATCGGCTACACGCCGACCGCGACCTACGAGGTCCTCCCGCCGCTGCTCCACGCGCTGCGCAAGCGCGCGCCGGAGGTGCGGCTCTCGCTCGTCGAGCTGCGGAGCGCCCTCCAGGTGGAGGCGCTGCGCACCGGCCGCATCGAGATCGGGTTCGCCTGCGGACCGATCGAGGACGAGGCGATCGCCGAGCACGTGCTCGCGCGCGAGCGGTTCGTCGCCGTCCTCCCGGAGCACCACCCGCTGGCGAAGCGGAAGAAGCTCCGGACGCGCGAGCTCGACGGCGAGCCGTTCGTCCTCGTGCGTCCGGACGTCGAGCCCGCGTGGGCGCACGCGTGCAGCCGCGCGCTCGCGCGTGCGGGCGTCCGCGTCGACGTCGCGCAGGAGACCGACACGAAGATCGCGATGCTCGGCCTCGTCGCGGCGGGCGCCGGCATCTCGCTCGTGAGCGCGTCGATGATGCGGCTCGCGCGCGACGGCGTCGCCTTCCGTGAGGTCGACGATCTCCGCGTGCGCGTGCCGCTGGTGGCGATCACCGGCCGCCGCCTCTCGCCGCGGGCGACGGAGCTGCTCCGGCTGGCGACCGCCGCGCGCGGATCGGCGTGACGATGCGTTCCGCGGCGTCTCCGGTGCGGAGCCTCGGGGGAGATGCGACCGTATGCACGATCGCATCGCGCGCAAGAGCAGCTATGCTGCGCGCGTGCGCTCCTTCCGATGGCTCGCCGTGATCGCGCTCGGCTCCCTCGCGGGGTGCGGTGGATGTGACTCCTGCTTCGGAGGCAGCCGCGCCACCGAAGACGCGAGCGCGCCGGAGCCGGTCGTCACCGCGCCGGCGACCGTCGCCCCCGCCGCCCGGGACGCCGGACGCGCGGCGCACGACGACGAGGACGACGCCGGAAAGAACGACGCGGGGCGTGATGCGGGCGGCGAGGCGGACTCCGGCTTCCGCCCCGACGTGCCGCTCGCGGTGCCGCGCCCGAGCGGCGCGCCGATGGCGATGGGCGCGATGCAGTCGTGCGGGGTGTACGACGGGCCGCTCTGCGAGAAGCAGTGCCCGAAGGGCAACTGCCGCCAGGAGTGCGACGGCGTGAGCTGCGTGCTCGCCTGCCGTGGCGGCTGGTGCTCGCAGCTGTGCGGGCCGTCCGGCACGTGCAAGCTGTCCTGCCCGGGCGGTCACTGCACGCAGGTCTGCGCGAAGGCCGAGGACTGCACGAAGGACTGCGCGGGCGGCGGCTGCCAATAGCGGTGCTCCTCTCCACGTGCTAGACGCCGCGGCCCGTGACGGCCTTACGCGGCACCCTGACGTACGCACGCTTCTACGTGCAAGGCGATCCCCCCGACGACTTCCGCGAGCGGTACATGCGCACCATCCGCGCACGCGCGATGCGGCCGCTCGAGGTCGACGAGGAGGACCTCGAGCGCTCCGGCTGGTGCAAGATCGGCGAGCCCTTCGCCACCGAGCTGACCTACGACGACGTCGTCTGGAGCTCGTACGTGTGCCTCGGCTTCCGCACCGATCGGTGGGCGATCCCCGCCTCGGTGCTGCGCCGCCACGTGCGCGACGCGGAGAAGGCGTACCTCGAGAAGAAGGGGCGCGAGCGCCTCTCGCGCCGCGAGAAGGGCGAGCTGAAGCTCCTCGTCGCGAAGAAGCTCCGCAAGCAGATCTCGCCGCAGACGCGGATGATCGACGTCGTGTGGTCGCTCGAGGACGGCCTCGTCCGCTTCTTCAGCCACGCCGACAAGGCGGGCGCGAAGATGACGGAGCTGTTCGAGAAGACGTTCGGCCTGAAGCTGGTGCCCGAGTCGCCCTACACCCTGGCGGCGCGGCTCGGGCTCGACAAGGACGCCGAGCGCGCATGGAACGCGCTCGAGCCGATCGTGCTCGGCGAGGGTCCCGAGGGTCCGATGATGCGCGACGAGGCGGCGGAAGAGGAGGAGGACTGATGGCGGGCGAGGCCCAGGAGCAGGCGTCGCTGCTCGATCGGATCGAGCTCCGGCGCTTCGTCGGACGCGAGCTCCTCCTCTGGCTGTGGTTCGAGACCGAGGTCCTCGACGCGACGCTCGAGACGAAGGAGCACGGCTCGTTCGGCATGTGGCTCGGCGGGCGGCTGGTCCTCACCGACGGGCGCGAGTCGACGGCGATCAAGGGCGTGTCCCCCGGCCTCCATCGCGAGGCGAAGGAGTCGCTCCTCCGGGGCAAGACGCCGGACCGCATGGGGTTCCACCTCTCGATCGGAGACGGCGATCACACGCTCGCGCTGCGCGGCGACACGCTCGCGATCACCGCGCTGAGCGCGCCGATCGAGCGGACGCCCGACGCGCCGCCCGAGGGCGCTCCCCCTCCCCCGCGCAAGAAGAAGCGGCGCGACGCGGAGGCGGACGAGGCGGCCTTCGCCGAGCACGAGAAGCTCCTCGAACGCATGCATCATGCACGCGACACGGAGAAGGTGGTCGAGGCGCTGTACCGTGACTTCCTCGCCGTCCGCCTGAGCAAGGAGTGGGACGCGCACGTGCTGCCGGCGATCGAGGCCTGGGTCGCGGGCGAGGACGTCGACGCCGACGCCTATCGCAGCGCGCGCGCTCGCGCGGTCAGATCAGGTGCCCGAGCGCCCGCTGGACGCGCGCCGGCTCGAACGCGTACGTGAGGAGCGCGCCGAAGACCGCGCCGGTGAAGTGCGCGTCGTGGTTGATCCCGTCGCGCGCGCGGTACGAGTGCCAGGCGCTGTACGCGAGGTAGAGCACGCCGTAGACGATGCCGGGCACCAGCACCGGGACGAACGGGATGCCCACGCGCAGCCCGGGCTGGAGCGCGATCGCGCTGAACGTCACCGCCGCGACCGCGCCCGACGCTCCGAGCGAGTTGTACGCGGGCTGGCGCATGTAGCGGAGCGTCGTGGGCACGAAGCCGACGACCACCGCGCCGAGGTAGAGGACGAGGAACCGCGGCACGCCGAGGATGCGGACGACGCCGTTCGCGAAGAACCAGAGCGTCATCATGTTGAAGAGCAGGTGCATCGCGTCCGCGTGGATGAAGCCCGCGGTCAGCAGCCGGTAGACCTGCCCGCGCTGGCGCACGACGTAGGGATTGAGGACGAAGGCGCCTCTCAGGGACTTCGACGCCCAGGCCGCCACCGACACGAGCGCGGTCACCGCCACCAGCAGGACCACGATGCTCACCGAGATCGAAGGCGCGCCGCTCACGCCCAACATCTATACTCGCCTCGCAGCGAAGAGGAGAGCCCCGTGACCAATCCGTTCCTCGAACCCCACGCCGAGCCCGTCCGCGTCATCGAATCGATCCCGGTGGACGGCAAGTCCGACCTCACGGCGACGGCGATCGAGGCGGAGAAGATCCCCCAGCCGCCTCACCTGATCGTCGGCCGGGCCTTCGCCCGGGGCGGCATGGGACACGTGCATCCTGCACAGGACCGGAACCTCCTCCGGCCCGTGGCGCTCAAGCGGCTCGATCGCACCTTCGCGAGCAACGCGTTCTATCGCGACGGGTTCATCGCCGAGGCGCAGATGACCGGGCAGCTCGAGCACCCGAACATCGTGCCGGTCCACGAGCTCTCGATCGACGAGAGCGGCGTCCCGTACTTCACGATGAAGCTGGTGCAGGGCGGACCGTTCACCTCGTGGCTCGCGCGGAGGCCGCCCGGCACCGTCGAGCGCATCGAGGGAGGGATCGAGATCCTGCTCAAGGTCTGTGACGCCCTCGCGTACGCGCACCATCGCGGCGTGGTGCATCGCGATCTCAAGCCGGACAACGTGATGGTCGGCGACTTCGGCCAGGTCTACCTGATGGACTGGGGCCTCGCGAAGCTCACCCGCTCGCAGCCGGCGTCCGGCAGCCGGTCGATGATGAACGCGCCGGGGCCGGTCGGAACGCCGGACTACATGGCGCCCGAGCAGGCGCGCGGCAACCCGAGCGACGTCGACGAGCGGAGCGACGTGTTCGGGCTCGGCGCGCTCCTCTTCGAGGTGCTCTGCGGACAGGGACCGTACGGCCACGAGCGCGACGGCCGCGTCGTCCTGGAGAACGCGGCCGCCGGCCGGGTGATCTCGATCGACGAGGCGTGCGAGCCGTACGGCATCGCGAAGCGCATCCGCGCGATCGCCGAGCGGGCGACGCAGCCCGATCCCACCAGGCGCTACCAGACGATCACCGAGATGCAGAGCGACATGCGCGCGTTCCTCCACGGCGGTCTCCACCTGCCGCGCCGGACGTTCGCGCCGGGCGCCGTCATCTTCCGCGAGGGAGACAAGGGCGACGCCGCCTACATGATCATCGGAGGCAAGTGCCGCGCGTACCGCACCGTCGACGGCGTCGAGGAGACGCTCGCGGTGATGGAGCCGGGCGAGACCTTCGGCGAGATGGCGCTCATCCTCTACGAGCCGCGCGCGGCGACGGTGCAGGCGATCGACGCGGTCACCGTGCTCGTGCTCGATCAGGCGACGATGAACGAGGGGCTCGGCCTCTCGGGATGGACCGGCACGCTCGTGCGCGCGCTCGCGCAGCGCTTCAGCGATCTCGAGCGCATGGTCCGGAGCTCGGGTCTCCGCCGGACCTGACCTTCGGCGTCAGTCCGTGTCTTCGGCGACGCAGTTTCGCTGCCACGCCCGGCGCGCCTCGGCGTTCGTGAGCCGCGCCGCGTGCGCGAGCTCGTCGTGCGTCAGGGCGGGCATCGCCTCCGCCGCGAGCGCTCGGGCCGCGGCGGCGCTCGTCCGGGCGCGCGCCTCGGAGAGCGTCCCCGGCCAGCCGCCCGAGACCGTGCGGCTCTCGCGCGCGAGGGCGTCGAAGTACGAGGCGATCCAGGCCGCGGCCGCGGCCTGCGCCACGCGCTCCACGAGCATCTGCCGCTTCTCGTTCGTCGACTCTTCGCTCACGGGAGCGGGCGGCACTCTACGCCTGCGCTCGCTCGTCCGCCAGGCCCTTCGTGCAGAATGCAAGCACCGACGAGGTGCGGGGAGCTCCTGGGACATGCTGCGGCGGATGCGATACGCTCAGGCGGCTCCCGATGATCCCGGCCGAGGTCCGAGAAGCGCTGGCTGCGCTCGTCGCGCTCTTCCCCACGCGTCCCGAGCTCGCGGACGCGCTCCGCCTGCGCTGGCGGGCGGGCGGGCGCGACGCCGTGCTCCTGCCCGAGGAGATCCGCGCGCCGGCCGACGTGCTCGGCGATCTGCTCCCGTCGGTGTCGGGCACGCACCAGGCGGAGCTCGCGCTGCTCCTCGCGGACGAAGGACCGGCGGCCGAGATCGTCTTCGCCTGGTGCCACGGCAGCACCTGGCGCCGCGACGTGGAGCTCGCGCCGCTGCTCGCCCGCGCCGCCCTGCAGCCGCAGCTCCGCGAGCGGCTGATCGACGCCGTCCGCGATCGGGTCATCGAGGGGCCGCTCCTCGACGCCCTCGCCTGCGCCCCGCTGCTCGGCGACGGCGGCGACCTCGCGCTCCCCGAGAACGCGGAGACCCGCGCGCGCCTCGAGATCCTCATCTGGGAGGCGGGCGCCGGCGCGGTCGAGGTGCCCGCGCTCGGCAAGTGGATCTGGAGCTCGCCCGCGACGTTCGAGGCGATGATCCGCGGGCCGGCGCACGGCGCGCTCCGCGGGCGCGTGCTCGCCGCGCGCTGCCTGGAGATCAGCGTGGGGGGCATGCCGCCCTCGTCCGATCCCGCGCTCGTCGGCAAGACGCTGCAGGTCCTCCAGCCGCTGCTCCTGCATCCCGAGCCCCTCGTGTGGGTCCACGCGGCGCGCGCGCTCGGGCGGCTCACCGGTCCGCTCGATCAGCTCGAGGGCACGCTCCTCGACTGGGCGCTCGGCGAATCGCAGATCCTCCGGCAGCGCGCGATGACCGCGCTCGCGTCGCTGCCGTCGGCGCGGCTCACGTTCCTGCTCGCGAGCCAGCTCATCGCCATCCTCGACTCGCCCCAGGAGGCGGCCTGGGGCCTCGCGGCGATCGCCGCGGCCACGCCGTATCTCTTCTACGAGCGCCGCGATCTCTGGGACCGCCTCGCGAAGCGCATCCTCGAGGGCGACGGCGGCGCGATCGCCGCGCGCGCGCTCGGACGTGGCCTCGCGACGCTCTGGCGACGCGGCGTGCGCGACTTCGAGGTCGAAGGCCCGCTCCGCCTCCTCCGCGAGATGGCGCGCCGCGCGCGCCCGTTCACCATCGAGGAGTCGCGGCGGTGGATCGAGGTGATCGCGGTCACCGACGCGATCGACGGCGCCGAGCGCGACCCGCTCGATCTCGAGCTCGGCCTCGAGAACCTGATGCGCGTCGCCGCGCAGTACGACGACGAGGAGGCCGACGCACGCGCGGCCCGGTTCGCGGTCGCGCTCGCGCCCGCGTTCGAGGAGGCGCGGCGCGTGGTGCTCGGCAAGGCGCGCCTCCGCCAGCGCGCCGGGGCGATGAACGCGCTCGAGGGCTGCGCGCGCGCGTTCGCCCTCCGCCTGTGGGGCCCGCTGCTCGCGACGCGGCCCGCGGTCGAGGGCGTCGAGGACCCGGACCTCGAGGCCACGTGGGAGGTCATCGCGCGCGCCCCCGCCGAGATCCTCGAGGCGGTGAAGGAGCGGAGGGCGGACGAGGACGCGAACCGCGCGCTCGATCTTCCGCTCGAGGTCCTCGCGGTGCGCCTCGGCGGATACGCGCTCGACGCGTGCGGCGAGGACGGCGACCTCGGCCCCGGACGCGGTCCGACCGCGCACCAGACCTGCCTCTGGCTGCGCAAGATCCAGGGGCTCGCGGACGGCACGCGCGAGCTGCCGCCGCCGCTCGAGAGCGCGCTCTCGACCCTGTTCTGGCGCCTGGTCGACACCACGCGCGGCACCGCGCTCGGCGAGGTCGACGACGTCCGCTGGCTCGGCCCGTTCGCCGCGTGGTGGGCGCTCGTGATCGATCGCCCGGCGATGTTGAAGAAGCTCGCCACCGCGCTGCCCCTCATGGCGCCCGAGGCGCTCGCCCTCTGCTGCGATCGCGCCGACGCGCTCCGCATGACCGTCGCGCGCGCCGACGAGCAGACCGCCGACGGCAGCTGGGGACCTGCGACCGCGGCGGCGTTCGCCTCGCTGCACGCCGACGACACCGAGCTCGCGCAGGCGCTCGGCAACCTCGCGCGCGCGCTCGACGCGTTCAAGACCGCGTCGGGGCCGAAGCCCGATCTCGAGGCGATGTGCCTCGACCTCGTCCTCGCCGGCGATCGCCTGCACGGCGCGCTGGCCGATCCGGTCAAGGCGCTCCACCCCGCGAGCGCGGAGACCGCCGACGACTCGCTCCGGCGAAGCGCGACGGAGAACGCGCCGCGCGTCGCGGGCCTCGTCGCCCGCGCGATCCGCGCGCGCGAGCTGTCGATGCTCGACGTGTGGTTCGCCTCGCTCGGGCCGATCGCCTCGGCCCTGCTCGAGCAGGCCGTCCGCCAGGCGATCCGCCGCACGCCGCCTCCTCCGCCGGCGCCGAAGAAGAAGGAGCCGAGGGTCATCGAGGGCTACGAGCTCGTGCGTCCGCTCGGCGAGGGCGGCATCGGCTTCGTGTGGCTGGTGCGCAAGCCGGGGGCCGATCGCCTCTTCGTCCTCAAGATCCCGAAGGCCGATGCGCTGCAGAACGCGACCGACACCGAGCGCAAGGGCATCCTCGCGTCGTTCGTCGAGGAGGCGAACGCGCTCGCCGGGCTCTATCACCCGAACGTCGCGAACATCATCGATCGCGGCGTCGTCGACGGGCAGGTCCCGTTCCTCGTCCTCGAGTACCTGATCGGCGCCGACCTCAAGCAGTACTCCGCGGCGAAGCCGATGACGCTGTTCGAGCTGCGCCGCGTGGTGCTCGAGGCGTGCGCGGGCCTGGCCGCGCTCCACAGCGCGGGCCTCGTGCACCGCGACGTCAAGCCGGCGAACCTCTGGCTGCGATTGCCGCTCCGCGGCGGTGAGAAGTTCGAGCCCGACAAGCATCGCGACCCCGCCGTGGCGACGCCGCTCGCGACCGTGGTGATCGACTTCGGCATGGTGCGCGGCATCCGCGTCGACGCGGACGTGGCCGGGCGCTTCGTGGCGGGCACCGCGGGGTACATCGCGCCGGAGCAGGTGCTCGACGCCGTCGAGCTCGATCCGCGCTCGGACGTCTACGCGCTCGCCGGCACCATCTACAACGTGACGACCGGGCGCGCGTTCTTCGACGAGATCGACAACGCGCGCGAGCGGATCATCGCGCACATGAAGCGCGATCCGTTCGAGGACGGCAAGCGGCTCGAGGCCTATCCGGCGGCCATCGCGAAGCTCCTCCGCGAGGCGACGGCGCTCGATCCGAAGGATCGGCCTTCGCCGCTCGAGTTCGGCCGAGCGTTCGCCGCCGCGCTCTGATCCGGCGCGCGGGATGCAACGCCCGCCGGCATGGCGATCGGCTCCTCGCACTTCCTCGATGACGTGACCGCGCACGCGCCGCTGCCCGCCCATGTCCCGACGGTGGAGGCGGCGGTCGCGGTCGTGAGCGCGCTGTTGCACCGGCTCACCCCGGGGCAGGCGCATCGCCTCGTCATGGCGCTGCCGGAGGCCCTCCGTCCGACCTTCGACGCCGCGCTCCGCGCGCGCGAGCGCGAGCGCACCATCGCCACGTTCGGGCGCGCCGAGCTCCTCGCCGACCTCGGCCTCCGGCTCTCGGTCACACCGGCGACCGCGGAGGCGATCGCCGCCGCGGTCTTCGAGGGGGTCCGGGCGAGCATCGCCCCCGACGTCGCGGCGAACGTCGCGGCGCAGCTCCCGCACGACCTCCGCGATCTGTGGCTCGGCGCGCACGGCCTCGCCGAGCTCGAGCGCGGCGAGACCGATCTCGAGGCGCGCGACCGCTTCCTCGAGGTCCTCCGGAGCCGGGGCGCGCTCCCCGACGGCGTCCCGCCGGACGAGGCCGTGGCGGCGGTGATGTGCACGTTCGCGCAGCGCCTGAGCGGCGGCGAGGCCGGGGACCTCCTGCTCGCGCTGCCGCGCACGATCCGTCCGCTGGTGATGCGATGCTTCCGTCATCCGGAGAACGCCGCGACGTTCGATGCCGAGCAGCTCGTCGCGCGCGTCGCCGAGCACCTCGGGACCGACGCGGCGCGCGCGCGGTCGATCGTCGGCGCGGTCTTCGATGCGGTGCGCTCGGTGATCCCCGCCGATCAGATCGAGGACGCGGCGAGCCAGCTGCCGGCGGATCTGCGCGATCTGTGGGTGGGGCCATGACGACCGAGCCGCGCGCCACGCAGCCCGAGCCGGAGCCGACGCCGTACGTGCCGCGGCCGAACGTCCCCGGTCCGAACGAGCCGCCGACGCCCGAGATCCCCGAGCCGCGCGTGCCCCTCCCCGGCCCCGAGCGGCAGCCGATCCATCCCGAGATCCCCGAGCAGCCGATCCACCCGCCGGCGGCGCCGCGCTGACGCGTCAGCCCGCGCGCTCGAGATGACCGTCCGCGTGCCGCGCGAAGCGCACCTCGCGGTCGTGGACCGGATCGGTCTTCGGCCACGGCCAGCCGCCGAAGCCGGTGCGCCGGTAGTCGGCATACGCCTTCTGGATCTCGGCCGCGGTGTTCATCACGAACGGTCCGCGCTGCACGACCGGCTCGCCGATCGGCCGGCCCTGCAGGAGGAGCAGCTCGCTCGCCTCGGCGCCGTTCTCGATCGGCGCCTCCGCGTCGGCGACGAGCTCGATGCCGTTCCGCGCGGCGACGGTGCGCGATCCGACGCGGAGGTCCTTGCCGCGGAAGAAGTAGAGCATGCGGTTCGTGCCCGCATTCGCCGCCGGCAGCGTGAAGCGCGCGCCGCCAGGCATCTTGATCGTCCAGATCGCCACGTCGCTGCCGGGCCGCAACGCCCACGACTTCGGTGGCGGCGAGGGCGGTGCGACCGGGCCGAGCTTGCCCGCGATCACCGTCACCTCGGTCGCCTTTCCCGATGCGTCGAGCACGGCGTGACGCGGGATCTTGTCGTTCCACAGCATCGCGAAGTGCGGATCGACGAGCTTGTCGGTGCTCGGCAGGTTCATCCAGATCTGGAACAGCTCGAGCGGGTTCGGGCCGCTCGCGTCGAGCAACGGGAACATCTCGGCGTGCTGGATGCCGTTGCCCGCCGTCAGCCACTGCACGTCGCCGCCGCCGTAGCGCGCCGCGGCCCCGAGCGAGTCGGAGTGATCGACGAGCCCGCGCCGGACGATGGTGACGGTCTCGAAGCCGCGGTGAGGATGCTGGGGAAATCCCGGGACGATCTCGCCGTGGTACATGCGCCAGCCGTCCTTCGGGACGAAGTCGCTGCCCATCTCGCGTCCGGCGAGCGACGCGGCCGGCCCGAGCTTCGTGTTGCCCGCGGGGTAGGCGTCGTCGTGGTGGACGCAGAAGAGGAACGGGTCGAGCGTCTTCCACTGGAAGCCGATCGGCTCGACGTTGCGCACCACGTCGGGCAGGGCGATGTCGGGCGTGCTCGTGCTGCTGGTGCTGCGGCACGCGATGACGAGCGGTGCGCCGAGGATGGCGCCGAGGGCGGTACGGCGATGCATGCGAGCGAGAGCGTAGCGCAGGTTGGGCACGGCGCCGATGTCGCACGCCACGGGCCCGACCGCCCGTGGATGCGGGGCAACGTTGGCCACGTGTGTCCACGCGCAACGAGGGCGGCGATCGCGCCGAGGATCGTCACGATGAGACGGCCGCGGATGGCCCGCGCGAACGAGCACGGGCGTTCACGAAGCGCCCGCGTCCGCCCTGCTCCCGAGCCCGGCACGAACGATGCGTCCGCGCACGATGGCAGGAGGAGACGATGAGCAAGAAGTACCGCGACGCAGGTGCGGCGATCTGGAGCTACCGCCGCGCAGCGGTTTGCCATCCCGTCAACGTCGCGGTGCTCACGCTCGTGGCGCTCACCGCGATCGTGATGACGTCGGCCGACGCAGGCCTGACCTTCCCCGTCCTCATGCTGGTGATAGCCGAGGTGATCGTCCTCGGCGTGCTCCCGCGGACACGCGTGTTCCAGGCGAGCATCGACGCCCGCAACGCGGAGGCCGAGCGGATGGAGGCGGCCGCCGCGCGGGCGATCCTCGGCGCGCACCTCGAGACCGAGCACCGCCTCGAGCTCGAGGGGCTCGACCGCGCCGCCGACGCGATCCGTGCGCACGCCGGCGTGACACGGCTCTCCGACGACTGGACGGGCGCGTCGGAGCTCGTCTCGGTGTACGGGCGCATCGCGCTCGCGCACCGGCAGAGCATGCAGATCTTCGGCGCGACGCTCGGCCCCGCGCTCGACGAGCAGATCCGGCTCATCCAGGGCGCGCTCCTCTGCGCCGACCAGACCACGCGCCCGGCCCTCCTCCGGCGGCTCGCGGTCGTTCGCGCGCGCAAGGCGAGCTGGCTCGTCGCGCGGCGGCAGCAGGAGGCGCTCTCCGTCGATCTCGCGACCATCGGCGACCAGATCCGCTCGATGCGCGAGCAGTGCGCCCTGGTGCCGTTCAACGAGCTGCGCGAGGAGCTCGACACCGCGCTCGGCGCCTCGAAGGAAGGCACGCGCGTCCTCCGCGAGCTCGTGGCCGCGCCCGAGCCCGCGCCCTCCGGGGTGCGCATCGCGGTGCCGGAGGCGGCGGCGTCGAACGACTCGTTCGACGTGGTGTTCGCGCAGCCCGAGCGCGCGGCCGTGGGATCCTGAGCGATCAGGACGCGGCGATCGGCCAGGGCGTGCTCCGCGGGCCGCCCTCCCAGTTGTCGTGCCGGCCGTCCCAGTGGATGGTCGTCACCGTCGCCGGATCGACGTCGTCGAGGCACTGGAGGTTCACCGACGCGAAGTCGCCGCCGAGCTCCGCGAGGTGCCCCTTGCCGAAGCAGTGGACGCCGCACGTCTTGCAGAAGTAGCGGGTGGAGATCTTCGCGCCCCAGACGTAGGCGCCGAGCGCGCTCTCCGGCGTGAGCAGGCGCAGCTGATCGGGCTTCACCATCGCGCCGAGCTGGTTGACCTTCGTGCAGACGGAGCAGTTGCAGCGGCCGCCCTTCGTCGCGTCGACCTCCACCTCGAAGCGGACCGCTCCGCAGTGGCAGCCACCGAGATGCTTCCGGACCTTGTTCGCGTCGTTCATGACGAGCATCCTGCCGGACGGCGATGACAGCCTTTTGTCAGTTTTGGCGCGACGAGGACTCGCGTCCTCGCGATCGAGGACCGGAGCGCTGCAGGCCGCGGCCCGCACCGGCCACCAAGCGCGCGGGATCGCTGTCCCTTCGCCACGGGCACCGATCGTGGATGCCGCCGGCGCCATGCGACCCCTGCTCTTCTCCTTGCTCGCCTTCGCGGCCGTCTTCCTCGCGCCGATCCCGAGCGCCGCGAAGGAGCCCGCGCCCTGGTGCGCGCCGGGGATCGAGGCGCTGCCGGGCGACGTCTGTTACCTCGACGGCGAGACCTCGCAGGGCCCGCGCCGCACGCTCGTCGTCTTCCTCCACGGCGCCGTCGCGAAGGGCACCACGTGGCAGTGGAATCACATGCGCGGCCTCGCGCGCCTCGCGAAGGGCAACCACGTCGACGTGCTCTTCCCGCGCTCGCCGCCCGCCGACGTCGGCTACGTGTGGCCCGGCTCGCTCCGCGCGCAGGAGGTCGTCGAGCAGGCGCTGATCGACGAGTGGACGAACGCCAAGCGCGTGCTCGAGCAGCGCGCGGGCCGCTACGACGAGGTCTTCGTCATGGGCTTCTCCAGCGGCGCCTACTTCGTCAGCTCGCTCGCGACCCGCGGGCGGATGGACGTCGACGGCTACGCGGTGTTCGCCGGAGGCCAGGCGATGGGGCCGCGCGCGACGCCGGTCGAGCGCTGGTCGCCCGTCTTCGTCGGCGTCTGCAGCCAGGACGAAGGGAGCGCGGGGCACTCGCGTGCCTTCGGTGCTGCGCTTGCGGCATACGGCATCCCTCGGGCGGTGATGGAGCAGCCGGTCGGTCACGGGCTGTCGCACGTGCACTTCGGTTCGGCGCTGCGCTACCTCCGCCGCGCGAACGCGAACAAGCGACCGCCGCTCGCGTCCCGCTGAGCTTCGCGCGGGACCGGCACGCGTCTCGCAACGATCGCAGGCGTGTTCGAGATCGCCGTGAGCGCACGCGCCGTGGGCCCGTTCGTCGAGCTCGTAGGGGCTCCGCGGGTCGAAGCGATCGTGCGGCTCGCGGAGGCGACGAACGCCCTGCTCCAGGGCCGGGCCGTGTGGAACGTCAACTCCACCGCCGCCGGCGGCGGCGTGGCGGAGATGCTCCGCGCGCTGCTCCGCTACTGTCGAGGTCTCGGCGTCGACGTGCGATGGGCCGTGCTCGAGGGAGCGCCCGACTTCTTCGTGGTGACCAAGCGCCTGCACAACGCGCTGCACGACGATCCCGGCGACCACGGCGCGCTCGCGGCGAACGAGCGCGAGATCTACGACCGCGTCACCCGCGAGAACGTCGCGGCCCTGACGAAGCTGGTGCGGCCCGAGGACATCCTCATCTGTCACGATCCGCAGACCGCCGGCTTGATCGCGCCGCTCGCCGCGCACGGCGCGCACGTCGTCTGGCGCTGTCACATCGGCTACGAGCACCCGGGCCGGCACGTCGACCAGGCATGGGCGTTCCTCCGCCCGTACCTCGAGGACGTCCCCGTCGCCGTCTTCTCGCGCGAGGCGTACGCGCCGGCGTGGCTGCCGCGCAAGCGGACCGTCGTCCTGCCCCCGAACATCGATCCCTTCTCGGTGAAGAACGAGTGGATCGCGGCGCCCTCCATCTCCGCGATCCTCCGCCAGGCCGGGCTGGTGCAAGGCACGCCCGACGCGGACGCCGCGTTCTTCGTCCGCGACGACGGCAGCATCGGGCACGTCATCCGGCGCGCCGACGTGGTGAGCGAGAGCGGCCCTCCGCGCGAGGACGCGCCGCTCGTCGTGCAGGTGTCGCGCTGGGATCGGATGAAGGATCACCAGGGCGTGCTCGACGCGTTCGCGCGCCTCGCGCTCCAGCCGGAGGCGATCCGCGCGGAGCTCGTGCTCGCGGGACCGAGCGTGCGCGGCGTCGCCGACGATCCCGAGGGACCGCAGGTCTTCCAGGAGGTCGAGGCGGCGCGGCGCGCCCTGCCCGACGAGATCCGCCGGCGCGTGCACCTCGTGCAGCTGCCGATGGAGGACGTCGAGGAGAACGCGGCGATGGTCAACGCGCTCCAGCGTCACGCCGCGGTGATCGTCCAGAAGAGCCTGCGCGAGGGCTTCGGCCTCACCGTCACCGAGGCGATGTGGAAGAGCCGCCCGGTCGTGGCGAGCGCGGTGGGCGGGATCCAGGACCAGATCCGCGACGGCGTCGAGGGCCTGCTCGTCTACGAGCCGCGCAACGCGGACGAGACGGCCACGGCGATCCGCCGGGTGCTGCGCGATGCGCCGCTCGCCACGCGCCTCGCCGAGGCGGGGCACGAGCGCGCGTGCCGGGACTACACGAGCATCGCGTCGCTCGAGCGCTGGGCCGAGCTGCTCAAGCTGCTCATGACCAGCGCGACCGTGGCGCCCACGGCCGAGCCGGCGGTGGCACGCGCCTCGCATGACGTCACTCCATGATCGGCGGCACAGACGCGCTCCTCGTCGACGTCCTCGCGTCCGATCTGGTCGACGATCCGAGCCGCAGCGCCGCAGCGGAACCGCACCGTGCCGAGGTCACCGCGAGGCGCCGGCGCCGGTGGGCGACGCAGGCGATCCTCGGCGCGACGACGCTCGGATCCATCGGCGGCTTCATCGCCATCGCGCGCACGATCGACGGCGCGGCCGGCAACACGTTCGATCGCACGGTGGTCGGCTTCGTCGGCCGCGCACGCCATCCGGTGAGCAACGCCGCGGCGCGCGCCGTCACGTTCCTCGGAAGCGTGCCCGGCGCGGTGTCCGTGTCGCTCGGGAGCGTGGCGCTCGCCCGGCGGCGGCCCCGGCTCGTGGCGCAGATCGCGATCGGCGCCGTCGGAGGCGTCGTCGCCGAGCTCCTCGTGAAGCGCTTCTTCCGCCGCGAGCGCCCGACGCTGCTCGCGCACCTCGAGAAGGTCCGCAGCTCGTCGTTCCCCTCCGGCCACTCGATGGCGGCGTCGTCGCTCTACCTCACGCTCGCCTTCGTCGCCGCGCGCCGCCGCCGCCTGCGCCGGCGCCGCGCGGCGCTGCGCGCGTCGGCCGGCGCCGTGGCGAGCGCGATCGGCGCCACGCGCGTGTACCTCGGCGTGCACTGGCCGACCGACGTC
>JBDHVD010000031.1:0-35736 GCA_039809525.1 Labilithrix sp. | reverse complement strand
TCTACATGCGCCATCGCAAGTAGATGTCCGGAGCGCGTCGCGCGAGCGGGCGCGATCTCGGCGCCGTGTCGTCTGGCTGGAGAAGGACGCGATGTGGACTGTCGCTGGCCTGGGCCACCCCAGGATCGGCCGGGCCACCCTCGATGCGGTTCTTCTACATGCGCCATCGCAAGTAGATGTCCGGAGCGCGTCGCGCGAGCGGGCGCGATCTCGGCGCCGTGTCGTCTGGCCGGCGAAGCCTGCGATGCGGGTTGTCGCTGGCCTGGGCCATCCCAGGATCGGCCGGGCCACCCTCGATGCGGTTCATCTACATGCGCCATCGCAAGTAGACGCCCGGAGCGCGTCGCGCGAGCGGACGCAATTGTCGGCGCTCCGTCGCCGGCGCTGAAGAAGCACGCGACGCGGGCTGTCGCTGGCCTGGGCCACCCCGAAATCGGCCCGGCCAGCCTCGATGCGCTTCTTCTACGTGCGCTGTCGCAAGTAGATGCCCGGCGCGGAGAGGCCGCTCAGCGCGGCTTGTTCAGATCCTCGTGCACGTCGTGGGCGAGGGCGCAGCCGTCGAGATCGGCGGCGTTGGTCGGGCGCTTCGCCGGCGTGATCCACTTCGGATCGACGTGCCTCCGCGCGCGGAAGAGCACGGTGCTCGCCGCGAGATCGACCAGCGCGATGCGCACGTCGTGGGGGCGCTCGCCGTCGAGCTCGGTCGCGCCTTCGCCCGGCTCGTCCATCGCCACGAGGAGGACGCTCGCGCGGGCCGCCTGCTTCGCGCGATCGATGGGCGCGCGCTCGAGCTCCCTCTTCAGGCGTGAAAGATCGCCGGCGTCCTCCGCCGCGCGGACGCGCTCGGACCACGGCGGGAGGAGGAAGGGGAGGCCGACCTCGAGATCGTGGAGGCGACGCACGTTGGGCGTGTGGTCCTCCATCACCGCGCCGCCCGCGCGCGCGAGGTGCACCTTCGCCAGGAGCTCGGGCTCGAGCCGCGTCTTCGGCGGATCCATGAGGCAGAGGAGGAGCGCGTCCTTGTACGAGACGGCGGCGACCTGCGCGATGCGATCGGGCGCGGCGAACGACGCGAGGTCGCCGCGCACGTAGATCATCGGCCGCGACAGCGCCGCGAGATCGCCCCGCACGTCGCCGTCGTACGCGCCGGAGAGCTTCACCAGCCACGACTCGACGCGCGCGAGGGAGCTGCGGTCGTCGTCGGAGAGGTCCGCGCCCTTCGCGCGCACCAGCTCGAGGAGCTGCGCCCGCGAGCGCTCGACCTCGCGCTGCGCGGTACGGCGGATGTTCACGACGACGTAGACGGCGAATGCCGCGGCGATGACGACGGCGACGCGCGTGATCGCGATGACGCGCCGGAGATCGGTGCGCCGCGCGGCCGGGCCAGCCTTGCGCTTCCGGCCGCGGACGCTCGCGAGCACGCGCTCGGCGAGCTCGGGGTTCATCTTCGCGTTGACGAGGAAGCTCGGCATCGGCACTCGGCGCGTCAGCCCGCGGTCCCGAGCTTGTTCCGCTCGACCAGCGAGAGGAGCTGGTCGCGCGTGACGCCGAGGCGCGAGGCGGCGTGCGCGGCGAGCGACGTCTGGGCTACGCCGGGCACGAACTGGTAGGTGGGGCGGTGCTCGGGCCCGAGCTCGACCTGGAGGAAGCGCAGGTTCTCGATCGCGTGCTCGCGCTCGAGGCGCGCGGCGAACGCGAGGAAGTGGGTGGTGATGAACGCCTGCGGGCCGAGCTTCTCGAGCATCTCGACGACGAGCTCGAAGATCTCCTCGCCCTCGGAGGGGTTCGTGCCCGAGCAGAGCTCGTCGAGGAGGACCATCGCGCCGGGCGGGAGCTTCTCGAAGAGAGCGCGGATGCGCATCAGCTCGGTGCCGAGGCGGCCCTCGGACTGATCGGCCTTCGCCTCCTCGATGAGGGACACGACGAGGCCGCTCGACAGGGCGAGGGACGCCTCGCGCGCGGGGACGAAGAGGCCCGCCTGCGCGAGGAGCTGCGTGAGGCCGAGCGACTGGAGGAGGCGCGTCTTGCCGCCGGAGTTCGGGCCGGTCACGAGCGTCGTCGTGTCGTGGCGATCGCTCCGGATCTCGCACGGAACGGGCTTGATGCCGTGCGCGAGGAGGTGCGGGTTGAAGAGGCCGCGGAGCACGCGCGGATCCTCCTCCGTGACCAGCTCGGGGAGAGAGACCTCGAGGCCGGCCTCGCGCGCCATGTCGCGGAAGCCGAGCGCGCCCAGATAGAATTCGAGATCGCCGAAGAGCTGCACGAGCGGCACGAGGTCGTCGTGGATGCCGTCGAAGACCGCGTCGATGAGGCGCGCCATGACCTCGCCGTCGCTGAACTTGAAGCCGCGGGCGAAGAGCTCGACCTTCGCGAGCCAGCGGCGCCAGGGCGAGCTCACGAACGGGTTCGTCTGGTCTTCCTGGACGGCGAGCACCTCGAAGCCGCGGATGCGCCCGTCGGCGCCGATGCCGACCTTCAGGCTGAGGGTCGCGAGACGCTCGTCGTAGCGGAGGAGATCGGCGAGCGAGCGGTACGGCTCGCCGGCGCGCACGCGCTCGCCGAACGCGTGGAGGCGCGAGAGGCCGGAGCGCGCGGTGGTGAAGCCCTCGGCGAGGCGGTCGAAGATCTCCTTCGCCACCTGGAGGATGTCGAGCTGGCGCCGGTTCGCGTCCCACTTGCCGATGCCGACGCCGCCCTCGATGAGCGCGCGGAAGCGGCCCATCGTGGTGTAGAGGTCCTCGAGCGCGCTCCGCAGCTCGGGGGAGCCGGCGAGCTCGGCGAGGACGGCGCGCCGGTGATGCACCACCGCGAGGTCGGAAGGTGGATGCGCGAGCAGCTTCACCAGGTGGCCGTCGACCAGCTTGAAGTCGTGCCCGTCGATGCGCGCTCTCATGCAGAGTGCAACGAACTGGGGGACGAAGAGATCGGACGCGAACGAGGCCGGCTCCCACCCGGACGGAGCGATCTTCGCGCCCTCGAGCGTCTCGGCGAAGAGCCCCCCGGACACGCCGCCCGCGAACGCGAGCGCGATGCCCAGCCTCGTCTGGTCCCCGTCGATCCGGCGGAGGGGCGTGGGATGGAGCAGGTCGGGCAGGTCGCTCACGCTCCCCATGTACCGCGTGCGGACAGGGACCGGATCCGAATGTTCCCGTGGGCCGGATCGGCGAAGCTCCATGGAGCGCAGGACAAATGCGCGAAAACACGCGCGATCGCACTGGTGTAGGCATTGCACGTACTCGGGCTCCATGAGAGGGAAGCTCGCGGGTGGGGGGATGGTCCTGGCGGCGGCGCTGGTCGCGGCCTGCACGGCGGCGCCGGCGGACGACGAGGCGTCGTCGGAGGCGGCCAACACGGCCGCGCGCGCGCCGCTCCTCGCCCCGACCTGGACGACGTGCTGGGTCGAGAAGGACACGTCGACGAACGACACCTTCTTCCAGGCCCACACCGTCAAGTGCCGCTACGACGCGCCGGACGACGAGCAGCCGGTGCACCCGAAGGCGATGATCGTCGAGGTCCACGACGCGCGCAGCGACGTGAAGACCGCCGACCTGTTCGCCCAGCCGGGGGTGGACGTCGCGGTCAAGCGCGTGGGCAACGATCGCTTCCCGCTGAAGCTCTACGTCCACACGTACGGCGACGACTTCGAGAAGGTGGGGCTCGAGCGCGCCGGGGTCCTCGACGCACGTGTGCAGATTGCAACCGTCGACGCCAACCCCAAGGAGCGGCCGCTCGAGATCAAGCAGCCGTTCGATCTCTGGCCGGTGACCGTCATCCAGAAGACGTCCTTCTACTCGCTCCAGCTCGAGCGCACGCCGATCTCGATCGCGCCCTGGGTCTTCGGCCAGAGCGTGGACGCGAAGAGCGACGGCTTCATCGGCGGCTACGCGATCGGCCGCGAGCAGGGCGGCGTGGCCACGCATCACTTCATCGCGCCGAAGCAGGGCGGCCTGGCTGCGAAGTACCACGGCGACGCCGAGGTCGCGGTGCGCATCGACGCGCCCGGCATCTACGTGGCCGAGGCGAACGGGCTCCGCAAGGCGACGGACGAGGAGACGGGCGCCGTGCCTCCGAGCGCGGGCGCAGGGTCGAGCTCCGGCTCGAGCTCGCCCGACGCGTCGACCCCGCCGGCCCCGGCCCCTTCTCCGGAGTGCGGTGTGGAGGGGAAGAAGTGCTGCGGTGGTGCGAGCGGCAACGGCTTCGGCGGCACCTGTAGCGAGGGCTCCTTCTGCATGGCCGGCGGCAACAAGTGCGTCGCTTGCGGCGATCCGAGCGAGAAGTGCTGCGGGGGACCGAGCAACAACGGCTACGACGGGACGTGCAACGCCGGCTCGTTCTGCATGAACGGCGGGAACTCGTGCGTCTCGTGCGGGAACCCGGGCGAGAAGTGCTGCGGAGGGCCGAGCAACAACGGCTACAACGGGACGTGCAACGCCGGCTCGTTCTGCATGAACGGCGGGAACTCGTGCGTCTCGTGCGGAAAGCCGGGCGAGAAGTGCTGCGGCGGCCCCAACAACAACGGGTACAACGGGACGTGCGATCCCGGTGCCACCTGCAAGGCCGGTGGGAACGTCTGCGTCGCGAACTGAGCCGTAGGGCGTCCAGACCGCGGCGTTCGTTGGGTCAAAGCCTCCGACCTTGATACGCTCCTCCTCTCCGGATGAGCGTCGCGATCGGGATCGATCTCGGAACCACCAACACGGTCGTCGCGGCGGTCGTCGACGGAGTCGCGGTCACGCTCGAGGACGAGCACCAGCGCCGGCTCATCCCGTCGGTGGTGTCGTTCCACCCGTCGGGCAACGTGCTCGTCGGCGAGGCCGCGCGCGAGCGGCGGCTCATCGATCCCGAGAACACCATCTTCTCGATCAAGCCGCTGCTCGGCCGGCCGTTCGACTCCGACGAGGTCCGCGCGTCCATGGGGCGCTTCCCCTTCGTGCTCGTCGAGGGCGCGAAGAACAGCACGATGGTGCAGGCGCGCGACGTCGCGTACGCGCTGCCGGAGATCAGCGCGTTCGTCCTCCGCCGCGCGAAGGCGATCGCCGAGGCGGCGCTCGGGCAGCCCGTCGATCGCGCGGTCATCACCGTGCCGGCGAACTTCAACGACCTGCAGCGCGCATCGACGAAGATCGCGGGCAAGCTCGCCGGCCTCGAGGTGATGCGCATCCTCAACGAGCCGACGGCCGCCGCGCTCGCCTACGGGCAGTCGATCGCCAAGGCGGAGAAGATCGGCGTCTACGACCTCGGCGGCGGCACGTTCGACGTCACGCTGCTCGATCTGACGGGCAACGTCTTCGAGGTCCTCGCGACCGCGGGCGACACCGCGCTCGGCGGCGACGACATCGATCGCCTCCTCGCGGAGAAGATCGCGCTCGAGGTGGTGCGCCGCTTCAACTACGACCCGCGGACCGATCCCGTGGCCTTCGCGCGCCTCCGCTTCATGGCCGAGGACATCAAGAAGGAGCTGTCGGCCGCGCCGCACGTGCAGCGCGAGATCTCCGGCGTGGGCTACACCGAGGGCGGCAATCCCATCCACATGCCGTTCGTCGTCTCGCGCGACGAGTTCGAGCGCCTGGTGCTGCCGCTCGTCGAGCGCACGATCTCGGTGGCGCGCCAGTCGATCGAGATCATCGGCCTGCACCCGAAGGACTTCGACCGCGTGATCCTCGTCGGCGGCTCGACACGCATGCCGATGGTCGGGCGCCTCGTCGAGCAGCTCTTCGGACAGCCGCCACACCTCAAGGTGAACCCCGACGAGGTCGTCGCGCTCGGCGCCGCGATCCAGGCCCACGCGCTCAACCGCTCGAAGGCCGCCCACAAGCGCCGTCCGGAGCCCTCGCAGCACGACGTCCCGCCCGCGCCGCCGCTGCCGACCGGCATGGGCGCGCCCGTCCCGCCGCCCCCCGCGCCGGGCAACCCGCAGTTCTTCGCGTTCAGCAAGGCGCCCGCGGTCATCAGCTTCTCGGGCGTGCCGCCGGCGCCTCCGCCGTCCGCCGCGCCCGCGCCCATGCCCGCGCGCGGCGCGCCGCCTCCGCCGCCGCGAAAGCCACCGCCTCCCGTGCCGCGCCGCGGTGGGACGGCGCACGGCGCGGAGTCGCCGGCCGGTGCGCGTGCGTCGGTGCGTCCGATCGAGGGCACGCCGGTGCGGCCCGAGCTCAGCCAGGAGCCGCCGATCTCGGCGAAGCCCGCGCGACGGTCGGGCGCGCCCTCGCCGCCGGCCATGCCGAGCGCTCCCGATCTCGATCTACCGCAACCGAGCGCGGGGCCGCCGTCCGGCAACCTCGGCGCGATCGTCGCCGCAGGCGACTTCTTCCCCGAGGCGGAGCCCGCCGGGGGAGGCAACAACGCGGCGGGCATCGCGGCCGAGGCGTTCGTCCGTGGCAGCGCCATCGCGACGTCGGACAACGCGCCGCTCCTCATCGACGTCACGCCGCTCAGCCTTCGCGTCGAGACGGTGGGCGGCTACTCCGACACCCTCATCACCGCGAACTCGCCAGTGCCCTGCGAGAAGGCGCGCACGTTCCTCACGGCGGCGGACAACCAGACGATGGTCATCATCCGGGTCGCGCAGGGCGAGTCCGCGCGGTTCGCGGAGAACACCTACCTCGGCGAGCTCGAGCTCTCGGGGCTCGCCCCCGCCCGCCGGGGCGAGACGAAGATCCTGGTCACGTTCGAGCTCGACGCCGACGGCATCCTCAACGTCCGCGCGAAGGACAAGGACACCGGCCGCGAGACCCGGGCCACCATGCGCCTGCTCGGCGCCGCGACCGATGCGGCAGACATGAACGCGATGGCCGCCCGGCAGCAGCGTCCCGTGATCGGCTAGGCGCGGGGCGAGCTATAGTCATCGCGTGCCCGCGCCGAGCACGTTCATCTCCTGGGCGGAGTCGCTCGAGACCATGAGCTACTACGAGATCCTGCGCGTCCCGCAGGATGCCTCGGCCGGCGAGATCCAGCAGGCGTTCCACGATCTGTCGCTCCGCTGCCATCCGGACCGCTTCGTCGACGACGGGCCCGAGGTCTCGGCCGCCGCCGCGCGCGTCTTCAAGCGCGCGGTCGAGGCCTACAACGTCCTGCGCCGTCCGCAGCTCCGCGCGCGCTACGACGCGCAGCTCGCCCAGGCGCAGGGGCCGGCGCAGCTCAAGCTCGACGAGCACGCGATCCAGGAGAAGAAGAAGCACGAGCAGCGCACGCTGTTCATGATCGCGCGCGACGCCCGGGCGAAGAAGTTCGCCGCGAAGGCCGACGCGTTCCTCGCGATGGGAAAGCTGGAAGATGCACGCATCCAGCTCATCAGCGCGGTGCAGAACGATCCGGGCAACGAGGAGCTGCAGGAGCGCCTCGACATCCTCTACGAAGCGCTGATGCTCGAGCCGCCCTGAGCGGCGGCGTCGTGCCTCGCCGGCGCGGGTGGTGCCCGCCGCCCGCGCGCTCCAGACCCCGGAGAACGTCAGCATGCTGACGATCTTCCCTGGCCGCGCCAATCGTGCGCGTGGCCCGGGCCAGACGACCGAACGATCGTGCGGGGAGAACGTCAGCATGCTGACGATCTTGGGCGTTCGAGCGGGACGCCCGCGGGCGCCGACGGCCGTCGCGCGCTACGCCGATGGTGACGGTGATGGTAACGGGGACGGTGATGGAGACGGGGACGGTGATGGAGACGGGGACGGTGATGGAGACGGTGACGGTGACGGTCGCGGTGACGGTCACGGTGACGGCGTCATCAGTACCGCGCGCGCGAGCGCGTCGTAGTCGGCCGGGGCGTTCGTCGGCACGCCGCAGTCGCCCGCCACCCGTTTGAGCATCGTCTCGTGCGGCTCGTCGGGCTCCTTGAGGATCGCGACGGCGGTGTCCTCGTCGAGGTGCTTCTGCTCCTTCACGAGGTCCTTCACCGCCCAGCACCGGTGCTCGGCGCGCGCGAGGGCGAGCATCGCGGCTTCGCGCGTCTTCGGGCCGACGTGCGTCGAGGTCGAGAGGATGCCGCAGGCGAGCTCGGCGGTCGGCTTCGCCGCGATCGGGATGAGGCGGCGGAGGAGGATGGCGCGCGCGGCGTCGACCGTGGGAGCGAGCGCGGGATCGCTCTCGGTATCGAGCTCGCGGATGCGCACCTCGATGTCGATCGCCACCTCGTGCTGGGTGAACGGTGCGGCGATCGCCGTCCGGAGCACGCGCTCGGGATGCAGCTTGCTCGTGCGCAGCTCCTCCATGAGCCCGGCGACGAGCGTGGTCCGCGATTGATCGGGCAGCCGCTTGAACGCCTTCATCCACGCGCTCTTGCCGGTGCAGATCTCCTCGCGCACGCCCGCCGCGTCGAACGGCGGGGTCGCGACGACGTCGCGGGCCTTCGCGAGCGTGATCGCGACGGGGGCGTAGCCGAGGCGGCCGACGGCGCCGAGCACGTCGACCTGGAAGCCGGTGCCCGCGCCGGGATGCGTTTCGCGCACGATGTCGCCCGCCACGTCGACGAGGCTCGGCGTGTCGTTCCAGTCGATCGGGCCGGCAGGGAGCGTGCGCGTCTTCGAGGCGATGGCGCCCGCCGGGACGTCACCCTCGACGGTGAGGCCCTTTCGCTTCGGGACGAGGTAGAAGATCGTCCACGGCTTGTCCGGCGCCGCGGCGAGCGCGAAGACGTCGCCCTCGGGGATCGACGAGAGCATCGCGTCGGGACCGACCGGCCCGAGGGGCGGGTCGAGCGCGACGTCGAACGGCCCGTACGGACCGGAGACGGCGAGCGCCTTGCCGCCGTCGGTGACGTGCACCTTCAGCTTCGGCAGCTCGACCGCGTGCGTGGGGGTGCCGTCCTTCGTGCAGCGGCAGCCGCCGGCGGTGCCGATCGCGAGGAGGACGAGGGCGGCGACGGCGCGTCGCACGGGATCAAGCCTGCGCCTGGAGCGCATCGATGAGGACGCGCGCGCTCTCGAGGCCCGGGTCTTCGTCGATCGCGCGCTTGAGGAGCATCATCGCGCGCTTCGTGTCGCCCTGGTGGTTCGCGATCTCGCCGAGGTGCTGGTAGGCGAGCGCCTTCGACATCGGGGCGGTCGCCTTCAGCATCGTGATCTGGCGGAGGGCGCGCTGCGCGACCTCGAGGTTTCCGAGCTCCATCGCGCGGTACGCGAGCTCCGAGGCGACGACGCCGTTCTGCGAGTCCATGTCGAGCGCCGTGGTGAGGTGCGCGAGCTCGTTCGGCTTGTCGCCGACGTACTCGGCGATGCGCGCGAGGCGGTGATAGAGCGCCGAGAGCTCGCGCGCCCGACGTCCCTTGAACGTGGCGATCGTGCGCTGGAGCAGATCGGTCGCCTCGTCGAAGCGGCCCGCCGACACGTACGCGTCGGCGAGGAGCGCCGCGCAGTCGAGGTCCGCCGGACGGAGGGCGTGCGCCTCCTCGAGCGGCGCGATCGCGGACATCGAGCCGACCTGGGCGGTCTGGTTCGGATCGCTCGCCGCCTCGAGGAACAGCTGGCCGGCGCGCATGAGGCCCTCGAACCGCGGCGCGACGTCACCCGCGGCCCGTGCCTCGTCGAGCACCAGCTCCGCGAGCTCCTTCAGCGCGCCGAGCTGCTCGTAGAGCCACTTGAGCCGATCACGCAGCTCCTGGTTGTCGGGCGCCGATGCCCGCGCGCGCTCGAGGCCGCCGCGTGCGTCGGCGAGGCGTCCCGCCTTCTCGCACGTCTCGGCGAGCTTGAGCGCGACGGTCACCATCGCCTCGCCCTCCTCGAGGCCGACGAGCCGGCGGTACGTCGCGCTCGCGGCGTCCCATCGCTCCTCGAGCTCGTCGACGTACGCGATCGCGCGCAGGGTCGCGCGGTCCTTGCTGTCGGTCTTCAGCAGCTCGGTGAGGACGTTGCGTGCCTCCTCGATGTCGTTCATCGCGAGGCGGATGTCCGCGATGCGCAGGCGATGCGCGCGCCAGAGCACCGCGTCGCCCCGGCCGGCCGCCGCGAGCGCCATCTTGCCGAGGTGCTCGGCGAGGTAGGGCCGGAGATCGAGCCTGCCCTTCGCCACCGCCTCGTCGAAGTCGGCGAGCGCCGCGTCGTGATCGTTCAGCCGGCTGCGCAGGACGGCGCGGCGGCCGACGTGGTCGATGCGCACGGAGTCGCTCTCGTCGAGCGGCTCGATCGCGCGCGTGAGCTCGTCGACGGCGCTCGCGAGCTCGCCCGCCGCGGTGAGCGTGTCGACGAGCTCGCCGAGGAGCAGCGGATCGTTCGGATCGGACTCGCGCGCCTCGCGGAGCACGCGCGACGCCTCCGCCGGGTTCGACAGCTCGTCGCGCCAGACCTGCGCCGCCTCGCGGAGGCGCATCGATCGCGACTTCGCGTCGGCGCGTGCGCGCGCGTCGACCTCGAAGAGCCGGGCGAGCTTCTCGAACTCGAGCTGTTCGCGGTAGATGGCCTCGAGCCGCTGCTTGAGCTCCGCGCTCTCGGGCGTCTGCTGGAAGCCGATCTCGAGCGCGCGGAGCGCACCCGCGGCGTCGTCGAGCGACTTGCGCGTCTCCGACAGGTTCAGCGCGCACGCCTCCGCCTCGGCGCCGGACTCGAGCACGAGGCGCTTCTCCATCACGTCGGAGCGCTGCTCGATGTCCATGTCCTCGTCGTGGAGCCGCTCGAGCGCGAGGAGGATGTCCTTCGCCTTCGGATCCCAGTCGAGGGCCGCGTAATAGACGTCCTTCGCCTGCGAGCGATCGCGCTTCTCGAGCAGCTCGCCGAGGCGCCGCGAGATCGAGGCCACGGCGTCCCCGTCGCCGCGGTCCTTCGCGGCGTCGAGCTGCTTGGCGAGCAGGTCGGCGAGGTCCTCTTCGCGGCCGCTCCGCTCGAGGATCGAGCCGAGGAGGATCGCGGCGTCGACCGCCGACGGATCGTCGTCGACGATCTCGCGCAGCTCGACGGTCGCGTCCTCGTCGGAGAGCCGCAGCTTCTCCATGCTCGTCTTCACGCGCTCGAGCCGCAGCTTCGACCGCTCCGCCGGCTCGTCGACGTACTGGACGATCTCCTGGATGAGCGCGACGAGCTTGTCGTACTCGTTCGTGCGTCGATAGACGTCGAGCAGGAGCTCCCACGCGTCCCGATCGGTGGGCTCGCGCTCGTGCAGCTCCTCGTAGATCGTCGCCGCGAGGCGCAGATCGGCGAGCGGACCGGACGCGAGGCCGGCGACCTCGAAGAGGAGACGGCGCGCGTCGGTGGCATCGGCGAGCTCGGCGGCCTCGCGCTTGAGGAGGACCGCCTCGCGCACGTTGCCGCTCGCCTCGCAGTGGAACGCGAGGAGCGACAGCGCCCAGACGCGGCCCTCCTTGTCGTCGTGCTCCTTCTCGAGGAAGCGACGGAGGAGCGACTCGGCGAGCTCCTTGTCCTCGAGCCCGTCGGCGAGCTCCACGGCCTCCTTCATCGGCTCGGTGGTCGCGCCGGGCAGGGACCACCGGCGCACGAGGGCGTCGACGAGGCTGCGCTCCTTGCCGCCGCCTTCCTCGTTCGCCGCCCGCGCGAGGCGCTCGTAGATCTCCACGATGCGCGCGGCCGCGGGATGCTCCGCGTGCGTGTCCGCCGCCGCCCGCAGCACGCCTTCGGCGCGATCGAAGTCGGGCTGGAGCGCGTACGCCTGCTCGAACGCGTCGCACGCAGCGACGACCGCGTCGGCCTTGAAGCGGAGCTGCGCGAGGCGATAGAGCGCGTCCGGCTGGGCGCCGCCCTCCTCGGCGTCGAGGCCGACGAGCACGCCGAGCACGCGCGCCTGGCCGGCGTCGTCACCGAGCCGCTCGTACACGCCGGAGAGCGCGGCGAGGATCTCGCGGCTCTGCGGATGCACCTCGGCCGCCTTCTCGTAGAGGCGCGCCGCCTCGCGATCGTCCTGGCGCTCGCTCTCCGCGAGCCGCGCGAGACGAACGAAGAGCTCGGCCGCGAGCTCGGCGTCGGCCTCGTGCTTGCCCGCGAGACCGCGCAGGCGCTGTTCGTACTCGTCGACGCGGCCGAGCGCCTTCGCGATGCGGAAGAGCGACTCGTGCGTCTCCTCGAGTCCCGGATCGCGATCGAGCGCGCGCATCCACATCTCGAAGGACTCACCGGGCTTGGCGAGCGTCGTGTCGTAGAGGCGTCCGAGCTCGGCGTAGATCGCCGCCTCGTCCGGAGCCGGGCCCCGCGACAGGCGCGTCTCGAGCGCGCGCGCGAGGCTCTGGTGCTCGCCGCGGGCGCGCAGCGCGCCTTCGAGCCGCCGCGCCTCGACGATGTTCTCCGCCGAGAGCTCGAACGCGCTCTCGAGGATCTCCTTCGCGCGATCGGGCTCGTTCTGGCGGCTCGCGATGTGCGAGAGCTCGAACAGCACCTCGGACCGCGTGATCGGCGTCTCCTCCGTCGGATCGTCCTGGCGGCGCAGCACGGTGAGGAGCGCGCGGTACGAGCGCTCCGCGCGATCGAGCTGACCGTCGTCACGCGCGAGCTCGGCGAGGGCGCGGAGGATCTCCGCGTTCGCCGGATCGATCTTGGTGGCGGCGTCGAGCTCGACGAGCGCACGCGCGCGATCGCCGAGCGCGAGGTCGAGCCGCGCGAGGTGGTAGTGGACCGGCGCGCGCTCCTTCGGACGGCGTCCACCGAACGCCTCGACGAGCGTGCGGAGCAGCGCGCGCGCCTCCTCGAAGCGACCGGCGGCGCCGAGCGCATCGGCGAGGGCGAGCTTCACCGCGTTCTCGTCGGGCGAGAGATCGGCGGCCTGCTCGAGCAGCGGGATCGCGCGCTCCGGCTGGCCGGTGCGGACGCGATGGAGCTCGGCGGCCTCGCGCAGGCGCGAGAGACGCGTCGGCTTGTCGGGCGCGTGCGTCGCGCCCTCGGTGAGCAGCTCCGCGAGCGCCGGCCAGTCCTGCGCGGCGCGGTAGATCTCCGCGAGCCGCACGCGGACGCGATCGGCCTCGGGATCGCGCGCGACCTCGGCCTCGAGCTTCGCGCGCGCGTCCGCCTTCTTGCCCGCCGCGACGAGCGCGTCGGCGAGACGGAGCACGACGTCGGCGCGCGCCTTGTCGGTCGTCAGCTCGCGCAGGCGATCGAGGTAGCCGGCCGCGGCCTCGTGCTCCTTGGTCTCGGTCGAGAGGCGCGCGAGCGTGTCGAGCGCGGTCGGGCGCGGATCGAGCTCCACGACGCGCCGGAGATGCCCGATCGCGCGCGGGAGGTCCTGCATGTGGACCTCGGCGACCTGCGCGGCGCGGACGTAGAGATCGCACGCGAGCTTCGCGTCGGCCGCGTCGTCGGCGAGCTTCGCCTGACCGGCGAGGATCGTCTCGAGCTCGGCGGTGCGTCCGTCGCGCGTGAGCAGCTTCACGAGCTCGCTCACCGTCGCGTCGTGACGCGGCGACTCCGCGAGGTTCTCCTGGAGGGCGGCGACCGCCTTGGCCGCGTCGCCGCCGGCGTCCTCGAGCCGCGCGATGTCGAGCCGGAGGCCGAGTCGCTCGTCCATGCTGCGCGCGGTGCCGACGAGGCGCTTCTTCAGGTCGAGCAGCTCCTGGCGGCGGCTGCCGTTCTCGTAGATCGCGACGAGACGTGCGACCGCGTCGTCGTCGTGCGGATCCTCCTCGACGAGCTCGAGGTAGATCGCGACCGCGCGATCGGCCGCGCCGAGCTTGTCGACCGCGACGCGCGCAGCCTCGTGACGGAGCCTGCGCGACTCGTCGTTGCGCCAGGGCAGGTGCGAGGTGTCGACGAGGAGCTGGACGATCTTGTCGTGATCGCCGTCCTCGCTCCACAGGCGCACGAGCTCGCGCGTGGCGCGCTCGACGTAGGCCTCCGGCGCCGCCGGCGTGCCCGACGAGACGTTCGGCTCGGTCGCGCCGAGCCAGCGCTCGGCGCCGAGCTTGAGCAAGCGATCGAGGATCGACTTCGCGAGCGCACGATCGCCGACGCTCCCGAGCGCCGTGTCGGCGGCCTCGTTGAGCAGATCGAGATCGCCGCCCGTCGTCTGCGACAAGCGCAGGAGGCTGTCGACGAGCGGACGGCCGCGCGAGCGGCGCTGCAGCTGGGCGAGGTCCGCGAGCAGGCGAGGGTTCGACGGATCGAACCCGAGCGCGCGCGTGAACGCCGACTCGGCGGCCTCGGGATCGCCGCGGCGATCGCGATGCCAGCCGGCGACCGCCGCCTCGAGATCGCGCGCGAGATGCGGCTCGAGCGGGCCTTCGCCCGTGCGCTCGGTGACGAGCGACGCGATCGCGAAGGTGACCGCGTCCCAGCCGGCGTGAGCGCCCGCGGCCTCCTCGATGGCCTCGACGAGCTCGGCCTCGAGCGACGAGCGCGCCTCGGTCGCGTCGACGACCGCGCGTGCGGCGGCGTCCCATCGGCCGGTCCGCGCGGCGACGCGGATGACCGCGCGCGCCGCGACGAGATCGCTCGCGTCTTCGCGTGCGACCTGCACGTACGCCTCGAGCGCCGCCCGCGCTTCGTCGAGCTTCGTCTCGAGGACGTCGCCCATGCGGAAGCGGAGCGCGCGGGACCACGAGGCGGCCCGTCCCTCGGGCGACTCGATGCACTCGCGCAGCGCGTCGGCGAGCGCGCGCCAGGCGCGGGTCGCCTCGGCGAGACGGAAGATCTCCTCGACCGTGTGCCCGTCGCTCGGATCGAGGAGGAGCGCACGACGCACGAGCGCGAACGCCGCCTCGACGTCCTGCGCGCGCTGCTCGGAGATCTCGGCAGCCTCCTTGAGGATCGCGACCTGCGCGCCGGCGTCCCGCGCGGCGGCGAGACGGTGCTCGGTCAGGTCGAGGATCAGCTGCCAGTCGTCCGCCGCGACGAACGCCGCGAGCAGCACCCGCACGACGTCGGCGCGGAGGTCCGATCGACGGAGTAGCGTGCGCAGCCCGGCGCGCGATCCTTCGGTGCGCGGGTCCTGCGAGAGCGACGCCTCGTAGCTGAGGATCGCGCGGGGCGCGTCGTCGAGCTGCTCGCGCTGCACGTCACCGAGCTCGCGGAGCACCTCCGCCCGGTCGTACGGCGTGGTCGCGCGCTCCGCCGCCGCCGCGAGGAGCTCGGCGAGCTCGTTCCAGCGCCGCGTGCTCCGGTAGAGCGTGGCGAGCGCGCGGGTGCCGTCGTCCGAGGCGCCGAACGTCTCCTCGACGCCGCGCCACGTCTCGATCGCCTCCTCGACCGCGTCGAGCTTCTCGCCCTGGATCGCGGCCACGCGGACGCGGTCGCGACGCCGGTCGTCGGTGTCGCGCTGCTCGAGCCGCGAGCGCTCGAGGAGCACGTCGATGAGGCGACGCCACTGCATGCCGCGCTCGAACAGGAACGCGAGGCCGTCGAGCGCTTCGGGATCGAGCGACCGCACCTCGAGGCGCCGCTCCCACGCCCAGATCGCGCGTACGTCCTCGTCCTGCTCCATCGCGAGGCGCGCGGCATGACCGAGGACCTCCCAGCGCGTGTCCGCGTCCGGCTCGAGCACCGCCAGGCGCTCGAGGACGTCGAGGCGATCGTCCTTGCGCTCGGTCTGCGCGAGCAGCGGCTCGACGTGACGGCACGCCTCGAGGAGCGCCGCATCGGCGATGGGCGACGTGTGGAGCACGCGGAAGAACAGCTCGATCGCGCGCGCCACGTCGCCGATCTTCTCCGCGGTCACCACGCCGGCCTGCATCAACAGCTCGACGCGGAGCGCGTCGTCGTTCTGATCGTCGGCCGCGCTGACCAGGACGTCGGCGAAGCGATCGTAGCGGCCGGTCCGCCCCGCGATGACCGCGAGCTCGCTCCGGTGCGCTGCGACCTCGGGCTCGAGGAGCACGAGCTGGACGAAGTGCTCCATCGCCGCGTCGTCGTTGCCGAGCTGCGCGTGCAGGCTCGCGATCTGCTGGTGACGGCGGATGCGCTCCTTGACGCTCTTGACCGCCTCGAGCTCGACCTCGAGGACGCGCGCGAGATCGCCCTCGCTCCCGGGCTTCGCGTAGCGCTCCTTGAGGAGGAGGGCGGCGCGCTGGCGGACGAGCGTCCGCTTCGGTGCGTACGAGTCGCGGCGCCCCTCGCCGGCATCCGCCGGGGGCATCATCGACGCGCGGACCTCGGCGGTCTTCGGCGCCACCGCGAGCACGCGCTCGAGCAGCTCGGTCACGTCCATCGCCGCGGGCGGCGGCGGGATCGACGCGCGACCCGGCTCCTGCGCGGCCGCCGGCGGCGGCACCGAGACGTGGCCCTCCGGCGTGTGGTGGAGGATGTCCTCGATCACGAGCAGGGCGTTGGCCGCGTCGCCGATCTCTTCGAGCCAGAGCGCCGCGATCCGCGAGCGCTCGCGCTGCGCCTCGTCGAGCGGCAGCGACGGCAGCCGCGATCCGAGGAGCCCGATCAGCTCGCGATGGCAGCCGTGACGTTCGTAGAGCCGTTCGAGCGCCGCGGAGAGGCGCGCGTTGCCGGGCTTCAGCTCGAGCAGCTGCTCGAGGTAGCCGATGGCGCGGGCCGAGTGGTTGGCGAAGTCCTTGGCGATCTGCGCCGCCTCTTCGAGGAGCTCGATCTTGCGCGCCTTGTCCGCGCTCTTCGCGGCGCGATCGTAGAGCTTGAAGAGGTCCTCCCAGCGCTCCGCGGCGTCGAAGATCAGCTTCAGGCGATCGAAGGCCCACCCGTCGTCGGGCTCGACGTCGAGGAGGCGCTCGAGCACGCGCACGACGCGCTCGTTGTCCTCGTACCACTCCTCGTAGAAGGCGACGGCGCGCTGTCCGAGCTCGAGGCCCTGGTCCTGCGGCAGATCCCGGCGAAGGACCTCCTCGTAGGTGTCGGCGAGGGGCTCGGGCGACGACAGCTGGCGCGCGACGTTCTCCGCGCGGTCCCACAGCGCCGGCTCGCCGGGCAGATCGCGGACCGCGCGCAGGGCGACGTCGTACGCGACGGCGGGCTGACCGAGCTCGAAGAGCGTGTCGAAGAAGCGCTCGTAGAGATCGCGCCGCGGCGCGCTCCGCGTGACGAGCTGCTCGAAGACGCGGATCTTCATCTCCGGCGACTCGACCGCGTCGAGCGACTTCTCGAGCACCTCGGCGGCGCGCGGCGCGACGTCGGGATCCTGGAGGAGCTGCGCGGCGAGATCGAGCGCCCCCGCATCGTGCGGAGCGATCTCGAGCACGCCCGCGACGCGATCGAGCGCTTCGGCTGCGCGCCCGGGACGCGACGCGAGGATGGTCGCGATCTGCACGTCGAGCGCGTTGCGCGCCTCGCCGTCCGAGGCGGTGCGCCGGGCGATGAGCGCGGACAGCGCGCCCTCGACGTCGCCCTGCGCGAGCGACAGGCGCGAGACCGCGGCGAGCGCGTCGAGGTCGTTCTCGTCGAGCTCGAGCACCTTGCGATAGGTCGCGAGGGCGGCGACCGGATCGCCGATCTCGTTCTCCTCGGCGAGGGCCCACGCGTGCAGCACGCGCGCCCGCGCCTCGGGCTCGGCGTGCTCGACGCGCCAGGAATGGAGCCAGCGGAGCTCGTTCGTCCGCTCGTCCGAGGCGGGCATCGCTCCGAGCAGCGAGGCGAACGCCTCCGCCGCGGCGTCGCGCTGCGCATCGTCGTCCGAGCGCTCGAGCACCGCGCGGTACGCGTGCGCGGCGTCGTTCTGATGACCGTCCGCCGTGGCGAGCACGCGCGCCTTCGCGAGCGTGAGCGCCGCCCACAGCGCCGCCGGTTCCGAGCCCTTCGCGGCGATCGCCTCGTCGACCGCCCGCGCCATCTCGGGCCCGCGCTGCGCGCGGATCGCGAGCTCCGAGAGCTCCGCGAGCACGTCGGCATCCTCGGGCGCGAGCGCGAACGCGCCGCGCGTCGCCTCGAACGCGCCGCCGAGATCGCCGAGCCGCTCGCCGCGCACGGCCGCGAGCCGCCGGAGGAGCGACACGCGGTCCTCGTCCGTCGCCGCGAGCTCGAGGAGCACGTCGTAGAGCGCGGGCACCCGGTCGAACGCCTCTGCCCGCTCGTGCAGCGCGACGAGCTGCGCCGTCGCCTGCTCGTTGCGGGGATCGATCTCGCGCAGGCGCGAGAGGATGGCGATCGCCTGCGCGTCCTCGCCGAGGCCGCACGCGATGTCGGCCGCCTGTCCGAGGCGATCGACGGCCTGCGCCCGATCGCCCGCGTCGGTGGCGAGCTCGGCGAGCCTCTCGAGCGACTGCACCTGGATGCGGGCATCGGCGGAGTCATGCACGCGTCGCTCGAGCGCCGCGCGGAGCAGCACGACGTCGCCGATCTGCTGCGCCACGCGCTCGACGACGTCGAGCTCGTTCGCCCCGAGCTCCGTGCTCTCGAGGAGCTTCGCCGCGTGCGTGGCCCCGCGCTCTCGCTGGCCGTGCGTTGCCGCGACCTCGGCGAGCTCCGCCCGCGTGGCGCGCGACTCGTCGGACGTGCGGCAGTGCGGGAGGTGATCCTCGAGCACGTCGCAGAGCTCGTCCCATGCCTGCGTCTCGCGATACAGCTCGGCGAGCGCGGTGAACGCCTCGGGGTCGGAGGGATCGTCGCGGAGCGCGCGGTTGTACGCGAGGATCGCCGCGTCCGGATTGAGCAGCTCGTAGCGCTCGATCGAGCCGATGCTGTGGAGCAGCTGGCGGCGCCGCGCCGGGTCGGGCCCGCGCTCGAGCGCTGCGCGATAGAGCGCGACGCGCTCCTCGGGGTTGCCCTGCTCCTGGAGGAGGGCGTCGACCCGGTTGATCAGCTCGAGCGACGACGGCTCGAAGGCGAGCGCACGGCGGTACGCCGCGAGCGCGGCCGCCACGTCTCCCGCGGCCGCGTGCTCCTCGCCCACGCGCCGCGCGAGCGAGAGGAGATCGACCGAGTCGATCGTGCGCTCGCCGAGCGCCTTCGCCAGGATCGCGGCGCGGCGCTTGGCGTCGAGGCCGTCCGCCGCGAGCACGTCGAAGCGCGTGAGCCACCGCGTGATCGGCTCGCCGCTCTCGATCGCCTCGGCGAGGCCGCGCCCCACGATCTCGACCGCCTTGTCCCGCGAGACCTGCGCCGCGACGTCGGCGGCCTCCTCGAGGGCGGAGAGTCGGTCCTGCACGATGGGCGATCCGCCCGCGCGGATCTCGAGCACGCGGAGGAGCCCCTGCGCGTTGTCCTCCTGCCGGTAGACGGGCTCGAGCACGGCCGCAGCCGCGACGCGGTGCTCGGGCGCGAGGAGCAGCTTCTCCAGCGTCGCGCGGCTCGTCTTCTCCTGCGGATCGCCGAGGAGCGCGCTCTGGAACGCCTCGATCGCGAGGTCGATCTCCTTCGTGCGCTGCAGGTACACGACGCCGAGGCGCGCCAGGATCGCCGGACGCTCCTCGCGCGGCGCGAGCTCCGCGTCCTTCGCGAGCGCGCCGGCGAGCTCCGGCCACAGGCGCTGCTGCTCGAGCAGCGGCATCCACTGCTCGAAGACGTCGCGCGCCGGACCGTAGGTCTCGACCATCTTGCGCCACGCCTCGTGCGCGCTCGTGACGTCCTTCGCCTTCGTGGTGAGGACCTCCGCCGCGCGGAACGAGAGCGCGCGCGCGGTCGCGCGATCGGGCTCGTCCTTCGCGCGCTGCTCGAGCACGTACGACAGGTCGATCCATTCGCAGCGCTCTTCGTAGAGCGGCTCGAGCGCGGCGAGCGCGCGCGGACGCGCGGGCGTGTCGACGAGGCGGCGCCACGCGGAGATCGCGCGGTCGAGGTCGTCGAGCTCGTTCGTCGCGAGCTCCGCGATGCGCTCGTTCGCGGCCTGGCGCTCGGTCTCGAGCGGGCTCTGCTCGCCGATGCGCGTCAGCACCTCGACGAGGTTCTTCACGTCGTTCTCGCCCTCGTAGACGCCGGCGAGGGCGCGTGCCGCGGTCAGCACCGCCTGCGGATCGGCGCTCGTCGACGAGAGCACGCCGGCGAGCGTGGTGCGCGCGCGCTTGGCGTCGCCGGCGCGCAGCAGCATCTCGCCCATCTCCGCGGTGATGCGCGAGCGGACGCCGGCGTCCTTCGCCACGGTCGAGACGCGCGCGAGGGTGCGCGCGACCTCGGCGGGACCCTTCAGCGCGACGCCGAGCTCCGCGTGACGGTGGCGGAGATCGTCGTCGGCCGGATCGATGCCGAGCGCCTGCTCGAACGCGTCGAACGCGCCCTGCGCGTCGCCGAGCTCGTCCTGCTTGAGCACGCCGATGCGGCGGAGCACGTCGCGCCGCTTCGGCCCGCGCGTGTTCTCCAGCTCGATCGCGAGGAAGCGCGCGCGCTCCTCCGTCGTCCCCGCGCCCGGGGCGAGGGCGGCGGCGGCGCGCGCGGCGAGCCCCTTGCTCTCGAGGAGACGGGTCGCCACGCGCCGCGCCTCGGGGTTCGTCGGATCCGCCTCGAGGATCGCCTCGACGTGAGGCATCGCTCGCTCCGGCTCCTTCAGCTGGTTCGCGAAGACGTCGATCAACTTGCCGCGGACGCGCAGCGCCTCCTCGGCCTCGAGCGGCGGATCCGCGCTCAGCGCCTGCTCGAGCATCCGCGCGACGTCGCGGAAGCGATTCGCCCGCACGTACCGCTGTTCGAGGGCGTTGCGCAGGCTCTCGTCCGACGGGTCGAGGCGAACGAGGTGCTGGTACGTCTCGATCGCCTTGTCGTCGAGCCCGGCGCGCTCGAACAGCGTCGCGGCGCGCACGAGGAGCTCGAGCTGCTCCGGCTTCGGACGATGCGGCGCCGTCGCGACGCAGAGCTCGGCGAGCTTCTTGTCGTCGCCGGTCCTCGACAGCTGCGCGTCGATCCGCTCGAAGGCCCCCGCGTGCCCCGGCTGCGCGGTCAGCGCCTTCTCGAGATAGGTGGTCGCCCCGAACTCGTCGCCGAGGACGTCGCCGAAGAACGTCGCGGCGCGGAAGAACAGCTCCGCCTGCACCACGGGCAGGAGCGTCTTCAGCTTCCGGCCCTGGGACGTGGACTCGTACGCGAAGGCCAGCTCCGACACGCGATCGAAGCGCACCGCGGCCTGGTGCAGCTCCTGCCACACGTGCGGCTCGAGCTCGTTCTTCGCGAAGGCCTTGAGGAGCGCGTCGACGACCTCCTCTTCGTTCTCGAGCTTCTCGTCGAACGAAGGGATGCCCGCGCGGTTCTGTCGAGGGGTCGACATGGGATCCGGGACACACGAGCGTATCGGAAATTCTTCCGGCGATGGACTATCGGGCGACTTCATGACGCGCCGAGCCCAGCCGCCCTGCGGCGCGGGGCCGGCGGCGGCTCGCCGAAGACGGCGCGCGCGAACACCCGGCCGGCCCCGACGATCCGCGAGGCGACGAGACGACGCGCGATGCTGCAAGGGTTTTGCGCTCGGGACTCGCCCTCTCGATCATCAGGCCCTTGACGGGCCCCGGCTGCCTCCCTAATAGGCGCAGGATTCCCATGCAGAAGCCGCTGGCCGAGCTGCTCACGGACACCAAGGCGCCCTCGATCGCGATGCGCGATCTGGTCGCGCTGGCGAAGCCGCGGATCACGCTCATGGTGGTCATCACCGCGGCCGGCGGCCTGTTCCTCTCGCGGCGGGCCCCGGATCTGGCGGCGCCCATCACGCCCGCGACCGTGATCGCGACGTTGCTCGGCACCGCGCTGATCGTCGCGGGCGCGAACGCGCTCAACATGTACATCGAGCGCGAGAGCGATCGGCGCATGGTCCGCACGCGCAACCGCCCGCTCCCCGCCGGCCGCATGGCCCCGCGCGTCGCGCTCTGGTTCGGCGTCGTCCTCTCCGCGCTGTCCGTCCCGATCCTCGCGATCGGCGCGAACCCGCTCACCGCGCTGCTCGCCGTGCTCGCGAACCTCATCTACGTGCTCGCGTACACGCCGATGAAGCAGCACTCGCACTGGGCGCTGCACGTGGGCGCGATCCCGGGCGCGATCCCGCCGCTGCTCGGCTGGACCGCCGGCACCGCGCGCATCGACGCGCCCGGCCTGGTGCTCTTCTCGCTCCTCTTCTTGTGGCAGATCCCGCACTTCGTCGCGATCACCCTGTTCCGCAAGATGGACTACGCGCGCGCGGGCCTCGTCGTGATGCCGAACGTCGTGGGCGAGCTCGCCTCGCGCCACGCGATCATCCGCTGGACGTTCGCGACCGTCGCCTCGAGCCTCCTCATCGTCCCGCTCGGCCTCGCGCACCACGGCTATCTCGTGACGGCGACCGTCCTCGGCGCGGTGTTCTTCACGTTCGGGTGCTACGGGCTGAAGCCGGGCGCCGGCCCGCGCTGGGCGCGGAACGTGTTCCTCGTCTCGATGCTCTATCTCGTGCTCGTGTTCGCGGCGCTCGTCGTCGATCCGTTCGCCTGAGAGCGCGCCAGTCCTACTGGCACTGGTTCGAGGCGATCTTCAGCGTCCGCGAGCAGCACGACTGCGCGAGCGGGACGGGCCCGGCCGACGCCGCGGGCTGTCCCGAGGCGATGCACGGCACGCAGGAGAAGCTGCTGCCGCTGCACCACAGCCCGACGCAGCACGAGCTCGTGCTCGTGGGATCGCAGCCGTTGCCGGACGACGTGCAGGTCGAGACGCACTCGCGCCGCTCCCCGCACTTGCCGCTGCAGCAGTCGCTGCCCTTGGCGCAGGGATCGGCGCTCTGACCGAGCGTGCACCCGTCGCTCTTCGGCGCGTCCACGGCGGCGTCGATCGCCGGCGTGTCGGGCGCGCTCGCGTCCGGCGGCGGCGCGCTCCGATCGGGCGCCGAGCCGGTACCTGTATCCTGCAATGATCCGGTGCGGGGCCCCGCGTCCTCCGCCGCGATCGGATCGGGATCCTCGAGGCCGGCGAGCGCCGCACAGGCGACGACCGACGTCGCCGCCGTGCACGCGAGCATGCGCGCGAGGAGACCCATTCCCCAGAGCATAAGAGGAGAGGGCCCCGATCCGCCCGGATCGGCGGAGATCCAAGCTGCGGACGCGCGGCGCCCACGTTTTCCCACACTTACCTCTTGGCCCGCCTCGTGCTCGCTCCGTCCGGAGAATCGATGAGGAGCGTCTTCGCGTGCGCCGCGGTCGTGATCGGGATCCTCGCCGGATGCTCGGGCGAGGGCGGCATCGGCTCGAGCGAGAGCGAGGTCGGCACGCCGCCTCCCAGGGCCTGGACGCCGGCGGCGGTGAAGCCGGGCAACCTCCGGATCGCGACGTACAACATCCGCAACTTCCCGAAGGACGTGATGGGCGCCGCGGATGCCGACGCGGGCGCCGACGGCGGCGCCGCGCCCGAGGACCTCGTCGAGGAAGGCCTCGTGCGGCGCAGCATGGAGACGGATCTCGCGATGGCCGTGACGATCCTCGACACGCTCGACTTCGACGTCCTCGCCGTCCAGGAGATCAACGACACCGCCGCGTTCGAGGACCTCCTCGCGCGCCTCGGCGCGAAGAACGGGCGCCGCTACCAGGCGGTGTTCAGCACCGAGTGGCCGCATCCCCAGCACACGGGCATCGTCGTGCGGAGCGATCGCCTTCGCATCGAGTCACCGAAGGTGCACGGCGAGATCGCCACGCGGCCCACGATGCGCGCCGGCTTGAGCGCGCGGATCGTCAGCAAAAAGGACCACGGCGCCGACTTCGGGATGCTCGTCCTCCACCTCGCCTCGGGCGACAGCGCCGGACGCGCCAGGCTCCGTGCGGAGCAGGCGTCGTTCGCGGCGAAGGTCGTGGCGGAGCGTCGCGCCGAGATGGGCGACGACGACTTCGTCGTGGTCGGCGACTTCAACACCGCGCGCAAGGACGAGGAGCTGCCGGGCTTCGACGCCGCGATGGGGAGCGCCGAGAGCGGCCTCGCGCGGCAGGCGCACGAATCGACGTGCTCGACCTACCACACGAAGGGCAAGAACCCCGTGCTCGAGCCGTCGTGGATCGACCACGTGTATCTTGCATCTTTCGCCGAGCGCGACACGTCCGTGCCGATCGTCTCGGGCACCCACTGCGCCGAGCGATCGTGCCAGCCCTTCGAGTCGTCGAGCGCGGAGTCGGGGACGAGCTACTGGGGCGTGAGCGATCACTGTCCGGTCTACTTCGAGGTCGCGGACGAGGACCTCGACTGACGGACGGCCTGCTTGACGTAGCGGACCGGCATCCCTAACCGAGAGCGGTGCTCCGCGTCCTGCTCCTCACGCTCGTGCTCGTCGTCCAGGGATGCACGCGCATCGAGACCGACGCGTTGCCGAACGTCCGCCTCGGGATGGCGCCGCGCGACGTGCGCGATCGCTTCGAGCCGGGAGGCGAGGGGACCTGGCAGACGAGCGTCGGCGCGGCGGCCGACGACACGGCGATCGAGTGGAAGTCGAAGGGCGCCTCGAAGGTGAAGGACGCCCGCTTCGAGTTCCACCTCGGCATGCTCGTCGCCCTGCGCGCGACGACGAGCGACCCTCCTCCCGCGAGCGAGACGATCACCACGACCCCGCGGACCGTGACCGTGCGGCGGCCGGCGGCCGGAGGCGGCACCGAGATCTCCGTGCTCGCGCGCGATTGCCCGACCCACAAGGACGAGGCGGAGCGGCTCGCGGCGAAGGCGCGCTGACGAACGCCTTGCAGGCCCGGTTCGAGCGTCGGAAAAGTTTTCGCGAAATCGGCCAAGGTTTCTGATTTTCAGGGCTTGTACGCCTGGACACGCCTCCTCTATAAGAGCGCCGGCCTGTAATCCCTGGTCGTCCGCCTCTTTGCGGCGCGGCGGGCACGTGCATCATCCTCCCGCCGCAAACCGCGGAGCCATCCCCTCCCGTTCTGGCCGAGTGCGCGCATGCAGATCTTCCCGCGATCGCTCAACAAGCTCCCGCTGATCCTCGGCGGGGTCGGCACCGTGGTGCCGGCGCTGCTCATCGGCGCCGTCTGGTACTACGCCACCCCGAAGAACTTCCAGGTCGGCTACGCCCCAGCGCAGCCCGTCCCCTATTCGCATCGCCTGCACGCCGGGCAGATGGGAATGGACTGCCGCTACTGCCACGCGAACGTCGAGGTCGCCGCGAAGGCGATGGTCCCGCCGACGCAGACCTGCATGGGCTGCCACTCGCTGGTGAAGACGGACAGCGCGCGCCTCGCGCCCGTCCGCGCCAGCTGGGAGAGCGGCAAGCCCATCGAGTGGGTCCAGATCCACAAGCTGCCCGACCACGCCTACTTCGATCACAGCGCGCACCTCGCCGCCGGCGTGGGCTGCGCGACGTGCCACGGACGCGTCGACCAGATGGACGTCGTCCGCGCCGAGACCCCGCTCAGCATGGGCTGGTGCCTCGAGTGTCACCGCGATCCGAAGCCGAATCTCCGGCCGAAGGACCAGATCACCAACATGGAATGGACTCCGGAGATGGCGGCCGGTTGGACGCCGCCCGACGTGAATCCGCCGCAGCACTGCTCGGGGTGTCACCGATGAGCCGCCGCGAACCGTACAAGTTCGAGAACAACGAGACCGACGGAGCGAAGCTCTTCTGGCGGAGCCTCGAGGACAAGGCGAACCCCGAGGCCGCGCAGAAGCGCGCCGAGGCCGAGTTCCCGTATGGTTTCGACGAGGCCCGCCAGGATCCCTCGAAGCCGACGAACCTCGTGAGCCTTCGCAAGAGCAAGGACGGCAACGAGGTCTCCGTCGGCCGCCGCGGGTTCATGTTCTTCGCCGGCGCGACCGCCGCCCTCTTCGCCGAGGGCTGCGCGCGGCGCCCGGTCGAGAAGATCCTGCCGTACGCGAAGGCGCCGGAGCACGTGCTCCCCGGCGTCCCGAGCTGGTACGCCACCGTTCGCCCGCAGCGCGGCGACGCGGTCGGCATCCTCGTCGAGAGCCACGAGGGACGTCCGACGAAGGTCGACGGGAACAAGGAGCACCCGTGGACGCTCGGCGGCTCGGACGTCTGGACGCAGGCGTCGATCTACGACCTCTACGATCCCGATCGCTCGACGACCCCGATGAAGGGCGCGCGCCAGCCGTCCGGCGGCTACGGCGGTCACCAGCCGGCGACCTGGGGCGAGCTCGACGCGGTCCTCTCGGACCTCGTCCGCAGCGCGCAGGCCGACGGCGGCGCGAAGCTCCGCATCCTCCACGAGCCGACGACGTCGCCGACGTTCGTTCGCCTCCGTGACGCGGTCCTGCAGAAGCTGCCGCAGGCGAAGTTCCACGCGTGGTCGTCGGTCAACGACGGCAACGCGCGCGAAGGCGCGAAGCTCGCGTTCGGGCAGGCGGTCAACGTCGTCCCGCGCTTCTCGCAGGCGAGCGTCATCCTCTCGCTCGACAGCGACTTCCTCGGCACCGAGACCGGCAACATCCGCGCGAACCGCGAGTTCATCGCGGGCCGCAAGCTGCCGAACGGTCCGGCGAGCTCGATGAACCGGCTCTACGTCGTCGAGCCGAGCTTCACGGTGACGGGCATGAACGCCGACCACCGCCTGCGTCTGCCGGCGGCGCACGTCGAGCAGTACCTCCTCGCGCTCGGCAAGGAGCTCGCCGCGTCGCACAAGGTCGACCTCGGCGCGTTCAAGGCCGCGTTCGACGGCGCGTCGGTCCAGATCCCGGAGAAGTGGACGAAGGTCGTCGCGAAGGAGCTCGCCGGTGCGCGCGCCCGCAGCGTGATCGTCGTCGGCGCCCGCCAGCCCGCGCGCGTGCAGGCGCTCGCGCAGGCGATCAACGCCGCGCTCGGCAACGTCGGCCACACCGTCACGTACGTGCCGGCGACGGATCCCCTCGAGGGCGACGCGGTCGCGAGCATCAAGCAGCTCGCCGCCGACATGGAGGCGAACAAGGTCGGCACGCTCGTCATCCTCGGCGGCAACCCGGTCTACGACGCGCCGGCGGACCTCAAGTTCGCCGAGAAGCTGAAGACCGTCGCCACCACGCTCCACCTCTCGTCGCACGTCGACGAGACGAGCGACGCCTGCGCGTGGCACGCGCCGCGCGCGCACGAGCTCGAGACCTGGGGCGATCACCGCTCGATCGACGGCACGGTCTCGATCCAGCAGCCGCTCATCGCGCCGCTGTTCGGCGGGCGCAGCGAGATCGAGATCCTCGCGCGCCTCGCCGGCGACGCGACGAGCAAGGGCTACGCGCTCGTGCAGCAGACGGTGAAGGGCTCGCTGTCGAACGCCGGCGCCTTCAGCCGCTCGTGGAACGACGCGCTCAAGAAGGGCGTGCTCGGCTCGGCCGCGGCGCCGTTCGGCACGCTCGAGCCGCGCGGGACCGAGGTCGCCGCGGCCTTCACCGCGCAGAAGGCGGCGCCCGCAGCGCTCTCCCCGCAGGCGCTCGAGGTCACCTTCAACGCGTGCCCGAAGCTCTACGACGGCCGCCACGCGAACAACCCGCTCCTCCTCGAGCTCCCCGACCCCGTCACGAAGGTCACCTGGGACAACGTCGCGCGCATCTCGCCGTCGACGGCGCAGGCGCTGAACCTCCAGAGCGGCTCGCTCGTCCGCCTCTCGGCCCAGGGCGCCGGAGCGATCGAGATCGCGGTGTGGATCACGCCGGGTCAGGCGGACAACTCGATCGCCGTCGACCTCGGCTGGGGCCGCACGAAGGCGGGCCGCTACGGCAACCTCCGCGGCTTCGACGTGTCGGCGCTCCGCACGACGACCGCGCCGTGGATCGCCGGCAGCGTCACCCTCCAGCCGCTCGGCGCCGGCGACCGCGAGGCGCTTCGTCCGAAGCTCCGCAAGGTCGGCATGATCGCGGCGGAGAGCCCCGCGGCGGGCCGCATCCGTCCGGACGATCCGTTCGAGCTCGACGGCCGCTACAAGGTGTCCGTCACGCAGGAGCACGGCGGGATGGAAGGGCGTCCGATCGCGATCGACGCGACGCTCGACGAGTACAAGAAGCAGCCCGCCTTCCCGCAGTGGCCGAACGAGGAGCGCAAGGACAAGAGCGAGAAGGGCCACGTCATCCCGGTGCGCGAGTCCGGCTCGCCCGACCCGAACGTCCTGCCGCTCTGGAAGAAGGTCGACTACACCCGCGTGCACAAGTGGGGCATGGCCGTCGACCTGACGTCGTGCACCGGCTGCAACGCGTGCGTGATCGCGTGCCAGGTCGAGAACAACGTCCCGGCGGTCGGCAAGGAGATGATCTGGCGCGGCCGCGAGATGTACTGGCTGCGCATCGATCGCTACTTCGTCGGCGTCGACGAGAACGATCCGCAGATCGTCTTCCAGCCCGTCGCGTGCGTGCAGTGCGAAGAGGCGCCGTGCGAGAACGTCTGCCCGGTCAACGCGACCGAGCACTCGCCCGAGGGCCTGAACGACATGGCCTACAACCGGTGCATCGGCACGCGCTACTGCGCGAACAACTGCCCGTACAAGGTCCGTCGCTTCAACTTCCTCAACTATCACACGAGCGGCGGCACCTACGAGGAGATCCCCGAGATCGAGAAGATGCGTTACAACCCGAACGTCACGGTGCGCATGCGCGGCGTGATGGAGAAGTGCACGTACTGCGTGCAGCGCATCCAAGAGGGGAAGATCAAGAGCAAGCGCACCGGGAAGCCGATCAAGGACGGCGACATCCGGACGGCTTGCCAGGAAGCGTGCCCCGCCGGCGCGATCGTCTTCGGCGATCTCAACGATCCCGAAGCGCAGGTCGCGAAGTGGCGCGCCAAGGATCGCAGCTATCGCTTGCTGGCCGAGCTCGGGACGCACCCGCGCACGAGCTACCTCGGCAAGATCCGCAACCCGAACCCTGAAATGGAGAAGGCCTGATGGGTTCCTGGAATCTTCCCATCAAGTCGATCGGCGAGTCGCCGCTGACGGGCGAGGGCACGACCTTCCGCTCGGTCACCGAGACGGTCTGTCGCGTCACCGAGAACAAGGCGCCGCGCGGCTGGTGGATCGCCTTCCTCATCGCCGTGAACTTCCTCGGCGTGATGACCCTGGCGATCGGCTACCTCTTCTGGACCGGCGTCGGCGTCTGGGGAAACAACGCCCCGGTCTACTGGGCGTGGGACATCACCAACTTCGTCTGGTGGATCGGTATCGGTCACGCCGGCACGCTGATCAGCGCGGTCCTCTTCCTCTTCCGTCAGAAGTGGCGCACGGCGATCAACCGCTTCTCCGAAGCGATGACGATCTTCGCCGTCATCTGCGCGCTCATCTTCCCCGGCATCCACGTCGGACGCGCTTGGTACGCGTACTACATGCTGCCGATCCCGAACGAGATGAGCATCTGGCCGAACTTCAAGAGCCCGCTCATCTGGGACGTCTTCGCGGTCAGCACCTACTTCACGGTGTCGCTGCTCTTCTGGTTCGTCGGCCTCGTCCCCGACTTCGCGACGCTGCGTGACCGCGCGCGCAACAAGTACCGCCGCCTGGTGTACGGCGCGCTCGCCCTCGGCTGGCGCGGCTCGAACCGCCACTGGCAGAACTACGAGCGCGCGTACCTGATCCTCGCCGCGATCTCGACGCCGCTGGTCCTCTCCGTCCACAGCGTCGTCTCCTTCGACTTCGCGACCTCGCTCCTCCCCGGCTGGCACACGACGATCTTCCCGCCGTACTTCGTCGCGGGCGCCGTCTTCTCGGGCTTCGCGATGGTCATGACGCTCATGCTCATCACGCGCGCCGTCTACGGCATGCGGAGCCTGGTGCTGATGAAGCACCTCGAGCTGATGAACAAGATCATCCTCGTGACCGGATCCCTCGTTGGATACGCGTACGCGATGGAGTTCTTCATCGCGTGGTACAGCGGCAACGAGTACGAGCGCTACCTGTTCTTCAGCAACCGCGCGACCGGCCCGTACGCCTGGGCGTACTGGATCATGATCTCCTGCAACGTCGTCAGCCCGCAGGTGTTCTGGTTCAAGCGCTTCCGCACCAGCATCCCCGTGATGTTCGTGGTGTCGATCCTCGTGAACATCGGCATGTGGTTCGAGCGCTTCGTCATCATCGTGACGAGCCTCCACCGCGACTTCCTCCCGTCGAGCTGGGGCTACTTCCGGCCGACGCTGGTCGACATCTTCACCTACGGCGGAACGCTCGGTCTGTTCTTCACCGCGTTCCTCCTGTTCATCCGCTGGATCCCGATGATCGCCATCGCCGAGGTCAAGGGCGTCATGCCCGAGGCCGACCCGCACTTCGGGGACGAGGGTGAGCACGGCGCCGCGATGGGCGTCCCTGGCAAGCAGCCCGCCACCGCGGAGGCGGAGTGAGTCATGGCTGAGACCGAGAACAAGCCGCTCGAGAGCGACGAGACGCCGGCCCTGCTCCTCGCCGAGTTCGACACGCCCGGCGAGTGCATGCACGCGGCCGAGAAGCTGCGCGACGCGGGCTACACCGTGTTCGACACCCACACGCCGTTCCCCGTCCACGGGATGGACGCGGCGATGGGGATGAAGGACTCGAAGCTCGGCGCCATCGTGTTCCCCATCGGCCTCACCGGAACGACCCTCGCGTTCCTGATGATGTGGTGGATGAACGGCGTCGACTACCCGATCATCATCGGCGGCAAGCCTCCGTACAGCCTGCCCTCGATGATCCCGATCATGTTCGAGCTCACCATCCTGCTCTCCGCGTTCGGGACGGTGTTCGGCATGTTCCACCTGAACCGCCTGCCGCGGCACCACCACCCGATCTTCAACTCGGAGCGGTTCGCGAGCTTCTCCAACGACAAGTTCTTCGTGTCCGTCGAGGCCACCGACCCCAAGTGGAACGTCGAGCGGACGCGCAAGCTCCTCGAAGACTGCCACCCCACGCACCTCGAGCTCGTCTACGACGACGACGAGGGCGGCGAGGACATCGGCGAGGAAGAGGCCCACGCATGAAGGCTCAGACCTTTGTCCTGACGTTGGTCGCCCTCGGCGCGCTGAGCGCCTGCCGCGGTCAGACCTCCCGCGAGACGCCGATCTTCGGCATCCGCAACATGTACGACCAGCCGAAGTACGAGATCCAGGAGGAGTCGGACTTCTTCCCGGACCACCGGACGATGCGGCCGCTCGTCGAGGGCGTCGTCGCCCACGACCAGGAGACCGATCCGGGCATCGGCCACGGGCGGCTCGACGACGAGTCGGGCTACGTGCTCGAGATCCCCAAGGAGGTCGTCGCGCGCCACGGCGGCATGGAGGCGATGCTGAAGCGCGGCCAGGCCCGCTACAACATCTACTGCGCGCCGTGCCACGACGGCACCGGCAGCGGTGAGGGCATGGTGAAGCAGCGCGCGGTCGCCGGTGGCGCCGCGGCGTTCGCGCCCCCGACCTTCCACCAGGACCGCATCCGTCACATGCCGGACGGGCAGCTCTTCGCGACGATCTCGAACGGCAAGAGCAACATGCCGCCGTACGCGATGCAGATCCCGGTCAACGATCGCTGGGCGATCGTCGGCTACGTCCGCGCGCTCCAGATCGCGCAGCCGAAGATGGCGGCCGTGGCACCCGCCGCGCCGACCTCGCAGGGCGCGCTCGGACCGGCGCCCGGCGGCACCGTCCCCCCGAGCGATCAGCAGGGCCCCGGTGAGCCGTCGACGAAGCCGACCGGCTCGCCCTCGGCGAGCGTCGCCCCGACGCCGACCGCCCCGGGAGCGTCTGCCCACCCGACCCCGCCCGCGGGTGCAGCCCACCCGACCCCGTCCGCCACGCCGGAGAAGAAGCCGTGAGCGCTGCCAAGGCGAAAGATACGAAGAAGTCGTGGGACCTGACCGGCCCCTGGGCCGGCGCATGGAAGATCTTCGCGGGCATCGGCGTGCTCGGCCTCGCCGGCGCCGGTCTCGGCTACACGCAGGACGCGCGCCGCTTCGCGTTCTCGTGGATGTTCGCCTTCGTCACCGTGCTCGCGGTGGCGCTCGGCATGATCTTCTTCGTCCTCATGCAGCGCCTCACGTCGGCCGGATGGAGCGTCACCGTCCGCCGGACCGCGGAGTTCTTCGGCTTCGGGATCATCGCGCTGGTCCCGCTGTTCTTGCCGGTCCTCCTCACGATGGGCCACCTCTTCCCGTGGCTCGGCGATCACGGCGGTCACGACAAGAGCGGCGGCGAGCACCACTCGTCGCTCTCGCTCATCCCCGAGGCGCACGCGCAGCAGGCGAACCCGCAGGTCGGGCAGCCCGCGGCGAAGCCGGCCGGGCAGACGCCGGACAAGGACACGCACCCGACCGTCGGCGGCCAGCACGGCACCGACGTCCCCGCGGGGGCGGTCGCGGATCCGGCGGGCAAGCTCCCGGGCGCGGCGACGAACGTCCCGAAGGACCAGCCGGTCGCGCCGACCGGGACGCCGAACGAGCCGCACGAGCCCGCCGTCCACGGCGGCGCGGCTGCTCACGACAACGCGGCGGCGCACGGCGGTCACGGAGCGGGCGGCGATCCCCACGCGCTGATCCACCAGACGGTGATGGCGAAGAAGGCGTCGTACCTGAACCGCAACTTCTTCCTCCTCCGCGCCGCCGGCTACTTCATCATCTGGGGCCTGCTCGCCATCCGCCTCTTCGGCTTCTCGATCCGCCAGGACAGGTCGAAGGATCCGAACGACACGATCGCCGCGCAGCGCTTCGCGCCGGGAGCGACGTTCCTCTTCGCGCTCACGCTCACGTTCGCCGCGTTCGACTGGATCATGTCGCTCGAACCCTCGTGGTTCTCGACGATCTTCGGCGTCGTCTACTTCTCGACCGGCGTGGTCGCGAGCCTCGCGGTGATCATCCTCACCACGCTGGCGCTCCGCTCGTCGGGCCCGCTCGACGGCGCCGTCACCGTCGAGCACTACCACGACCTCGGCAAGCTGCTCTTCGGCTTCCTGGTCTTCTGGGCCTACGTCAGCTTCAGCCAGTTCATGCTGATCTGGTACGCGGCGCTGCCGGAAGAGACGACCTTCTATCACAACCGGTGGGACTACGCGCCGTGGGACAAGGTCTCGCTGGCCATCATCCTGCTCCACTTCGTGGTGCCGTTCTTCTGGCTCATCTCGCGCTGGTTCAAGCGCAACCTGGGCCGCCTCCAGATCGGCGCGGCGATGCTGCTCGTGATGCACGTCGTCGACATCTACTGGTTCGTCATGCCGAACTACGCGCTCGGCAAGGAGGGCTTCGCCTTCCACTGGATGGACATCGCCTGCCTCCTCGCGGTCGCGGGCATCTACAGCGCGTTCGTCTTCCACCGCATGACGCAGCATCCGCTCATCCCCGTCGGCGATCCTCGGCTCGAGCGCTCGCTGCACTTCCAGAACGCGTAGGACGTCATGGCGATCGACAACACACCCCCGCGGCTGAGGCTGATCGTCACGATCGCGATCATGACCGTGATCACGCTCGTGGCCATCGACTTCGCGCTCCAGAGTTACTACGGCTACATGAGCACCGACGCGCAGCGCCTCAAGCTCGCGCCGACCACCGCCCTCACCGAGCAGCACAAGGCGGAGCAGGCGGCGCTCAAGAGCGGCGTCGAGCCGCTCGATCAGGCGATGGCGCAGCTCGCGAAGGGCTCGCGCAGCGACCTCGTGGCGCCGAAGCAGTCGGACGACCTCGGACCGATGACCGGCTGGAGCAAGCTCCCGAAGCCGGCCCCGACGCCCGAGGCGCACGGCGCGGCGGCGCTTCCGCCCGCCGGCCACGAAGCCGTGACGGCCGGCGACGCGGGCGCGCCCGCGATGACCGGCGACGCCGGAGCTCCTGCCGCGGCGGCCGACGCCGGCGCGCCGAAGCCCGGCGCGGCCGCGAAGGACGCCGGTGCCCCGAAGGGAGCGCCGCACAAGTGATCCGCCGCATCGCCCTTCTGCTCGCGATCGTCGTCTTCGGGATGCTCGGCATCTCGATGGACGCGCGCGCGCAGATCGCGGCGATGCCGCCGGAGATGGAGCGGGTCGGAGTCGACGAGCACCTCGACGGTCAGCTCCCGCTCGACACCGAGCTCCGCGACCACACCGGCAAGCTGGTGAAGCTCGGCGACCTGTTCGACGGCAAGCGCCCGGTCGTCCTCACGTTCGCGTACCACACGTGCCCCGTGGTCTGCTCGATGATCGCGAGCAACCTCGCGCGCACGATGAAGGAGCTGAGCTGGACGCTCGGCGAGCAGTTCACCGCGATCACCATCAGCATCGACCCGAACGAGACCCTCGAGAACACGGCGAAGAAGCGCACGTCGGTGCTCGCGGAGTACGGCCGCTCGGGAGCGAAGGTGCAGGGCGGCTGGCACTTCCTCGTCGCGCCGAGCCCGGGCGACGAGAAGGCCATCGCGCGCGTCGCCGACGCGGCGGGTTTCAAGTTCCAGTACGACCCCGACCAGAAGCAGTGGGCGCACGCCTCGCTCGTGATGGTCGCGAAGCCGAACGGCCGGATGGCCCGCTACCTGTACGGGTTCGAGGCGTCTCCGGCGGACCTCAAGCTCGCGCTGTTCGAGGCGTCCGAAGGACGCAGCATCAGCACCGTCGAGCAGATCATCCTCTACTGCTACCACTACGATCCCAAGGGGGGCCGCTACGTCCTCGTCGCGCAGCGCGTGATGCAGGTCGGCGGCGGCGCCGTCGCGATCGTGCTCCTCGCCGTCCTCGGGACGTTCTGGTGGCGTGAGCTGCGCAAGAAGAAGGGCGAGCCCGCGCCCGAAAAGAAACCCCCTACGCGCGCTGCGAACGGCGCGTCCGCGTGACCGTCTAGGAGGCCGAAGTGTTTCAGCCCGCATCGGACAACTACCAGCTGCCGCCCGCCATGGCGGACACCGCGCCGCCGATCGACACGGCGTACAACTTCATCTTCTGGTTCTCGGTGCTCTTCTTCGTCGCCGTCGTGCTCACGACGATCTACTTCGTCATGAAGTACAAGCGCGTGAAGGGCGTGAAGAGCGAGCCGACGGGCCACTTCAACAAGCTCGAGATCTTCTGGACCGTCACGCCGACGATCTTCATCTTCGGCCTCTTCCACGTCGGCTTCACCGGCTACATCAAGAACGCGACGGCGTCGGAGGGCGCGACCGAGATCCGCGCGCGCGGCAAGAAGTGGAGCTGGGAGTTCGAGTACCCGTCGGGCGATCGCGTCGCGGGGCTCGATCCCGGACCCGGCCTGCACCTCGAGGTGAACAAGCCGTACAAGATGATCATCTCGTCGGAGGACGTGCTGCACTCGTTCTTCATCCCGGAGTTCCGGATGAAGCGCGACGCGGTCCCCGGCCAGTACAGCTTCATCAGCTTCACCCCGACCCAGATCGGCGAGGCGCACGTGTTCTGCGCCGAGTACTGCGGGACGAACCACTCGGGGATGCTCGCGAAGGTCATCGTCGAGAGCGCCGAGGACCACAAGAAGTTCCTCGACTCGATGGGCAAGATGCCGGAGACCTGCGGCACGCCGCCGGTCCCCTGCAGCCCGGAGAAGTGGGGCGAGACGCTGTTCATCTCGAACGGCTGCACGACCTGCCACGGGCAGGGCGGGTCCGGTCAGCTCGGCGGCGCGAAGTCGCCGGGACCGAAGCTCGCAGGATTGTTCATGAAGCCCGGTGGTGAGATGATGATGACCGGTCAGGCGGTCACGCCGGACGAGAACTACATCCGCGAGTCGATCCTCCGGCCCAACGCGAAGATCGTCCAGGGATACAACACGGTCGCGATGCCGCCCTTCGTGTTCAAGGATCCCCAGCTCGACGCGATCATCGCCTACATCAAGAGCCTCAAGTAACCCCCGCAGTACGCAAGGGAACACGAGAACATGGCTGCCATCACCACGTCGCCCGGCGCCTCGCACGAAGCCGCCGATCCGAACGTCAGCTACATCGATGCGAAGAAGGGGCTGATGAGCTGGCTCGTCACGCTCGATCACAAGCGGATCGGCGTGATGTACCTCATCAGCGTCGCCATCTCGTTCGCGCTCGGGGGCATCTTCGCCCTGCTCGTGCGCGCCGAGCTCTGGTCGCGCGGCGAGACGCTGATGAGCGCGGACACCTACAACAGGATGTTCTCGCTCCACGGCGTCGTGATGGTGTTCCTCTTCATCATCCCGTCGATCC
>JBDHVD010000030.1:0-35759 GCA_039809525.1 Labilithrix sp. | reverse complement strand
ACGCGGGGCGGGGGGGTGGTGGCGCGCGCCGGGCTCGTCGTTTCACCGGTGAAGGGTGGCGCGGCAACCTCTGGAAGTTCCGAGACTCCCTTCTCCACGCTTCTGCGGGCAAGCCAGCCACGCTTCTTCGCAGAAGCGTGCTCCCGCAAGCTCGGTCGCCGAAACGACGGACGGGCGGATGGGGTGGACGGCGCGAGCGCGTGCGCGCGCTTCTCGAAAGAAGCGTCCGCGCAGCCGGCGGCGGCGCGTGCTCGCTTCACGACAGAAGCGTCGGACGTTTGCGCGCAGAAGCGTGCGCGCGGAAGTGCCCGAACTTCCTCGGGAGTGCCGTTTACGTTTCTGCGGTGAAACGGCGGGGCGCGGCGAGGTCCCCCGCCCCCCCCCGCGCCTCGCCCTGCCCCTCGGCCCCTGCCGCTCGCCCGCTCCCCGCCGGAGCGCGGGCGAATCCTTCGGGACGGCGCGCTCACGCGCGGAGCCGGGCGTCACGCCACGGCGATCGCCGTGACCCGCGGCGCGCGCGAGACGCGCGTCGTCCGGCCGTCGGGCGCGATGCGCTCGATGCCGTTGCCGTCGCTCACCACCACCGTGCCGTCGCGCTCGAGATCGAACGCGACGACGTTCGTCGCGACCACGTCGTCACTGCCGCCGGGCTGCCGCCGCACGAGCACCCAGTCGGCGGGCGCGCGATGGATCGCGACGTCGGCTTCGGAGTCGTCGGCGGCGAGGTTCTGCCGCTCGTAGAGCTTCCGCGCGTCGATCCTCCGCGCGCGCGTGTCACCCGCGGTCGCGAGCGGCTTGCCGGTGTAGCGCATCGAGAAGTAGTCGAGGTAGCGGAAGCCGGCGTACGCGAGCCGGAACGGCGCGAGGAGCCCGTCCTTCAGGTGCGCGCGCGGATCGGGGAGCTGCGGGAGGCCATGGTACGGGCGGCGCATGACGAACAGCGTGCCGTCGCGGGTCATGCGCGGCGCGAGGTAGTCGTGCTCGGCGCTCGCGACGAGGGTCTTCAACGAGCCGTGCTCGGCGTCGAGGAGGTTGATCTCGGTGGGGCCGTAGCCGACGACGTGCCCCGCGGCGTCGCGCGCGATGCCGCTCGACTGGTACACGAGCTGATGGCGCCCTTCGGTGACCTCGGGGCCGACCGGGACCCACGCGGGCGCGTCGTCGATGGTGTCGCCGTCGGTCACTTGCGCCGAGTCGCCGCCTTCTTCGCGCATGACCGCGAGCTTGCGCGAGCCGTCCTTCTGATCGCGCGCGATCGCGAGCACGCCGTGATCGTCGCTCGTGGCGATCGCGAGCGCAGCGCCGTCGGTGCCGTGCACGATGCGCTGCTCCTCGCCGGTCTCGAGGTCGTACGCGAAGAGGCCGCTGACGACGCCGGTGGTCAGCGCGTAGAGGACCTCGCCGCGCCGGCGGCCCTTCGCGAGCGAGGTGAACGACGCGGGCGACCGCCGCCCGTCGGCCTCGTCCCAGAGCGCGGCGGCGCCCATGAAACGGGCGCCGGTTCCCTTCGTCTTCCACCCGGTCTTGCGCTCGATGCTCGCCTCGCGGCGCTGCACGCCGTCGACGAACGCGCTGGCGACGGGCTCCTCGGAGCCGTCCTCGAGGACGAGATGGACCTGACGATCGGCGAGGTACGCGAGGCGGGCGCGGGGCATGGCCGGAACCTGGAGACGGCCCGCGCGCCCGGATATTCACTCACTCGCAGAGGAGCCGCGACTGGATGCGCGAGCCGTTCGCGATCGTGGCGCCCGCGGCCTTCGCCTCGTCGAACGATTCGCACTTCGGCAGCGATTCCCAGCACGACGGCAGGACCGACGCGCCGTCCGGAGTCGTCGCCGAGAAGCGCGTGCGGCTCGCGCAGACGGCGCCGCCCGGGCCCCAGCCTGCCTCGAACGCGAGCGACGCGTCGCCGAGCGTGGGAAGCTGGATGCCCTTCGTGTCGTAGACGTCGATGAGCGTGCCGTCCTTCGTGTACGAGACGCCCGTCCCGCAGTAGTCCGCGCGGACCATGCGGGTGCACGCCTGGTGCAGGTCCGCGCCGACCTGCCACGGCGCATAGCCCCAGGCCACGCACTTCGCGAGGGCGCCGGTACGGCACGAGAAGCTCGTCGTGAGCTCGGTCCCGCCGACGGTCAACCGATCGTGGCGGGCGGCGGTCCCGTCCCAGACGCCGGGCACGAACATGCCCTTGTCGTCGCCTTCGCAGATGTTCCGGCCCTCGAACGTGATCCCGTAGTACGCCACGTCGTCGCGACGCTCGAACGACGCGATCACGAGATCGACCGGCGCGCCGCTCGACGTCACCCCGCGCAGCGTCAGGCCGACGAGCGCCTCGCCGCCGAGGACGCGTCCGTCCTCCGTGGTCGCGACGATCTCGTTGCTCGCGCCGTTCACCTGGACGCCGTTGAGGTTCTGGCCATTCAGGTTCGAACCGTTGAGCGCAATCTTGTTCAGGTTCTGCCCGTTCAGGTTCTGACCGTTCAGCGTGATGCCGTTCAAGCTCTCGCCGTTCAGGTTCGTTCCGTTCCCTGCAAGGCGGTTCAGGTTCTCACCATTGAGGTTCTGCCCGTTCAGGTTCTGACCGTTGCCCGCCAGCCGCTGCGGGTGCAGCGACGGCTCCGGGTTCGCTTCGCACACCGAGCCCGCGTGCGCATCGTCGGGGGACGACGCGGCGCAGCCGGCGGCGAAGAGGATCGACAGCGAGAGGCCCCATCCGACGCGAGCGATCATGACGATCGGCGTATCAGGCTCGAGCCGTCGCGTGACTCAACGAAAGTTGGTCGAACCGCCGCGGCGCTCGATCGCCACCGGTCACTTCTGCGCGGACGGAGTCGGGGCGGGCTGCGGGGCGTCGGTGACCGTCGCGTGCGGCTTCTCTTCGCTCTGCTTGATCGAGTAGCGGACGAGCGCGCGCAGGACCTGGTTCCGCTCGACGTTGCCGACGAGGCTCTTGATGTCCTCGTAGACGGTGGGATCGACGAGGAGCGCGCCGATGGTGCCCCGGCCGGCCTTCACGTTGGCGACGATCTCGCGGAGATCGTCGCTCATGGCGCTCATGTTGCCCATCACGTGCTGCGAGGAGTCGTCGCCGTACACGATCGCGTGACCGATGCCGTTGCCGGTGCGCAGCGCCTTCAGGGAGTTGTGCAGCTCCACCATCGTGCCGGTCGTGCCGGAGGCGAGCTGGTCGTCGTAGACGAGGGTGTGCACGAGGCCCGGCCCCGTCTTCGCGCGGCTGGCGATGTCGCGCGCGTCGGCGGAGACGCGGGCGGCGTTCGCGCTCGTCGCCTCGAGGTTCGTGAGGATGCGGTCGATGCGCCTCCCCTCCTCGGGATCGAAGATCATCTTGTGCGCGGCGCCGTCCTTGTTGTTCGCCACGCCCTCGAGGATGGTCCGGAGCGCCTTCACCGTCCCCTTGAGGTCCTCGGCGAGCTGCGGATCGGCGAGCTGCTCGCTCGTGCGCTTCACCGAGTCCATCGTCTGGCTGGCCTTCACGGAGATGTCGTCCATGCTGGCCATGAGGTCCTTCGGCGCGGCCTCGGCGTCGATGAACGCGTCGTCCTTCGCCGGGGCGAGGCCGGGGCTTCCGCCCTCGAGGACGATCATCTTGTCGCCGAGGAGGCCCTTGCCCGCGACCTTCATCTTGGTGTCGGGCTTGATGCGGCCCGCCTCGCTCTTCGCGACCGCGATGGTGACGTAGATGTTGGGATCGCTCGCGTCGTCGGAGTGCTTCACGGCGGTGACCGTGCCGACGTCGATGCCGCCCAGGCGGACGGGCGAGCCGTTCTTCAGGCCGGCGACGTCGACGAACTTCCCCCGGAAGTGCATCTTCGAGTCCCAGGCCCGGCGGTTGTCGCCGATCAGGAAGACGGCGAAGATCGCCAGGGCGAGGCCCACCGCCGCGAACACCCCCACCTTGAGCGTTCGACGCTTCGCCGTCGTCACGATGTCGAGAGTAGCACGTCGACGTCCTCGACCTCGGGGGCCTTGCCGTCGATGAAGTCGCGCACGTAGGGGTCCTGGGTACGGCGGAAGTCTTCGGGCGACCCGTGCATCACCACGCGGCCGCGCCCGAGCATGACGATGCGGTCGGAGACGCTGAAAGCGGTTCCCATGTCGTGCGTGACCACCACGCTCGTGAGGCCGAGCGCACGTTTGATGCCCATGATGAGGTGGTTGATGCGCGCCGTGTTGATCGGATCGAGGCCCGTGGTCGGCTCGTCGTAGAGGATGACCTCGGGCTGGAGCGCGAGCGTTCGCGCGAGGCCGACGCGCTTCTTCATGCCCCCCGACAGATCGCTCGGGCGCATGTCCTCGATCCCCGGCAGGCCCACCATCGCGAGGGACTGAGCGACGCGGCGGAGGATCTCCTCCTCGGACATCGTGTCCCAGTTCTGCTCGCGCAGGCCGTAGGCGACGTTCTCACCGACGTTGAGGGAGTCGAACAGCGCGGCGCCCTGGAAGAGGTACGCGACCCGCCGGCGCACGTCGTAGAGGTCCTTCTCCTCCATCTTCGCGACGTCGCGGCCGTCGAAGCAGATCGACCCGCTGTCGACCGGGATGAGGCCGATCAGCATCTTGAGCATGACGCTCTTTCCGCTGCCGGACGGACCGAGGATGGTGACCGTCTCGCCCTTCACGATCTCCAGATCGAGGCCGGAGTAGACGACCTTCGGACCGAAGGCCTTCTTCACCTGCTGGAACTCGATGAGCGCCTTGCCGGCCATCGAGGGCCAACTCTAGCCCGAGAGCGCGCTCAGCGCGTCTCGATCGCGAGCCAGACGTCGTCGAGGCAGAGCTCGCCCCGCACGTGCGCGGTGAGCTTCAGATCGGCGAGGTTGCCGGGCTTGCCCTGCACCGTCACCTTCGTGCGCGCCGGATCGATGCGGCCGGTCACCGACTGCTGGGTCGAGGCGATGGTGATCGCCTGCGGCTCGATCGCGGTGATCACGCCCGCGACCTTGCGCTGGGTGGCGAGAGGCTCGCCCGCGCCGAGGAGCGCGAGCGCGACCGCGGCGAGTGCGACACGCTTCATGGGCGCGCCTCATAGCACGAGAAAGCTCTGCCGCAAGCCTCCCGTGCACCGCCGCGGTGCACCGTCCGAGCGCGGGCCTCAGGCCGGCTTCGCGCGCAGCCGCTTCTTCGTCGCCGCCACGCCGCCACGCGACATCCGGCGGTCGATCCACTCGGTGAGCGGCGCGGCCACGTAGATGCTCGAGTAGGTGCCGGCGAAGATGCCGATGATCATCGCGAAGGCGAAGTCGCGGATGACGCCGGTGCCCCACACGAAGAACGCGACGACCGAGAGGAGCGTCGAGAGCGAGGTGAGGATCGTGCGCCCGAGGGTCTCCGAGACGGAGAGGTTGATGATCTGGGCGAACGATTTCCCGCGGTGCTTGCCGAGGTTCTCTCGGATGCGGTCGTAGACGACGACCGTGTCGTTCATCGAGTAGCCGACGATCGTGAGCACGGCGGCGATGGTCGAGAGCGTGACCTCCTTGCGGAAGATGACGAACGCTCCGAGCACGACGAGCGCGTCGTGCAGACAGGCGAGCACGACGCCGGGCGCGAACCGCAGGTCGAAGCGGAACGCGAGGTAGATCATGATGAACACGATCGAGATCGCGACGGCGTTGCGCGCGCTGTCGCGGAGCTGCTTGCCGGCCTTGGGGCCGACCCACTCGACGCGGAGCGCCTGCGCGGGGACCCGCTCGCCGAGCTTCTGGCGGAGCACGTCGAGGAGCTGGTCGCCCTTGCTCTGGAGCTGGATCTCGACGCGGTGATCGCGCGGATTGACGACCTGCGGGTTCTCCGGGCTCACGCGCAGCTTCACGTTCGAGACGGACTCGACCTGCTGCTTGATGCGCGCGAGGTCGGGCGGCGCGTCGTAACGCGTGCTGATCTTGTCGCCGCCGGCGCTGAACTTGAGCTCGGTCGCGCGCGCCGAGATCGGGCACTTCGCGTCGTCGTTCGGCGCTTCGACGCCGAGGCAGAGCGCCTGCTTGAGGGCGTTCTGCGTCGTCTCGTCGACCGTGCTGATCTCCTGGACGCGGACGAGGAACTGCCAGGTGTCCGGGGTCGACTGGACCTGCACGACGTCGGGCTCGGAGAACTGCCCGCTCTTGACGACCGCCTCGCGGATGTCACCCGCCGTGGTCGGACCGGTGAAGGCGACCTCGATCTCGGTGCCGCCGCGGAAGTCGGTGCCGTAGTTCGGCCCGGGGTAGAAGAGGAGGACGGCCGAGCCGATGGTCAGGAAGATGCTGAGGGCGATCCAGAATCGCCGCATCCCCATGAAGTCGTAGACCTTGTGCTGCTTGAAGAACTCCATGGCCTACCTCAGAACTCCGCACCGACGCTGAGGCGCTTGACCTTCGCGCCGCGGACCCACCAATCGAACACGAGGCGCGTGCAGAACACGCCGGTGAAGAGGCTCGCGATGATCCCGATGATGAGGGTGACCGCGAAGCCCTTGACCGGACCCGTCCCGTACTGCGCGAGGATGAGGCCGGAGATGAAGATGGTGACGTGCCCGTCGACGATGGCGGAGAACGCCTTGTCGTAGGCCGCCTCGACCGCCGCGCGCAGGCTGCGCCCGGCGCGGAGCTCCTCGCGGATGCGCTCGTTGATGAGCACGTTCGCGTCGACCGCCATACCGATCGTCAGCGCGAGCCCGGCGATGCCCGGCAGCGTGAGGGTGCCGCTGAACGACGCGAGGATCGCGAGCTGGATGAGGAGGTTGAAGAGCACCGCGACGTCGGCGACGAGGCCCGACTTCCGGTAGTAGAGGAACATGAACACGAGGACGAGGACGCCGCCGGCCGCCGCGCCGAGGCCGCCCTCGGCGACGCCGTCCTCGCCGAGCGTCGGGCCGATGACCGACTCGTTCGAGAGCGTGATCGGAGCCGGGAGCGCGCCGGAGCGGAGCACCATCTCGAGGCGCTCGGCGTCCTTCAGCTGCTTGTCCGGATCGCCCGAGCCCATCGTGATGCTCGCGCGGCCGCCGCCGATCTTCTGCCGGATGACGGGCGCCGAGTTGATGGTGTCGTCGAGGATGATCGCGAAGCGGCGGTTGACGTTCGCGCCGGTGATCTCCTCGAAGCGGTCCGCGCCCGCGGGGCTGAAGGTGATCGCGACGTAGACCTCGGGGACGCCGCTCTTCTGGTCGACCGCGCGCTGCGCGTCGGTGATGTACTCGCCGGTGACCTCGGCGCGCCCGTAGAGATAGAACGTGCGCCAGCCGTCCTCGGTCGACTTGCCGGTATCGGGGTCGTACTTCTCGGTCTTCTCGAAGCCGATGACGTGATCGTCCGGGACGGGCAGCGTCTTGACCCAGGCCTTGAGCTTGTCGAGCGCGGCCTGCATCGCCTTCTTGCGGGCCTCCTCGTCCTCGGACGTCTTCTTCCCCTCGAACTCGGCGGGGATGTCGATCGACGCGTAGTCCGAGCGCACGGACTTCTTCTGCCCGCGCTCGTCGACGCCCGCCGAGACCTGCTCGAAGCGGATGTCGATGCCCTGGGGGACGGTGTTCGGCGGGATGTTCTCCTTCGAGAAGAAGTCCGCCTCGTCGTCGACCATCTTGAACTCGAGGCGCGCGGTCTTGCGGATGATCTCCTTGATCTCCTCGAACTGCGCGCGGTTCGAGCCCGGCACCTCGACGATGATGTCCTCGTCGCGCGTCGTGACGCTCGCCTCGCGGAGACCGAGCTCGTCGACGCGGCGGTTGACCGTGTCCTTCGCCTGGGTGACCGCGCGCTCGCGCGTGGTCGTCTCGACCTCCGCGCGGATCTTGAAGACCACCTCGTCGGGGGCGCCCTTCACCTGCGCGAGCTCCTGGCCGAACTTCTTCGTGAAGCGATCGTCGATCATCTTCACGTCCGCCGGGTCCTTGAACTTCACCTTCAGGACGGCGGACTCGCCGGGGGGCGCCGAGACGTGCACCTTCTCCTCGAGCTTCGTGAGCTCGTCGCGCTTGAGGAGGCCCTCGCCCGTGTGGATCTTGTACGCGACCGCCAGCTCCTGGCGCATCTCGTCGGCGAACTTGTCGCGCTTGTCGCGGATCGCCTCCTCGACCTCGACGGTGTAGACGAGGCGCAGGCCGCCCTGCAGGTCGAGGCCCTTCACGATGCCGAACGTGATGTTCTCCTTCACGTACGTCGGGCACTTGATCTTGCCGTGCGACAGCTCCTCGAACGTCGGCCACAGCGAGACGAGCGATCCGAAGAAGACGGCGACGACGAAGCCCACCTTCAGGCGCCACGCGCTGTCCATGATCGGGAGCGCCGCCACGAGCGCCCAGAGGACGGTGAGGCCCATCACCACGAGGCCCCAGAAGGTGTCGGCGCGATAGAAGAGGTACCCAGCGACGCCCGCGACGGCGGCGACGATGAGCGAGTTGCGTTGCGAGCTGGTCATGTAGTGGTTTCAGCGTGCGGGCGACGCCGGACGTAACCGTCCGTGCGCGGGATTCATTTCTTGTCGGCAGCCGCCTTGGCTTCCTTCAGATCCTCGAGGTCCTTGTCGCTCTTGCTCTTGTCGGCCGTCGCCTCGAAGGAGCTGACCGCGCTGGCGAGGACCTGCACCGTCGTGCCCGGCGCGATCTTCACCTTCGCGATGCGCTCGTCCATGTCCACGAGCTCGCCGATCAGACCCGCCTGGGTCACGACGCGATCGCCCTTCTTCAGGTTCTTCCGCGCCTCCTGCTCCTTCTTCTGCCGCCGGAAGCTCAGGAGCAGGAAGGGAACGAGGATGAGGAACGGCAGCAGCATCGGCAGCATGCTGCTCGGGCCACCCGGGGGCGCCTGCCCGCCGGGCTGGGACGCCGGCGCGGTCGAATCGGCGGCGACGCCGGGGGTGCCGGCCTTGGGGCCAGCGGCTTGGAAATGAAAGGCGGCGGACATCGAGGCGCGGGATTAGTCGAGATGCCCAGGGGGGTCAATTCGGGCGGAACGGCCGGGCCTGGATCATGCTTCGCGGTGGCGTCCGAACAGGAGCGCGAGCTCTGCCCGGTCCGCGGTGCGGCAGAAGACGTACACCACGTCGCCCTCGTGAAGCTCCGTGTTTCCCTTGGCCGCGAGGAGCTCCTCGCCGCGCACGACGAGCATGACCGCCGCGCTCTCCGGGAACGGGACGTCGCTCAGCGTCGCGCCGCACACGGCGGACGCGGAGTGCACGTCGAAGACGACGAGGTCCTGACCGATCGGACGCGTCGCCGTCATCTCGAGGACCGCGGGAGGCGGCCGGCCCGCCGGGCGACCCACGCCGAGCGCCGTCGTCGCGAGGCGGACCGTCCCTCCCTGGAGCGATGCGCTCACCACCACGACGAACACGACCACGTCGAAGATGCGCTCGGCGCCCGGCACGCGCGCGAGGGTCGGGATGCAGGCGAGGACGATCGGCACCGCCCCGCGCAGGCCGACCCAGCCGATGTACGTGATGTCGCGCGGCCGCCAGCGGAGCGGCACGAGGCAGAGCGCGACGGCGATCGGCCGCGCGACGAACGCGAGGAAGAGGCCGGTGGCGAGGCCGAGGCCGGTGACGCCGAGGACGCGCGAGGGCGACGCGAGCAGCCCGAGCAAGACGAACACCGCGACCTGGCCGACCCACGCCGTGAAGTCGTGGATGCGGAGGAGCGCGGCGCGGTAAGGCAGGCGGCCGCCGCCGATGATCATCCCCGCGAGGTACACGGCGAGGAACCCGCTCCCCTCGACGAGGGTCGCCGCGCCGAAGACGAAGAAGGCGATGCCGACGGTGAGCACCGGGTAGAACGCGGACCCGGGCAGCTCGATCCGCCGCAGCACGACGAGCGCGCCGAGCCCCGAGAGCGCGCCCACGACGGTCCCGATCGCGAGCTGGAGGACGACCATGCCGAGCGCGGTCCAGCGCGGCATGTCGCCCGAGGCGAACGCGGTCGTGAGCGCCGTCGTGAGGAGGACGGCCATCGGGTCGTTGAGGCCGGACTCGATCTCGAGCGTCGCGCCGACGCGCTCGCGGAGCTGGATGCCGCCGGCCCGGAGCACCGAGAAGACCGCCGCGGCGTCCGTCGACGACACGATCGCACCGAGGAGCGCGGCCTCCGGCCATGGGAGCCCGAACAGGTGTGCCCCGCCCGCGAGCAGCGCGGCGGTCAACGCGACACCGACCGTCGCGAGCACGAGCGACGGAGCGGCGTGCCGGCGCAGCGTCGAGAGCGAGGTGTTGAGCCCGCCGTCGAACAGGATGAGCACGAGCGCGGCCGACCCGAGCTGGAACGCGGCGCCGTAGTCGTCGAAGCGGATGCCGCCGATGCCGTCCTGGCCGGCGGCCATGCCCATCAGCGCGAAGACGAGGAAGAGCGGCAGTCCCGTGCGCGTGGCGATGCGCGTCGACACGACGCACGCGGCGATCACCACGCCGACGACGAGCAGTGCAATCGCGGTCGCGCGCGGCTCGTTCATCGCCCCGGAGGATGCGGGAACGCAGCCGGCGAAACAAGGCGATCAGTCGTCACGCGCGCAGCGGAAACCCACGTTCGGACCGGCCTCGCGCACCGAGCCCCAGTTGCGGCTCGTCGTCCTCGCGCGCGACGGCATCGAGAGCCAGCCGCCGCCGCGGAGCACGTGGCTCGCGCCTGCACGCGGCGACAGGTCCGCGTTGCCGTCGGCGTACCAGTCGGCGACCCACTCCTCGACGTTGCCGCTCATGTCGAGCGCGCCGTACGGGCTCGCGCCCGCGAGGCGCGTGCCGGCGCGCGTCGGTCCCTTGCGCCCGCAGCTGCGCTGCGAGCCGTCGTGCACGAGCGTCACCGCGGTCGCGCAGCTCGTCCCCGCCCCGCCCCACGGATAGCGCGCCGAGCTCGTGCCGCGCGCCGCGAGCTCCCACTCGATCTCGCGCGGGAGCCGCTTCTGCACCGACGCGCAGAACCTCTCCGCCATCGACCACGACACGCAGCTCACCGGCAGCGCGGGATCGCCGGCATCGTACGTGCACGCGGTGCTCGCGCGCGCGGGGCGCTCGCACTTGCCGGACTCGACGCACGCGCGGTACGCGCCGACCGTGACCTCCGTCCGATCGATCCAGAACGCCGGCGTGCTCACCGCACGCGCGGGCTTCTCGTTCGGAGGCGCGTTGCGATCCGACGAACCCATGGTGAAGCGCCCGCCCGGGACGCGGACCATGCCGTCCTTCACCACCGGAGGGAGGCGCACCATCGGGCCCGGCTTCGGCGGCGCGGGCGCGGTCGTGGTCGGCGCGGGCGGCGTGTGCTCGGCCTCGTCCCCCTCGCCCTCGGCGGGCGGCTGGACGGCCGGGGCGGGACCGCTCGCCGGCGCAGCGCCGCCGTCCTCGGCGAGCGCGAACGCGACGGCGACGAGCGCGAGGACCCGCATCACCCGTCGATCGTAACAGGATCAGGCCGCGCCGGCGGTGTGCGAGCCGTTGGCCTCGCGGTCCTGCGCGCTGACCGCGTCGAGCATCGCCTCGAAGGCGCGACGCGCGCGATCGCCCTTGTCGCCGACGACGCGCGCGAGCTCGCCCGTGTCGATCGCCGCGCGCGTGGTGCGCGACGCGACCGCGACCGCGGCCCCGGCGCATGCAGCCGCGATCGCCGCGGCATCGTCGCCCTCGCTGCCCTCGCGAATGGGCAGCGGGAGGATGCGCGCGCGACGCTCGCGCACGATCGCCTTCGCCCCGTCGGGCACGTCCGAGCCGGCGCCGAGCACGGCGAGCACGCCGCCGGGCGCGAGCGCGGTGACCGCGTCGGAGCTCGCGACGCCGCGCGCGGTGGCGAGGACGAGGCGTGGTCCGCGCCGGGCCATGCCGCCGCGCGCATGCTCGCGCGACGCGAACACGTCGACGGTGGCGCCGTTGCCGCTGCGCGCGGGGGTGACCACCGCGTGGAGGCGGAGGCCGAGCGTGGCCGCGAGCGCCTGGCTCGTCGTGGCGATCGCCTGATCGGCGGTGGCGAGATCGTCGAGCACCCAGCGGAACGCGACCGGGCTCGACGCGGGCGCGGGCACGGCCGGCGCGCGCGGCAGCGCGTGCTCGGTATCGGCGAACGAGAAGCTCCGCTTGCCGCGCTCGTCGGCCAGCATGTTGTCGCAGACGGCCGCGAGATCGGCGACGTCGAAGGACGGCCCCGTCGTGCCGACGAACAGCTTGGGGATGCGGCCGATGCCGGGGAAGCCGGGCGCCCAGGTGAGCGCGTCGGTGAACGCGGACTTCAGCTCGCGGGCGAGCAGGCCGCCGTGCGAGAGCGGCTCGTCGGTCGGCTCGAGGATGGTGATCGCCAGCGCGCGCGCGAGCGCCTTCACCAGCCGCGGTCCGGGGAACGGACGCAGCGCGGACACGTGCACCGCGGACACCTCGTAGCCGCGCGCGCGGAGCTCGTTCGTCGCGGAGAAGAGCGCGTCTCCGACCGGGCCCATGCCGACGAGGACGAGCGGCGCCTCGCCGAGGGGGATCTTGTCGAAGACGTCGTGACGGCGTCCGGACACGTTCCCGTACTCGCGGAGGGCGCTGCCGAGCGCGAACGGCGCACGCTCGGCGAACGCGCGATCGGACGCGGGCGCGAGCGACGGATGCGCCGGATCGGTCCGCGGCTTGAGGCGCGAGGTGGCCCCGACGAACGCGTGCACCGCGCGCTCGTGCGGGACGCCCACCGTCGCGACCGCGCGCCCCGCGGGCCCGTCGACGCGACCGAGCGCGTGCACCACGACGAAGGGCACGCCCGAGTCCTCGGACGCGCGGCGCGCGACGAGCGTGAGATCGAGCGAGTCCTCGGGTCCGGACGCCGACAGGACGCCCCAGCCGATGTCGACGAACGCGCCCAGGTCCTCGTTGCCGTGCGAGGCGAGCGCGTGCGCGACGAGCCCGAGGCGGGCCTCGGCGATCCGGCGGAGCGTCGCGCGCTGCGCGGCGAGATCGGACGAGCTCGCGACGACCGCGACGCGCTCTCCGCGCGACGCGGCCTCGAACGCCTCGTCGAGCGACGGCGCGCCCTCGAGCACGCGGCTGCCCGCGAGCTGTTCCGCGATCGCGATCGCGCGCATGGGGTCGATCGTCTCGAGGCGGGCGACCGCCGGCCGAGCCCCCTCCGACGACGGCGCGGGGGACGGGGCGGTTCGCTCGAAATCGTCCTGCATGACGGCGAACATGCGCGAACCTGACGCGGCGCGCAAGGGAGGCATGCGATCACTTCATCGCGTATTGCCCGAGCCCGGCGGTGACGACGGCAGGGGCTCGATCTTCGGCGCGGGCGTCGGGCGCACGACGGGCGGCCTGGTCGGGCCTCGCGGGAGCACCGCCGGCGGTGCGGCGGGACCGGGACCGAGCCACCTCACGCACGTCCCGGCCGCGTGGGCGCGCGAATAGCCGACGTCGATGAAGGTCCGGACGACCGCGTCGCAGCCGAGCGCTCCGGCTTTCTCGGTGAGCGCGTGCGCGACGTCCTCCGGCTCGGCGTCGCTGCCGAACCCGACCGCTTGCACGAGCGCGATCTCGTAGAACGGACGGGCGGGCAGCGGTTGGTCGGCCATGTAGAGCTCGACGGGGCGGCCGGTGGGCGACTCGGCGCCGCGGAGCATCGCCTGATGCGTCTCGGTGTGCCCGCACGCGGCGGTGAGGGCGAGCACCGGCGCGATCCGTGCGAGCCGGCTGGAGCGAGGGAAGCGCTTCACGTCCCGCCTCCCTCGATCGGCGCGGGCTCGGGCGCAGGGGCCGGGGCGGGCTCGTCCGCCGGCGGCGGCTCGGGCGGTGGACCGGGCGGGATGAGCGGCGGACCTTCGGGCGCCGGCGCGTTCGTCGTCATCGCGCGACCGATCATCGAGACCACCATGATCTCGTCGTTTGCAGCATACACGCGTGTGCCGGCGCAGGTCGCGCCCATCCCGCACTGGTAATAGAAGGTCTCGACGTGGTTGCGCCCGACGACCTCGAAGCGCGCGCGCACGCCCTCGATGACGGCGACGTTGCCGCCGATCTGGGCCACCTTCTTCACGAACGCGGGCAGCAGCGTGTCGACCGTCGCCTCTTGCTGCGCGGCGTGCACCTCGACGACGCCGAGGTCGACGGCGCCGGCCGGAGGCACGCCGGTCGAGTAGATGGCGACCGGGCCGCTGTACGCGGGCAGCTGCACCGGCCCCGTGCGGATCGCGCTGCCGCCGACGGACGAGCACCCGCCGAGCACCGACGCAGCGAGCACCAGGACGACGGAGCGGCGCATCACGCCGGCGATTCTAGCGCGCGGAGCGCTTGAGCGGCGCCAGCTTCGCGAGGGCGTCCTGGATGAGCGCCAGGGCGGGCGCCCGCTCGACGATACCGTCGCGCTCGTACAGGCGGCAGGTCACGCCGATCGGGCGGCTCGCCGCGCCCTCCTCCACGTCGGCGCCGTCGACGCGCACCGTCGGCGAGCCCACGAACTCGAACGCGCGCGCCTGCTCCTCGCCGTCGATGATCACGAACCGCAGGTTCGTCTCGATGCCCAGCGCCTCGGTCGCCTCGCGGATCCGCGCGACGGCGAGCTCGGTGCCCGGGCATCCGGACACCACGAGGACCTCCACCGTGCATCGCCACGGATCGGGCCACGACGGCCTGCGCTGCATCTGTGTCATTCGGATCTTCCCCCCGGAAAAAACGAGGGACGCCCGGTACTCCCGCCGGCGGTCCGGCGCAAGCTCTACGTTTGGCGCAGGAGATCGCCGATCGCATCGGCGAGCGCGTTCGGTCCGACCGGCTTCTGCATGAACGCGTCGCAACCTGCGCCGAGGGCCGCCGCGCGAAACGACGGATCGCACGATGCGGTGACGGCGATGATCGGCAGCCTGCGCCGGACGTCGCGGCGGAGGCACGCGGCCGCCTCCCATCCGGACATCCCGGGGAGCGCGAGATCCATCACGATGGCGGAGGGCCGGAGCCGTCTCGCCAGCTCGAGCGCCACCTCCGCGGTCGCCGCCTCCGCCACGCGGAAGCCGACGAAGGAGAGGAACTCGGCGTACATCTCGCGCGTGTGGTCGTAGTCGTCGACGACGAGCACCAGCGGCCCGTCGTCGTGGAGCGAGCGCCCCTGTCGATACGTCCCCGCGCGCACCGCCCGCCTCGTGCCCGATCGCGTCGTCATCGCCTGCGGGCGCGCGCGTGTGCAACGGGCGATCCACTCCGACAATCCGCGTTCGCGCCCGCGCCGTGGTCCTCGGAAGGCGTGACGTCGTGCCACGCGCATGCGGGGCCCGTGGCGTTGCGCCCCGCTCGGCGGGGCCCGGAGATCCGGGAAAACCCGTACGGACTCGGCCTGGGGCGCGTCAGGTGCGCGCGGGCATCGCACTTGCTCGTCGGCCCCCTGCGACGGTCATGGAGATCTCGGGGTTCGAATGCGTGGAGGCGCTTCGACTTGCGGGCTTCCGCGTGGTGGAACGCGCGGCGGGCTCGACGGTCCTGCGTCGTGCATCACGCGTGGTCATCGTTCCGGACGCGCTCGTGCTCGCGCCGGATGTCCTCGCCAGCGTCCTCGGGGCGGCGGGCATGAGCGAGAGCGGCTTCCGCACGCTCGTCACCGACGCGCCGACGCTCACGAAGATGCAGTCGCTCGTCGAGGGATCCTCGCGCCCCCCCGAATCGGAGTCGTCGGAAGAAGAGTAGCGGCCACCGCGCGCGACCGCTCTCCGCGCACGCTCGCGGTCGCTTCACGGCGCGCGGTTCCCGACAGCGCAGGTCGAAACGGCCCGCGTTCGGGTGGCCCGGCCGATTTCGGCCTGGCCCGTGCCACGCCCAAGCCGCGTCTCCGGCTTCGCCAGGCGACCCTGGGCGAGGGTCCGGAGAGGAGGCAGGGCCGCGGTGGCCCGGGTGCGGGCACCGCGACGTTCAAACTAGAGGAGGTTGGCCGCGATCTCCGCGAGCTCGCTGCGCTCGCCGCGCGTCAGCACGATGTGCGCGGCGACCTTCTCCCCGCGGAAGCGATCGGCCGCGACGGCGAGGCCGTTCGACGCGCTGTCGACGTACGGGTTGTCGATCTGCCCGGGGTCGCCGGTGAGCACGATCTTCGTCCCGTCACCGGAGCGCGTGATGATCGTCTTCACCTCGTGGGGCGTCAGGTTCTGCGCCTCGTCCACGATGATGTACTGCTGCGGGAGCGAGCGACCACGGATGTACGTGAGCGGCTCGACCTGGAGCTGGCCGCTCTCGAGCAGCTCCGCGTACGCGCGCGGTCCCTTGCGCGTGCCGCTGGAGAAGAGGAACTCGAGGTTGTCGAAGATCGGCTGCATCCACGGGTTCAGCTTCTCGTCCACGTCGCCGGGGAGGAAGCCGATGTCACGGCCGAGCGGCATGACCGGACGCGAGACGAGCATGCGCGTGTACATGCCGTCCTCGACCGTGCGCTTGAGCCCCGCGGCGAGCGCGAGCAGCGTCTTGCCGGTGCCCGCCTTGCCGACGAGCGTGACGAGGCGGATGCTCTCGTCGAGCAGGAGATCGAGCGCGTGGCTCTGCTCCTTGTTGCGCGGGCGGATCCCGACGACGCCCTCGCGCGGCGTGCGGAGCGCGACGATCTCGCGCTTGCTCGCGTCGTAGCGGCCGAGCGCGGTGTGCGACGGGTTCGCGCGATCGCGGAGCAGCACGCAGACGTTCGCGGTGAGGATGCCCCCGCTGCTGCCGCGCTCGCCCTTCTCGGCCTTCTCGCCCTTCTCGGGAGCGATGAGGTTCGGCGGCGGCGTGAGCTTGCCGTCCTGGAAGAAGCCGTCGATGTCCTCCGCGGAGACCTCGAGCTCGGTCACGCCGGTGTCGACGCGCTGGGGCTCGACGCGCTGGTTCTCGTAGGTCTCGGCGACCATCCCGAGCGCATCGGCGCGGATGCGGAGGTTCGTGTCCATGGTGACGAACACCGTGGGCCGCCCGCCGTCCTGATCGCGCACGTCGAACGCGGTCTGCAGGATGGCGTTGTCCATCGCCGCCTTGTCGATCGCGCTCGGGAGCTCGGGTCGCTTGACCGGAACCTTGACCGTCAGCGTCCCGCCCGACTTCGTCTCGACGCCCTTCGACAGCGAGCCGCCCTTCTCGCGCAGCTCGTCGAGCAAGCGGACGACCTGACGCGCGTTGCGGCCGCGCTCCGAGCCCTCGCGCTTGAACTGATCGACCTCTTCGATGACGTAGATCGGAATGATGACGTTGTTGTCGTCGAACTTGAAGATCGCGTACGGGTCGTGGAGGAGGATGTTCGTGTCGAGGACGTAGTTCTTCTTCATGAGCGCGGGCTCTGGAGGGCACCCCGGAAGTACCCTCGCACGCCTGCTTCTGCAAGGACGAACGGCTCCAAAGGGGGTATCCTGAGCTTGGCCATGAATACGCGGCCAGCGATCCGGAAGCGCGGACTCCGAGCGAGCGCGGACCTCCCGCCCTGGCTCGTCCGGGCGGAGCGCCTCCTCATCGAGGCCGTCCGGAGCGTCCGCCTCCTCGGCTCGGTCGTCCCGCGCAACGCCGCGCCCGAGCGCGCGCGTCTGGTCGAGGCGTTCGAGTCGGGCCACGCCGCGACCCCGCGCTGGACGTACGCGCGCACCGATCACGCCGCGCTCCGCAAGGCGCTCGAGCGCGCCGCGCAGCGCCTCGGAGCCGAGCCGCATCCGGTCGCCCAGCTCTACGCCGCGCGGGCGCGCGAGCTCGAGATCGAGGCGGCGCTCGCGAGCGAGGCCGGCACCGCGGTGCTGGGTGCGCTCGCCCGCGCCCGCTTCCGCTCGGCGAGCCCGCAGGCCGCCGGCGAGGCGACGATCCTCGCGCGCAAGTGGATCGCCGAGGGCCGCGAAGCGCTCGCCTCCGAGCCCGCCGCCGAGACGATCGAGAGCGACTCCACCGGGCCGGGCTCCCTCCTCACCCGCATGCGGGAGGAGGTCTCGCGCCTCGGACTCCCGTTCGCGGTCGTCGCGCAGCCGTCGCTCTCGGCGCTCGCGGCGACGGGCGAGCGACACATCCTCGTCGCCGCCGGACGGCGCGTCACCCGCGAGGACGTCGAGCGCACGGTCATGCACGAGATCGAGGCGCACGCCATCCCGCGCACGCGCGCCTCGCAGGCACGGCTCGCTCTCTTCCAGATCGGCACCGCGCGGGGCATCGACGATCAGGAGGGGCTCGCGATCGTGCTCGAGGAGCGCGGCAGCTTCCTCGGCCCGAAGCGCAAGCGCGAGCTCGCGGCGCGCCACCTCGCCGTCGAGGCGATGGACGGCGGCGCGCCGTTCGCGGAGAACGTGCAGGCGCTCGTGAAGGAGCACGGGCTCTCGGCGCGCGAGGCGGTGCTCGTCGCCGAGCGGGTCTATCGCGGCGGCGACGGGAGCACGCCGGGCCTCGGACGCGAGCGCATCTACCTCGAGGCGTTCCTCCGCGTGCGCGAGCACCTCGCGAAGACGCCGACGGACGAGGGCATCCTCACGAGCGGTCAGGTCAGCCTGGACGCGGTCGCCGTCCTCACGCCGTTCGTACGCCGGGCCCGCGCGACCGAGCCGCCGTCGACGATCGACTGACGTCCAAGATCAGCTCCCGGCGTGCGCGGGGCGGAGCGCGGGTGAGCTCGATGCGGCGCTTGCGCGGCTCCGCAGGCTCTGCGTGCGTGGCTCCGTGGCGGCCATCTTGCACCGCTCGCGGGCATGCGCCCGCGCACGATCCTGCTCGCTCTCGTGCTCGTCGCAGGAACGGCCTGCGAGACGGCCGCGCCTCTGCCGGGCGACTCGTCCTCGGGTACGCAAGCGGTGCGTCCGCCGCGCAGCGAGCCGGCCGCGGCCGAGCTCGGCGCGGCATGCGCGACGCTCCGCGACGTCGCGACCGCCGACCTCGTCGCGCTCGACGGCGACGTCCTCTATCACCTCGACGAGCCCGAGGGCCTCGGCGTCACCGACGTCTCGGATCCCGATCGTCCGCGCGAGCTCGCGCGCGTCGCCGCCGTCGGGTCCCCGATCGCGCTGTACGTCCGGCCGCCGCACGCCTGGATCGCGTACGTCGACTGGGACGCGCGCGCGTCGCACGCGCCGGGCGCAACGACCGTCATCCGCGCGCTCGACATCCGTGTCCCCGAGCGGCCGCGGATCCTCGGCGAGGCGACGCGGCCCGGCATCGCCGCGGGCACGGCCCTCGTCGGCGGCGTCTTCTACGTGCTCGGCGGGACGCCGGCGCGCGCGACGACCACCGCGTTCCGCATCGACGGCGATCGCCTCGTCCCCGGCGGCGACGTCTCCGTCGACGGCAAGGCGGCCGCGCTCGCGGCGTCGCCGTCCGGTCTCGCGGCGGTGACCGTCGCCGATCGCGGGGTGCACGTCGCGTGGATCGATCTGCCCCAGGACCGTCCGGGCGCGATGGTCGTTCGCGCCGAGCGCGTCCTCGACGGCGGCTTCCCCGCGTGGGAGCGCGACGTCGTCTCCGCGGACGAGGGACAGTCGGTGCGCCTGCTGACGTGCGCGACGCGCGCCTGCCGGCCCGACGACGACACGTTCGTGCGCGTCGTCGACTTCGCCGGGGGCGCCGGCGAGGTCCGCGCGAGCGTGCCGATCGGCGTCGCGCGCGGCGTCCCCGTCGCACGCTTCGCCGACGACTGGCTCTACATCGGCGACGGCACGCGCGTCCGCATCGTGAAGCTCCACCCCACCCCGCGCGTCGTCGGCACGGCGCACCTCGAGGGCAACGTCGCGGCGCTCCGCCCGCACGGCGATCGGCTGATCGCGATCGGGACGGCGGGCACGCCCTCCACCCGCGTGCGGGTGGTGCTCGAGGACATCGACGTCCGCACGCCGTCCGCGCCTCGGCTGCGCGGGACCGCGGTGTTCGGCGACGACTGGACGTGGACGCGCGCGTCCGACGACGACCGTGCGATCTCGATCGATCCGTCCTCCGAGCTCGTCGCGATCCCGTTCGCGACCTGGCGCGCGAAGGGCGGGCGCTACGCGACGGGCGCGCAGCTCGTCGCGCTCGGCGAACGCGCGCCCGGGCTGCGCGACGCGCTCCCGGCCGAAGGACACGTCGAGCGCGCGGTCTTCGTCCGCGGGCGTCTGCTCGCGGTCGGCGGCGGAACGGTCACCACCCTCGAGCGCCGCGGCGCGGCCGGCCCCGAGCTGAACGTGCGGTGAGGAGGATCTCGTGCGCTCCCTGGCAAAAGCGGCCCTGCTCTCGATCGCGGCGTGCGCGACGCCCCTGCCGGCACACCCGCCCGAGGCGACGACCACGCCCCGCGCGGCGACCCTCGCGGTCGCGCGCGAGCCCGAGGTCGAGGCGGCGCTCGCCAGCCCGCGGCGCGTCCTCTACTCCGCCTCCACGATGCACGCGCCGCCGCCGACGGTCCGCGTGACGATCACCAACCCCTCGAGCGACGTGCTCGACGTCTCGGACCTCCGCGTGCGTCTCGAGGTCGTCCGCGAAGGCGTCACCATCCCGTGCGGCAAACCCTCCGAGCCCGAGCAGCACGCGCGCGAGCCGCTCTCGCTCGCGCCCGGCGCGTCGGAGACCTACCTGCGCACGGTCGACTGCCCGCTCCCGCTCGCGGGGACGTACGCGGCCCGCGTGTTCGTCGCGTTCGGGCACGAGGGGCCGTGGAGCGAGGGGCGCGCGGTGCGCGAGCTCGCGATCCACGTGGCGGCGCCGCCCGACGCGCAGCCGCGCGCGATCGACGCGGTGCCCGGGTTGTTCGCGGGGATCGGCGCCGGGTGCGAGGCCTCGCCGACGCTCGACGGCAAGGGACGCCTCTACGTCTCGCTCGTCAACGCGCGGCGCGAGCGCATCGCGGTGCCGCCCCTGCGCCTCGCCGTGCGCGTGCGCAAGCTGGGCACGCTGATCCCGTGCGAGGACGAGCCCGCCGCGCTCCCCGCGCCGGCGATGCTCGAGCCCGGCACCTCGCGGACGCTCCCGGTCGAGCTGTCGTGTCTCGGACTCGGCGTCGAGGGCACCTACGACGTCGATGCGCGTCTCGTCATCGACGAGTCGGCGCGTCCGAGCGAGCACCCGCTCGGGACGCTCCGCATCTTCGTGAGCACCGATCCGGCACGAAACCAGAGGATATGGCCATGGAAAGAATGAGCTCCCGTTTCATCGTCACGTGCGCCGCTCTCCTGTTCGCAGCGGCGTGCACCAGCGCGACGCCCAAGGGCGAGACGACGGTCACGCGCGCGGACACCTCGCACGGCTGCCCGCTCGGCGTCGAAGGCGCGCAGGTCACGGTCGAGGACACGCCGGACGGCGTCGCCATGACGTTCGTCTCGAAGGACAGGACCGACGAGATGCGCACGCGCGCGCGCAGCTCCGCGGCGATGTACGGTCCACAGAAGGCCGGGCCCGGCCACGAGGGCAAGCATGCGCAGGGCGGACATCACGGCCTGCAGCCGATGCAGATGCCGCCCGCGTACGCGACCACCGAGGACATCGAGGGCGGCGCGCGCATCCGCCTGTCGCCGGTCGATGCGAGCGATCTCGGCACGCTCCGCGCGAAGGCCCGCGAGCGCGCGACGGCCATGTCGCAGTCCTGCGATTGACGCGCCGGGCTCAGTACTCGAAGCCGCTGCCGCCGATGAACTCGCGGATGACCGAGGTCGGCGGGACGTGGTCCGGGTAGATCGTCACGAACGGGTCGAGCATCTTCCGCAGCCGGTACGCCGTCGCGGTCGCCGGATCGTCGGGGTGCACCTCGAGCAGGTAGCGCTCGGCGTAGGCCTTGAGGATGCTCGGCTCGTAGACGAGCGACGAGTCGAACACGACGTCGGCGTTCGCGAGGAACGGGTAGATGCGCCGGAGCTCGCCGCGGCGGACGGACGGCCACCGGGCGATGGTCGACGCGGCGTCGTGGTTCCGCTGATGGCGATCGCGCACGATCCGGCGCAGGAGGCGCAGGTCGTCCGGCGGGAACACGTTGAGCCGGTCGAAGGCCAGCGTCGTCGCAGGGTGCACGAAGACGCGGTAGATGCGCGACGGAGGGACGACGCCGTCGAGGAGCACCGGGTCGAGCCCGTGGATGCCCTCGAGGAGGAGCACGTCGCCGTCGCCCATCACCAGCTCGCGTCCACCTTCGGCCGCGCTCTTGCCGGTGACGAAGTCGTAGCGCGCGACCTTCACCCGCTGGCGCGAGAGGAGGCGCTTGGTCTGCTTGCGCAGCACCTCGATGTCGAGCGCCTCGAAGGCCTCGAAGTCGTACTCGCCGTTCTCGTCGCGGACCGTCTTCTCGCGATCGACGTAGTAGTCGTCGAGCGAGATCGCGACCGGACGGATGCCCTCCACCAGGAGCTGCACGGTGAGGCGCTTGATGAACGTGGTCTTGCCCGAGGACGACGGCCCCGAGATGGCGATGACCTGGAGGTCGCTCCGGCGCGAGACGATGGCGTCGACGATGCGGCCGATCCACTTCTCGTGGAACCCCTCCGCGACGCGGATCAGCTCGGGGACGCGGTGGGCGACGCAGAAGTCGTCGAACGCGCCCACGCTGGTGACGCCGAGGCCCTCGAGCCAGCGGCGCTCGGAGGTGGTCATCGGGCCGTCGTAGCGCGGCGCGATCCGCTCGCAGGCGATGGGGTCGACGCGGACGCCGCGCTCGATCGGCATGTAGGGCGCGAGCTCGGGGAGCGCGAGCAAGAGGCCCGCGGGGTGCGGCTCGAGGTGCAGGCGGCCGAGCATGCTCGCGCGCGGGAGCACCGGGCCCATGTGGACGGCGAGCGTCTCGCCGCAGGCCGCGAGCGTCACCGTCGACTCGCGGCGGCCGAGGAGGAGCGACGCGACGTCGGGCGCGCCGTGCTCGGCGAAGTGCACGCGCGCCTCGTCCGTCGCCCAGACCTCCTCGCGGAGCGGGACGTCCTCGGCGCGGAGCTGCTCGACGCGCTCGAGGATGCGTCGTGCGAGGCCCGCGCGGTCGGTGTCGGGATCGGCGACGACGACGATCTGCCCGGCGTCGACCGGCGGTCCCATGCGGAGCGCGAGCCCGGGAGCGACGCGGCGCGCGGCCTCGAGCACGAGGAGCGCGGCGCTGCGCGTGTAGATCGTGCGGCCCTCGGCCGAGTGCAGCGTCTCGGGCGCCAGGACGACGTCGGCGACGATGGCCTGCTCGAGCGACGCGGACTTCGCGTTGACGAGGCCGCCGACGACGGGCGCGCCGTCGTGCTCGCGCGGGAGCATCGCGCCGACGAGCGTGCCGGTGGTGACGAGCAGATCGTCGCCGCCGCGCCGGACGCGGACGTGCGTGTGCCGCGGGAGCGAACGCTGGTGCGCGAGCAGGCCGACGTCGTCGGTGAGATCGGTCACCTGCTGCGCGAGCACCGCGGCGAGCGCCTGCATGAAGTGCAGCGCGGCGCGCGGATGGTTGGTGATGAACGACAGGTACCGCGAGCGTGAGAGGCGGGCGAGACGGACGGTGCCGTGCGTCTCGACGGTGAAGCCGCGCCGGCCGCCCGAGAGCAGCGCGGCCTCGCCGAAGGAGTCGCCGGCGCGCACCGGACGGAGCTCGAAGGAGCCGCGCCGGAGCCGCGCCTCGCCTTCGAGGACGAAGTACATGAGGTCGGCGACGTCGCCCTCGCGGAAGACGGCGGTGCCGGGTGGAAGCGCGACCTGATCGAGCAGCTCGACGAACTGCGAGAGCTCCTGGATCGGCATGCCGCGCAGGAGCGGCGATCGGCCGAGGACCTCGAGGTCGTCGAGGCGCTTTCCGTACGTGAACGGCAGGGGCGTCGGGGTGGTGGTCATGCGGCCTGCGAGACGATCGCGCAGCAACTCGTGCGCCACCGGCTGCTGTCGCGCAGGTTGCGCCGTGACGCAAGGATTGCCGGGTCGCCAGCCCGACCCTCGCGCGATCCTGCGGCCCGTCCGTACGGAACGCCCCTTGCTCCAGCGAAGGTCATCATGGGACGAGCCAAGAGAGACACGCTCGAGCGCGCGGCCGACACCGACCACGTGCTCGTCGACGTCGGGACGGTCTCCGGCGCGATGACCGGCGCGATCGCCGGGGCCGTCGCCGGGCCCGCGGGCATGGTGGTGGGCGGCGCGATCGGCGCGGCCCTCGGCGCGCTCGCCGGCGCGGTGCTCGACCGCGAGTCGCACGCGGCCGACGAGCACGACCGTGAGCTCGACGATGCCATCGGCGTGACGAGCGGCGATCTCGGCGCGCGGGAGGCCGCGCGGACCTCGCTGGCGGCGCGTCAGGAGCGGGCCGAGGCCCATCGCCGGGCGCTCGAGGCCGAGCTCGAAGGAGCGGACACATGAAGCCCGACGATCAGGTCTACCGCTGGATGACGCCCTGCCCGCAGACGATCGAGCGCGAGGCGACGATGGCCGAGGCGCGCGCGCAGATGCGCCGCCTGGGCATCCGCCACCTCCCGGTGCTCGATCACGGTCAGCTCGTCGGCCTGGTGAGCGAGCGCGACCTGTCGTTCGCCGAACGGTTCGTCGACGCGCGCGACACCGCGGTCGGCGACGTGATGACGACGGACCCGTTCATGGCGGTGCCGTATGCGCCGCTCGCGGAGGTCGCCGAGTCGATGGCCGAGAAGAAGTACGGCGCGGCGATCGTCATCGATCGCGGCAACGTGGTCGGGGTGTTCACCGCGACCGACGCCCTGCGCGCCATCGCCGAACGTTGAAGGAGGATCGAATGGCCACGAGAGCCCAGACGGAGAAGGCCGAGAGCGCGAAGAAGGGCCTGCCGAAGAAGCGCGCGAAGAAGCTCGCGCAGCGCAAGCCGACGAAGACGAGCCGCGCCGGCGCGAAGGTCGCCGCCGCGCCGCGCACGAAGCGCGACACCGCCGCGGTGATCGCGCACGAGGTCGCGGTGAGCACCCCCGAGGCGAAGGCACGGCGCGCGGCGTCGATGGCGAAGCGCGTCCGCGCGAAGCGTTGAGCCGTGGGCACGCTGTCGATGATCGGAGCGGCGCCTCCCGGGACGACCGGGGTGGCGCCGGTGCTGGCGAAGGGCTTCCGCCCTTTCTTCCTCCTCGCCGCCGCGTTCGCGGTGGTGATCGTGCCGCTCTGGGTGCTCGCCCTGCTCGGCTGGGCCCAGGTCGGCGGACACCTCGATCCGGTCACCTGGCACGCGCACGAGATGATCTTCGGGTTCGCCGGCGCGGTCATCGCCGGGTTCCTCCTCACCGCGGTCGGCAACTGGACGCAGCGTGAGACGGCGATCGGCCGGTCGCTCGCGGCGCTCACGGCGCTGTGGATCGGCGGTCGCCTCGCGATGGCGACGGGAGCGGGTCTCCCATCGTGGCTCGTCGCGGGGATCGATCTCGCGTTCCTTCCCGCCGTCGCGCTCGCGATCGGGAGGCCGATCGTCCTCGCCAAGAACCGCCGGAACTACGTCTTGCTCGCGATGGTGCTCGTCCTGGCCGCCGCGAACGCGCTGGTCCACGGCGGGGCCGGGCGCCGCTGGCTCCTCGTCGGCGTGGACGTGGTGACGTTCTTCATGGTGGTCATCACCGGCCGGGTCCTGCCGATGTTCACGCGGAACGCCACGAAGTCGGAGGCCGTCCGCTCCCATCCCAAGCTCGACCTCGCGGCGATGGTCGCAGTCCTCGCGGTCGTCGTCGCCGACGTCGTCTCGTCTCCCCTGCCCGTGTTCGTCACGTGCGCCGTCGCCGCCGCGCTGGTCGGCGCGCGCGCGGTGCACTGGGGCGCGGGGCTTGCGCGCCGCGATCCCTTGCTCTGGATCCTGCACGCCGGCCACGCGTGGATCCCGCTCGGGCTCGCGCTCCGCGCGGTGTCCGCGATCAGCCCGACGACGGTCTCGCCGTCGCCGGGGCTCCACGCCCTCACCGCCGGCGCCATCGGCGCGCTCACGCTCGGGATGATGGCGCGCGTCGCGCTCGGCCACACGGGGAGGCCGATGCACGCGCCGCGGGGGATCGCGACCGCCTTCGTGCTGGTCACGCTCGCCGCCGCGGTGCGCGTGCTCGTCCCGCTCGTCGCGCCGGGGCTCTACCTCCGGGCGCTCGAGGTCACCGCGCTGCTCTGGGCGGGCGCGTTCGCGCTCTACGTCGTGAAGTACGCGGCGATCCTCTGGTCGCCGCGCGCCGACGGAAAGCCCGGGTGACCTCGCGCGAGCTCGCGCAGCACGTCCATCGACGTGACGCTGCCGGCGAAGCGGCCGTCTCCGTCGACCACCACCAGGCGATGCACGCCGTCGAACGCCATCCGCTCGACGGCGCGCTCGATCGGATCGTCCTCGCACACCGAGAGCACCTCGGACGTCATCGCGTCTCGCACCGACGCGACGTCCCCGAGCGCCCCGAAGAGCTCGACGATGTCTCCGATCGACACGACGCCGACGACGGCGCCGTCGCGCGTGCAGACCGGCGCTCCCATCGCCCGGCGGGCGACCAGCTCCTGCGCGGCGCGCTCGAGCGGCATGTCCTCGGGCAACCACAGGACGTCGCGATCCATGACGTGCGCGACCTTCCGCCGCCCTTCGTGCGCCGCCGACGTCGGGGCGCTCGACCTCCTAACTTCCAGCCTCATCATCGACTCCTCGTCGCTCTTCGACCATGGGGGTTGGCGCGCGCGCCGCCTGTCGGGCGCGCGGCCGGCGAATCGAGGGAGCGGGAGCACGGGTGACCGCGCCGCCGCTCAACCGAAGAGCTCGACGATCACCGCGATCGCAACGGACACCGCGGCGACCACGCCGAGCGTCTTCGTGTGTTTCGCGAGCGCTGTTCGACTGTCGAGCATCGCCCGGTAAAGCACGCGAAGGGGCGGGTTCATTCCCGCATGCGCGGACGAGCTCAGCGCGCGACGAGCACGAGCGCGTCGTCGTTCGTCCGGCCGAAGCGCTCCATGATGCGCTGCGCGACGACGACCGGATGATCGCGGAGGAGCAGCAGGTCCTGCTCGATCGAGAGCTTCGACGAGATGCCGTCCGTGGTGAGGACGACGAGCTCGCCCGGCGCGATCGGCGCGGTCTCGACGCGCGCCTTCGTGCCGCGGCTGCCGCGCGCGCCGAGGACCGCCGAGGAGCCGGCGAACCGGCGCGCCGTCCGCGGACCGGCGATCTGCACGTCGATGTTGCCGATCGACGCGAGCTCGAGGTCGCCGCTGCGCTCGCCGATGCGCGCGATCGCCATGACCACGCCCCGCGTCCCACCGAGGGCGTCGTGGCACGCGTCGAGGATGGCGCTCGGCGGCTCCGCGTCGTGCGCATAGAACGAGGCCATCGCGACCCTCGACGCCTCGCGCGCGGGCGGGCCGTGACCGAGGCCGTCGCACACGCCGAGCACGAGGGTGTCGCCGACGCGTGCGAAGCAGGCGTGGTCGCCGTTCACCTTCTCCTCCGCGATCGGCCGCCCGTACACGCCGACCTCCCGCCGGCGCGGCGCGTCCTCCGGGAGCACGCGGGCGACGACGCGCGTGCCCTCGCCGAGTCGGACGTCGACGTCGACCTCGGACGCGAGGCGGCGCACCGAGCCGACGCCCACGCCGAGGGTCCCGGCGGTGCGCGGCTGCGCTTCGAGCGCGCCGGCGGGATCGACGAGACCGGTCCCTCGATCGGCGGCGATGATCTCGACGCCCCGGTGCGGGCCGCGCTCGAGCGGGAGCACGAGGATACGGCCGGCGAGCGCGTGGCGGAGCTGGTTGCGCCCGAGCTCGGTCGCGACGAGGTTCGCGCGATCGACGACGCTCGCCGGAGCGCCGCACTCCGCGGCGACGGCGCGGATGCGGTCGCGCACCGACGTGAGCGACGCCTCGTCGTAGACGAAGACCGCGTCGTCCCTGTCCCGCAGCCATTCGTCGATCAGAAGCGCTTCCACTTGGTCACCGTCACGCGCGTGCCCTGGCCGACCTTCGAGTCGAGCTCGAACGCGTCCACGAGCCGCTTGCTGCCGGAGAGACCGAGGCCCATCGAACGCGCGGTGCTGTAGCCGCCGGACATGACCCGCGCGATGTCGGGGATGCCCGGACCGGTGTCGACGAAAGCAATCCGCACGCCGGCGCGGAGACCGTCGCTCACCTCCTCGATCGTGGCGCTGCCGCCATGACCGTGGACGATGACGTTGCGCGCGAGCTCGCTCGTCGCGGTCGTGATCGCGGCGATCGCGAACGTGTCGAACTTCCGCAGCTCGGCGATCTCCTTCACGCGACGCCGCACCGCCATGATGTCGTCTTCGTCGACGAGCTTCATGGCGTGGGTCGCGAGGACGTCGATCATCAGCGCCCCCGATGCTTGGGGACGACGTGACCGAGGAGCTCGAGGCCGTCGTCGAGGTTCAATGCCGTGCGCACGCCCTCCATCGCGTAGCCCATGCGGATGAGGGTGGCCGAGACCTCGGGACGCATGCCGACGAGCACGGTCTGGGTGCCCATCAGCTTCGCCATCCGCCCCGTCTCCGCGACGATCCGCGCGACGTAGCTGTCCACCATGTCGAGGCCGCTGATGTCGATCACCAGGCCGCTCGCACCGGTCCTCTCGATCGAGGTGAGCACGTCCTCCTGGAACGCCTCGGCGACCGCGTCGCGCAGCTCGATGTGGACCGTCGCGAGGAGCGTGGAGCCGATGCGGAGGATGGGGATCTGCCCGTGGATCACGTCGGCGCTCCGGGCTTGGGCGGCGCTCCGGGGACCGCCGGTGCGCCGGGGACGACGGGCGCCGGGGGCGCCGCGTCGGTGATCGCCTTGCCGACGATCCCGAGCGCGAGCTCGATCCCGTCGCTGAGGCGGCTGACGGTGTGCATCGCCGAGACGTCGACGCCGAGCTGCACCATGGTGCGCGCCACCTGCGCGGTGATGCCCGTGAGGATGGTCTGCGCGCCGAGCAGCCGGACCGCGGCGGTGGTCTTGAGCAGGTGATCGGCCACGCGCGTATCGACCACCGGCACGCCGGCGATGTCGATGATGATGCACTTCGCCTGCGCCTCGACGATGTGGAGCAGCACGCTCTCCATCACCTGATGGGCGCGATGGCTGTCGATCGCGCCCACCAGCGGCAGGAGCAGCACGCGGTCGTAGACGCGGATCACCGGCGTCGAGAGCTCGCGGATCGCCGCCTGGTGACGGCCGAGGGCGTCGAGGTTCGCGGCGATGTACGTGTCGATCGCGAGGGCGACGTCGAACCAGACGATGCGCTGGATGCTCGAGAACGCCTCGCGGATGCGCGTCTCGTCCTTCAGCTCCTCGAACAGCGCGTCGTGGATGCTGCTGAGATACTGCCGGTACGCGCCGAGGTACCACTTGGGCGCGAGGCCGATGCGCTCGTGCGCGGCGCCGACGCGGAGACGGTCCTCGACGTACGCCGCGTCGCAGCGCCCGGCGAAGAGCCCGAGGAAGTAGTCGCGCTGGGTGCGCTTCACCCGGCGGATCGTCGCCTCGTCGCCGAAGAAACGGAGCGTGTCGGGATGCGAGAGGAGCAGCGCGTAGAACTGCTCGACGATCCCGTCGGTGACCTTCTCGGCGAACGGGCGGAGGGAGGCGAGGCGCGCGAGATCTTCGTCGCTCAGCCGGAAGAACACGCGGCGGCTCTGGATCTCGGCGTCGTCGAGCTTCAGGATGGCCATGTATTTTCGGTGGTCGGGCATCGTTGGTTCCGGTCAGAGGGCCTTGACGCGCACGGCGTGCGTTCACATACCATGCCGGCGTGCCCGATCGTGCGATCGACGCGTTGGTCCGCTTCGCACGCGTCGTCTCCGACGCGGACGGGGCGTCGGACGTCCTGGCGGTGCTCGCCGACGCGCTGCACACGCACGTCTGCGAGGACGGCGTCGCCGTGTACGCGCTGGGTCCGAACGGGACGCTCGCGCTCGCGGCCGAGCGCGGCCTCGGCGACGTCGCGAAGATCGCCATCGAGCTCGACGAGATGGCGTCGCTCGGCGATCGCGTCCGCGCATGCTGCGGTCCCGGCTTCCGCAACCACGTCGCGCGGCCGCTCGTCGCCGGCGGCAACCTGTTCGGCGCCGTGGTCCTCCTCTACAGGGACGACGAGGGCCCGGAGCCGCGCAAGCTCTCGCTGGCGGAGGGCCTGATCGACCTCGCCGCGATCGCGCTCGGCGAAGCGGCGCACGTCGAGCAGCTCGAGCGCCAGTTCGCCGAGCTCCGCGCGCAGCAGGAGATGCTGGCGCGGACGGAGAAGCTCCGCGCGCTCGGCCAGATGGCCGCCGGCATCTCGCACGATCTGAAGAACATCCTCAACCCGCTCTCGCTCCACATCCAGCTCATCACCCGCTCGCTCGATCGAGGGAACGTCGAGGACGCGAAGGAGAGCGCCGTCGAGATGAAGCAGGTGCTGCAGCGGGGCGTGCAGACGCTCGAGCGCCTCCGCGAGTTCAGCCGGCAGGAGAAGGAGGCGAAGACCGAGCTCGTCGATCTCGATCGGCTCGCGCGCGAGGCGGCGGCGATCGGCAAGTCGCGCTCGACGTCGGGCGGCCGGGTGCTCCGCATCCACGAGGAGCTCGGCGCCCCGGCGCACGTCATGGCCGTGAGCGGAGAGGTCGTCAGCGCGCTCGTGAACCTGGTGGTCAACGCGGTCGACGCCGGCGCGTCCAGCATCACGCTGCGGAGCGGGCAAGACGCCGGCGGCTCGTGGGTCGAGGTCGCCGACGACGGACCCGGCATGCCGCCCGAGGTCGCCAAGCGCGTGTTCGAGCCGTTCTTCACCACCAAGGGCGCGGAGGGCACCGGCCTCGGGCTCTCGATGGTCTACGCGACGATGCAGCGCCACGGCGGCGCCGTCACCCTCGACAGCAAGCAGGGCGACGGCACCACCTTCCGGCTCTGGTTCCCCCAGTCCGGACCCACGTCGCGCTGAGCTCACGCTCCCGCTGCGAGGATCCGCAGCGCGTCCATCGCGGTGAAGATGCCGACCACGCGGCCGCGCTCGACGACGACCGCGCAGCCGAGCTTGTGCTGGAACATCTCGCGCGCGACGTCGACCACGAGCGCCTCGGGCGCGAACGCGCGCGCGTCGAGGCTCATCGCGTCGTCGACCTTGTCCTCGAACTTGTCGACGCCCGCGATGGTCTCGACGAAGTAGAGGTCACGCTGGCTCACCACCCCGACGAGGTCTCCGCGCTCGAGCACGGGCAGATGACGGATGCCGTTGTCGGTCATCATCTTGTGGGCCGTGACGAGCTTTTGATCGCGGCCAATGGTGAGCGGCTGCGGCGTCATCACGTCGCCGATGGTGAGCTTCGTGCGGGCCTTCTTCGGGACCTTCGCGGGGGTGCCGTGAGAGGTGTGCATGATGCGGGGAAAGGGAGCAATTTCCCGGCCAGCACGGCACAGCCATCGCATCCAACCGCGGGCGTGATGGACTTCGACGGCTTCGCACCGGCGCACAAGGACGCGTTCGTCGGCTTCTCCGCCGGAGCGGCCGAGCACTTCTACGCGGCGCTCGAACGGCTGGGGCGCAAGGTTGGCGTCGAGGTGCAAGGAACGGATCGGCTGCCGGACGGCCCGGCGCTCCTCGTCGCCAACCACGCGTTCGGCTTCTGGGACCTCGGCTTCGCCGTCGCGCGGATCCGGGCGAAGACCGGGCGAACGGTCTGGGCGCTCGGCGAGCACGCGTGGTGGCGCGTGCCCGTCGTGCGGCGCGTCGCGGCCGCGATCGGGATCGTCGACGGGACGAAGGCGAACCTCGATGCGCTGCTCGGCGCGGGGGAGCTCGTGCTGGTGCTCCCCGGCGGCCTCCGCGAGTCGCTCAAGCCTCGCGAGCTCCGCTACCGGATGCTGTGGGGCGGCCGCTACGGCTTCGTCCGCGCGGCGATGCGCAGCCACGTCCCGCTCGTCCCCCTCGCGTGCGTCGGCGCCGACGAGATGTTCGACCTCGTCGGCGACGCGTTCGCGCGCGGACGCCGCTGGCACCTTCCGATCCCCCTTCCCCGCCCGGCGCACGTGCTCGCTCCGCTGCACGCCGCGCGGCTCCGCTTCGTCGTCGGCGAGCCCATCCCGACCGACGGCGACCCGGAGGACGACGCGAAGGTGCGCCGTCTCCGGCGCGAGGTCGAGGGCGCGCTCCACGAGATGCTCGAAGAGGAGCTCGCCCGCCGCGCCGGATTCCCCTACCGCTCCTGACGCGCTCGCTGCGCCGGCGCGCAAGTCGTGCGCGTCCGTACCGGGAACTGCGCGAAGGTCAGGCGCTCGGCCGCGGCATGCTCGCTGCACGAACGATCGTCGTGAGCGCGCACCCGTTCATCTCGATGGAAGCTCCCGGGCGGAAGTCGGACGCCGGCGCCCTCCCCGGCCAGGGAGGCGAGGTGGTGGTGCGCGCCGCGGTCCCCCTCGACGTCCTCGTGGTGGAAGACGATCCCTCGACCCGCGAAGCGCTCGAGATCGCGATCCAAGCCCTCGGTCACACCTGCCGGGTGGCGGCCGACGGCGACGAGGCGTGGCGGATGCTCGAGGCGGCGCATGCCGACGTCGTGATCTCGGACTGGGAGCTGCCGGGGCTGAACGGCGCCGAGCTCTGCCGGCGCATCCGGAGCATCGAGGACGGCGGCTACACGTACTTCATCCTGATGACCGGGTTCCACGATCGCGCGCATCTGCTCGAGGGCATGGCCGCGGGCGCCGACGACTACCAGAAGAAGCCGGTCGATCTCGACGAGCTCGAGGCGAGGCTGGTGTCGGCGGCGCGGGTCGTCGCGCTGCACCGGCGGCTGGCCGAGCGAGAGCACGAGCTCCGTCGCGACAGCTCCCAGCTCTGGGCCGCGTCGCGCACCGACCGGCTCACCGGCGTCGGCAACCGCCTGCGCATGGAGGAGGAGCTGAGCGCCGCGCACTCGCGCGCGCAGCGCTACGGTCATCGCTACAGCCTCGCGATCGTCGACGTCGATCACTTCAAGGAGTTCAACGACGGCTTCGGCCATCTCGCGGGCGACGAGGCCCTCAAGCAGGTCGCCGCGGCGCTGCGCGACGCGATCCGCTCGGGCGACGCCATCTTCCGCTACGGCGGCGAGGAGTTCGTCGTCCTCCTGCCGGAGCAGCCGCTCGCCGATGCGCGGAGCGCCGCCGAGCGCATGCGCGCGGACGTGGAGGCGTACGCCATCCGGCGTCCCGAGAAGGGCCGCACGCTCACCGTGAGCGCGGGGGTCGCGGAGCTCGATCCGACGCGCGACGCCGGCGTCGAGGACTGGCTCGCGCGCGCGGACCAGGCCCTCTACTTCGCGAAGGGCGCGGGCCGCAACCGGGTCGAGGCGCTCCCCGCCGAGCGCGGCCCGCACCATGCATGAGCAGAGAACGGAGGACACGATCATGAGCCCGAACGACACCGCCCGCAGCCGCACCGTCATCCTCGCCGCCATCGACCGCAGCCCCGCCAGCGACGCGTGCATCTTCACCGCGACCTCGCTCGCGCAGGGCATCGTGGGCGCCGAGCTCCACTTCCTCCACGTCATCGAGGCGTCGCCGCAGACGACGTCGCCGCTGAACCTGCTCGAGGACGGACGCAACGCGATCGACGCGGTCGCGGCGAGGGCCGGACAGCGGTTCAAGGGCCGCATCGCCGCGCACCTCGCGGTCGGTGACGCGAGCCGGGAGATCCTGCAGCTGGCGAGCGATCTCGAGGCGGACCTCATCGTCGTCGGCTCGCACGGGAAGAAGACGCTCGAGCGGATGCTCGTCGGATCCGTCTCGCAGTCGGTGGTGAAGAAGGCTCGCTGCGCGGTGCTCGTCGCCCGGCCGAAGGAGTACGCGCTCGAGCCGGTCCCGGAGATCGCGCCGCCCTGCCCGAAGTGCCTCGAGACGCAGCGCGCGAGCGGCGGTGACAAGCTCTGGTGCGAGCAGCACGCGGGCCGTCATGCCCACGGCCGCCTCCACTACGAGACCCCGCCGTCCTACGGCGTCGGTTCGATGCTGATCCGTCCCGAAGGGTGACCGCCATGTCATCGCTCGATCGGCTGATCCCGGCCCCCCGCCACGTGGAGGTCGATTCGGTCGACGTCGCCGCGCCGCCGGACCGCGTGTGGAACGAGGTCCGGCACGGCGACCTCGGCCGGAGCCCGCTCGTCCGGGCGCTGTTCCAGCTGCGGACCCGAGAGGCCGCGCCGGCGCTCCGTCTCGACGCGCTCCGCTCGACCGCCGGAGAGCCGGGCTTCCAGATCCTGTCCGAGACGCCGCCGTCGAGCGTCACCGCCGGCGCGATCGGACAGGTGTGGAAGCTCGACATCCCCTTCGTGCACGTGCCGGACGCCGACGCGTTCCGCGCGTTCGACGCCCCGGGCGAGGTCAAGGTCGCATGGGCGATCGATCTCGAGGCGATCGACGGCGGGACGCGCGTCTGGATCGAGGTCCGCGTCGACGCGACGGACGACGACGCCTGGAAGAAGTTCCGCCGCTACTTCCACGTGATCGGTCCGGCCTCACGCTTCATCCGGCGCTCGCTGCTCTCCGCGCTCCGGCGCGAGCTCGGTCCCGCCGGCGACGAGACACGCGCGCTCGCCGGCGACGAGCGGATGGATGCACGCGCGCAGAGCACGCATGCGATCACCATCGCCGCTCCGCCGGAGGCGATCTGGCCGTGGCTCGTGCAGATGGGCTGCCGGCGCGGCGGCTTCTACGCGATCGATCTCGTCGACAACGACGGCGAGCCGAGCGCGCGCGAGATCCATCCGGACCTCCAGGACCTCGCGGTCGGCGACGTCGTCCCCGCGACGCCCGACGGCAAGGGCTCGTTCGAGGTGCTCCGCCTCGAGCCCGGCCGCGCGCTCGTGCTCGGCGCGCTCACCGACTCGGAGACCGGCACGTCGCTGCCGTTCGCGGCTCCGGACCCCGATCGCTTCTGGCGCGTGACCTGGTCGTTCGTCCTCGAGCCGCTCGACGCCGGCCGCACGCGGCTCGTCACCCGCGCGCGCGCGTCGTTCAGCGACGGCCGGCTGCGTCTCGCGTGGATCCGTCCGGTGCACCACCTGATGGAGACGGTGCAGCTCCGGCGCCTGCGCGATCGCGCCGAAGGTCGCCTCGCCCGCGACCGCCTCCGCGACGTGGCCGAGGGCCTCGGCGGCGCGGCGATCATCGCCGCCGATCTCCTGACGCCGTTCCTCCGTCCGGCGCGCAGCCACTGGGGCCTCGACGAGCAGGCCGCGCAGCGCGCCCATCCCGGCGACGACCTGGTACCCATGCCTCGCTGGCAATGGACGCACGCGATCGAGATCGAGCGCTCGTGCGCCCGCGTCTGGCCGTGGATCGCCCAGCTCGGCGCCGACCGCGCCGGCTTCTACAGCTATCAGTGGCTCGAGAACCTCGCCGGCTGCGCGCTGCGCAACGCCGAGGCGATCCATCCGGAGTGGGCGCTCCGCGAGGGGGATGCGCTGGTGCTCCATCCGAAGATGCCGCCCCTGCGCGTGGTGTCGCTCGAGCCCGAGCGCGGGCTCGTCGCCTACGCCGCGCCCGACGAGCGCGCGCGCGAGGAGGGTCGCCCCTGGGCCGCGGTGACCTGGGCGTTCCTCCTCGAGCCGCTCGGCCGGGATCGCTGCCGGCTCGTCAGCCGCTACCGCTGCGCGACCTCCGACGACCTCGCGACGCGGCTCTCGCTCGGTCCGACGGTGGTGGAGCCGATCGGGTTCGCGATGGATCGCCGGATGCTGTTCGGCGTGAAGGAGCGCGCCGAGCGTCAGCCGTCGCTCTGATCGACGACCACGCACTCGACGCTGACGACGTCGCCGTCGAGCGCGAGGCGCTCCTCGTCGAACATGTCGTGCTCGACCGCGTTCAGGAACCACGCGATCTCGTCGACGAGCTCGCCGTCCGAGCGCGTCCCGGCGGCGATGTCCTCGACGAGCGCGGCGATCATCGCGCGCTCGCCGCGGTGCTCGTCGTCGATCGACGCGACGCGCACGGGACCCCAGGCGTCGGCCTGCTCGAGGAGCGGGAGGAACGCC
>JBDHVD010000029.1:0-35916 GCA_039809525.1 Labilithrix sp. | reverse complement strand
GCGCACTTGTCGTTCATCGACGCCATCGCCGTCTTCTCGCCGGTCTTCTCGTCCGCCTTGAACATGATGATCTTGGCGTCCTGACCACCGAGCTCGATGACCGAGAGGACATCGGGGTGCAGGTGCTCGACGGCGAGCGTGACCGCGTTGACCTCCTGGACGAACTTGCCGCCGGTCGACGGCGCGAGCGGCGCCGATCCCGAGCCGGTGAGGAAGATGCGGAAGTCGTCCGGCGTCTTGTCGGGGAACGCCGCGAGGATCGTCTCGAGCAGCTCGAGGACCTTCTCCGGCTGCTTCGTGTGATGGCGCTGGTAGTCGCTCCAGAGGATCGCCTTCGACGCCGGGTCGACGACGGTCGCCTTCACCGTCGTTGAGCCGACATCCATTCCGATGGCGAGAAAAGGTCGATCGACAGAGGCCATGCGAGCTCCGAAGCAGGGGTGACGCGACTGAACTGACGTGTCAGTCCAGCGAGGCTACGCCCTTTTTTGTGGGCTGGAAAAGGTTTTCCGCCCACTGACGCCGGCGTCCAATACCGCGCCAACTCGCCAGGATCGCACGCGTTCCTCGGCGGGGCGATCGGCCGCCCCGGCGCTGAGACGCGAGTGTGCTCCTTCGACGACACCCCAGGGCACGGGCGCCAGACGCGCCCGCGGGCGAAGCGCGCATTTCCGCGGCGGCGCGCGCACGGCACGGCGCCTGCTCGGGCGCCGGCGTGCTTCCTTTCTTGCGCCGCGTCCCCGCCGGCGTCTTCTTCGCGCTCGGTCTCCTCGCGGCCTTCGCCTGCAAGAGCAGCGATACGAGGGACGACGAGGAGGACGACAATCAGTTCCGCGAGGACGTCATCCAGTGCGAGGAGGCGATCGCCCGCCTCGAACGCTGCTGTCCGGACTTCGATCCGTCCCGTGTCATCTGCAACTACTACTACAGCTACGACACGAGCGCGTGCGGGCCCACGACCGAGCAGTCCGTCCGGCCCGCCCTCGAGCTCGGCGAGAGCCGATGCATCCGCGACACGTCGTGCGACCAGCTCGTGGCGACGGGCGTCTGCGGCCGCGCCCAGGAGGCGCGCGCGTACTCGCAGCGGCTCGTCCTCGACGACGGCGACGCCTCCACCAACCAACGCCAGTCCCATCCGCCGGTGTGCCCATGATCCCGCACGCGCTCGTCATCGTCCTCGCTCAGGTGGAGACCACGTTCGCCGACGAACCGCAGCCTGCACCGGCCGCGGAGGTCGCCGCGGCCGATCGCCCGCCCGCTCTACCGAAGCCGTCGCCGCCGGTGAGCCTCCGCTTCGACGGCGCGTACGCGCCGCGCAAGCTGTTCACCATCCCGGTCACCGGCGCCGACGTCGGGTTCGGCGTCGCCGCGCAGCCGACCGAGCACGGCGCGTTCGGAGGATCGACGCGCGTGCTCGTCGGGAGCACCGAGAACGGCCTCCGCGTGTGGGACGTGCGCGTGCTCGGCGAGGGCGAGCTCGTCGCGCTCGATCGGCTGCGCCTCGGCGGCGGCATCGGCTTCTTCCTCCTCGGCGTCGGCCGCGCCGCGCGCGACGAGACCATCCTCTCGTGGGGACCGGTCGCGCAGGGCATGGTCCGCTTCGACGTCGTGCGCGAGGACGACTGGGGCCTCTTCGTCCGCGCAGCGCTCAGCGGCGGCTACGACGTCTACGACTCGTCGGCGTTCTGGGGCCCGAGCGTCGGCGCCGGCTTCGAGCTCGACGTCGCCGGCAAGCGCCGCCGCTGATCCCGGCAAGCGGATTGCCACCACGTGACGGCATGCGAGCCGTCACCGTTGCCAAGCACGGCGGTCCCGAGGTCCTCGGCGTCCGCGACGTCCCCCTCCCCGCCGTCGGTCCCGGTCAGACCCGCGTGAGCGTCGAGGCCTCCGGCGTGTCCTACGCGGACCTCTTGCTCCGAGCCGGCGCCCATCCCGCCGTCCACCCGCACGTGCCGTTCGTGCTCGGATGGGACTTCGTCGGCCGCGTGGAAGAGTCGCGCGATCCGCGCTGGCGTCCGGGCGATCGCGTCGCCGGGCTCTCGGTCCTCGGCGGACAGGCCGAGAAGATCGTCGTGCCCGGAGAGTCGCTCGTGCCGTGCCCGGAGGAGGTCGACGCGGCGAGCGCGGCTTGCCTCGTCCTCGACTACATGACCGCGTATCAGATGTTGCATCGATGCACGCACGTCTCACGCGGCCAGACCGTCCTCGTCCATGGCGCGGCCGGCGGCGTCGGTACGGCGGCGCTCCAGCTCGCGCGCATCGCCGGCCTCCGCGCGTTCGGGACCGCGCGAAGCGAACAGCTCGACGCCGTCCGCGCGCTCGGTGCGAGGGCGATCGACTACGAGCACGAGGACGCGGTCGCGATCCTCCAGCGAGAGGCAGGCGGCGCCGACGTCGTGCTCGACGCGATCGGCGGCGCCCATCTCTTCGAGTCGATGCGCGCGGCGAAGCGGAGCGGGACCGTCGTCTTCTACGGCTGGATGAACCTGCGCGGCGGGCGCGCCAGCTTCGGACGGAAGCTGTCGGCGTGGATCTCGGCGCTCGCCGCGCTCGCGAAGGGCAAGCTCACGCGCCCCGGCCGCTTCCGCATCTACAGCATCCAGCGGCTCGCGCGGCGCCGTCCCGCGTGGTTCCACGAAGACCTCGCCAGGCTCTTCGACCTCCTCGCGCGCGGCGAGATCCACCCGCACGTGAGCGACCGCGTCCCGCTCGATCAAGTGCGCGCGGTGCACGAACGCCTCGCGCGCGGCGAGCGCGGCAAGTTCGTCCTCCTGCCGCCGATGCACGAGGCCCCCGCCCCCGCGTGATCTCCGCTCGAGACGGATGCCCACGACGCCGAGCGTCGCGAGCACGCATGCGAGCGCGCCGAACAGCGCCGCGAGCTCGACGTGCACGAAGGCGAACGACGCGGCCGCGCCCGCGAACATCGTCGCTAGCGCGAAGGCGCTGATCTCGCGTGGCACGGCGAAGCCGCGGCCGACCTTCTTCTCGAACGCACGGAGCTCGGCGCGCTCCTTCGCGGGATCGGGCGGCTCGGGACCGCGGTAGGCGCTCATCACTGCTCCGAGCCGCAGACGCGGATGCATGGACGGTTCCGCGCGGTGTAGACGGCAACGAGGATGAAGGTGAACGCGATGACGAGCGCGTGCACGATCATGAAGCCCGCGTCCTCGCCCGAGGCGAGCCCGAAGACGGCGATCTCGAGCCCGACGAGCACGAGCTTTCGCGGATCGACGCTCGAGAGCGTGCCGGCGCGGAACTGGAGGTCGCGGAGCTCCTCGAGCTCCTGCTGCGAGCTGGCGACGAGCGGCTGCGGTGTCGTCCTCATGATCAGAGCCGGTACGTGACGTGCGCCTGCGCGTAGCGGGCGTCGCGGTCGCACACGTCTTGCTGGAGCTTCGCCTTGGCGGCCTCGTTGCCCGGCTTGTTCGCCCACTCCATCGCGTCGAAGCCGGCACGGAACGCGGGGTCCGCGTCGTACGCCGCCTTGATCTTCGGGTTCGCGGCGAAGTACGCCTCCTTCGACATCGATCCCATGTCCAGCGCCGCGTTCACGCCGCGATCCGCGTGGAGCTGGAGCACGGCGACGAGCGCCTTGTCGTTCGTCGCGAAAGGCGTCGCCATCTTCATCGGCAGGCCGCTCGCCGACTTGCTCGCGGCGCTCCACTTCTGGAGCTCCCCCTGCTTGAACGCGGCCGGCAGATCGAGCTGCGTGACCATTGCCGCGTGGAGATCGTCGCGCGTGATCGCGGTCTTCTGCTCCTCCGCGAGCTCGTGAACGCCGAGCGCGAACGCGATGGGTGCTCCGAGCGCGACTGCACCGCCGGCGATGCCCGCGCCGACGCCCTGCGCGGTGGCCGCTTCGATCGCGTGGAACTCCGCGAGGTGGACGATCTCGACGGAGGTGTGCACGCCGTGCGCCGCTCCCGCGAGACCGATGTGTTTGTGCTGCTCGTCCTTGACCTCGTGCCACGGCTTGTCGTCACCGCGCACCGAGACGTCGGGCCCGCCGTGGCCCGAGTCCTTGCGGACCTTGTTCAGGATCGCGCTCGAGGACTGGTCCTGGCGCATCGCCTCCTCTTCGGCGGCGCTGAACCGCTTGTCCGACCCGCCGACGCCGCAAATCCCGCTCATGACCGACCTCCATCACCCGCTTCCGTGGGGCGTGGCGGGTAGGTCGGCCGCTCGCGGCGACGGTTGCGCGAAAAATCAGAAGGGCGCGGTCTGCATCGTCAGCTTCTTCGAGCCGGACGACGTCGCAGGCGCCTTCGCCGGGGCGATCGGCGCACCGCCGTACGGGTTCGGCGGGGGCGCCGCCGCACGGATGCTCGCGGGAGAGGTCGACGGCTTCGGGGCCTTCGCGATGCGCGGGGCCGGAGCGGCGGGCGCGGCGGGCTCGTCGTCGACGATCGCCACCGACGGCTGCACGAGCGCGGTCGTCGTCGTGAGGGACGTCGGCTCGAGCGAGGGCAGCGGCTCGACCACGGGCGCGGGCATCGCCGCGAGGCTGGTCGTCGTCGTGGACGCCTTCGGCTTCGGTCCGTCGTCGCTCGTGCCCACGACGATCGCGAGCGCGGCGCCGAGGACGACGGCGGCGGCGACGGCGATCGTCGTGATGCGTGCCGCGAGGCTCGGCGGCGGCGGGACGAACGTCGTGCTCACGCTCGGCCCCGAGCCGCGCGCGACGGGCATGTCCTGCGCGGTGTAGACCGCGTAGGTGAGCGGTCCCTGCGACGCATCGGGCCCCTCGTCCTCGACGTACGGCGCGAGGTTCGGGCTCGACCACTGGCGGAACGCGCGCTCGTACGCCGCCGAGGGCGCGGACGCGGGAGCCGGCGTGACGAACGCGCCCGGCGTCGACGGCATCGGCATGCGCGCGGTCATCGGCGCGGGCTCGTCGACGATCATCTCGGGGGCCGACGGCATCCGCACGGTCTGCGGCGGCGGCGGCACCGCCATGATCGGCGGCGGAGGAGGAGGAGGAGGCACCCGCGGCGCGCTCGGAGGCGCGGGCGGGATCGCGGCCGGGATGCGGATCGACGCGAGGCTCATCACCGCGAGCGGGTTCGACGGATTGCGCGAGCTCGAGGGCGCGCTCTTCGGCGGCTCGGGGATCGCGGGCGGCGCAGCGGCGGCCTGAACCGGCAGGGGCGGCGGCGGCTTGCTCGCCGGACCGCGCGGCGCGCTCGGCGCTTTCGTCGCGCTCGGCGTCTTCGGAGCGATCGCCGCCTTCGGGGCCGTCGGCGCCTTCGGGGCCATCGACGGGCGAGGGGGCGGCGCGGACGAGACCCGGACGGCAGGGAGCGGCGCCGCGGGACGCTTCCCGGGCGCGCTCTGCACGTGGTTCGACGTCTTGGGCACCGCCGCCATCGCCATCCGAAAATTCCAGGTTGCATGAACGGGTCCATGCTCGAGCTGGAGGCAGATCACCCCGACGGCCGCGTTTTTTTCGGTGCTCCATGATCCGCGCCCTGCGGTTCACCGGCGTCGACTGGGGCTCGGCCGATCCAGGGAGCTCCACGCCATTGACCAGGTCGATCCACCGCTCGTGTGTGCCCGGCGCGCCTCGTCTATGCTCGCGGGCAGGTCGTGGACAAGACCGAGCGCCGCCAGCAGATCCTCACGCACGCGCGCGACGTCTTCGCGCGACGCGGCTATCACGCGGCCAAGATCGACGAGATCGTCGCGGCCGCAGGTGTCGCGCGTGGCACCTTCTATCTGTACTTCGAGGACAAGCGCGCGATCTTCGAGGAGATCGTCGATCGGACGTTCGCGCGGATGGGGATGGCGATCGTCCGCGTCGACACCGAGCATCCGACGCGAACGGTCGCCGAGCAGGTCAAGGAGAACATCCGCCGCATCGTGCATGCGCTCGTCGAGGATCCCGCGACGACGAAGATCCTCCTCTCGGACGCGGTGGGGCTCGACCCGGCGTTCGATCGCAAGCTCCTCTCCTTCTACGAGGAGGTCGGCAAGATGCTCGAGGAGTCGCTCGCCGACGGCCAGGCGCGCGGCATCGTCGCGCCGGGCGACACGCACATGTTCGCGATCATGATCCTCGGTGCGCTCAAGGAGATCATGTACCAGGTCGTGATGCGCGGGCTCGCGTACCCCGAGGAGCGGATCGTCGAGGAGATCTACGCCTTCCTGCGCGCCGGCTGCCTGCGCGTGCCGTCGTGACGCCGGCTCAGTGCTCCCAGTGCCAGCGCTCGGACGGGACGGTGCGGCGGAAGCCGTAGCTCCTCCCGTAGCGCGACAGGAACGAGTAGACGCCGCGCGCGCTCGTGTTCAGGTCGAGCGCGTGACCGCTCTGGTGGTTCGAGTAGCCCGGCGGCGCGGCGAGGTTGCCGCCGTTGCATCGCTTCGTGCGGTAGCAGTTGTAGAGGTAGCGCTGCTGCGCCATCGTGCGGAAGCCGCTGTTGATCCAGAGCGACACTCCCTTGTTCCGCGCCGCACGCTTCATGCGGAGGTACGCGCGGGCGGTGTTCACCTCGACCAGCTTGCCGTCGACCGTGACCACGCAGATGGCGAACGCCTTGCCACGGCGATAGCCCGTCGCGCGCCGGCACGCCGTGGTCTCGGCGATGTCCTCGGGCGTGAGCTGCTCGGCCTCGTCGGCCGCGCCTTCGACGTCGCTCGCCGCGCCCTGATCGAGCCACGGCGCGCTGTCCTCCGGCTCGCTCGCGAGCGTCTGGATGCCGTCGTCGTGCTCGCCGTCGTGCTCCGATCCGTCGCCTCCGCTCCACGCGTCGCCCGCCGCCGTCTCTTCGGCCGTCGGCCCCTCTTCGCCGTCGCTCGGCGCGCTCGTGTCCGTCGCGCATCCCGCGATCATGAGGACGACTGCCATCGGCGCGAGCCCGAGGAGGATCTTGCGGTTGATCATGGCGCGCCGCGACAGCACGAAGCCTGCCACCGGTACAAGCGCACGAGATCGTTGCCGTCGGATCGCGCGTGCGCGAGACACCGCGATCGGAGTCGCCGTTCGTCGCGATCGCCGCTCGTGACCGCTCGCGAGCGCTTCGCGCGCGTTGCGCGAATCGCGCTATGCCGCGCGCACCACGTTGAGGACGAAGTTCCTCAGCGTCGTCGCCCCGTCGGGCGCATCGACCGCGCGCGCGAGGATCGACTGCGCGTCGCCGCCCTCCGCTTCGATGAGATGCGCGCGCGCGGCGACGTATCCGCGCATCGCGTCGCCGTCGATCTCCGGATGGAACTGCACGCACTTGGTGCGGAGCCCGACGACGAAGATCGCGTGGCGCTCGAGGTCCGTCTCCGCGAGCACGCGCGCGCCCGGCGGGAGCGTCGTCACGCTGTCGACGTGCGTGTGGTTCGCGTGGAACGCGCTCGGCAGCCCGTGCAGGATCGGATCGCCCGCCGCGCCGGCCACGAGGCGCACGCGCACCGTGCCGATCTCGCGCCCGTTCGGGTTCTTCGTCACCTCGCCGCCGAGCGCCTGGCCGATCATCTGGTGGCCGAAGCAGATGCCGAACAGCGGGGTGCCCGCGTCGTGGATCCGGCGCACGAGCTCCTCCGAGCGGAGCATCCACGGCGCGCGCTCGGTGACGCTGCTCGAGCTGCCGGTGATGATGAAGCCCGCCGCGCTCGTCGGATGAGGGAGCGGCGCGTCCGTGCGGACGTCGTGCTCGACCCACGGACCGGTCCACGCCTGCCCGACCTCGCGCTTGATCCACGAGGGGAACTGCCCGCGGCGTTCGGCGACGGGGGCGGCGGCGTCTCCCGCGCGCAGGATGACGAGCGGCTTCACGCCTGCTGGTCTAGCACGAACGGAAGCTCGGCCTCAGCGGCCGGCGGGAATGGTGACCACCCAGCCGAGCGCGCCGCCGTTCGGCGGCGGACGCTCGGGCTCGGGGCGCGTGAGGAAGTACGTCCCCACCGCGGCGCCCGCGACGACGACCGCGGCCGCCGTCCAGAACCACACCTTCTTCGTCACCGGCGTGGTCTGCTCGGGCAGGTTCGCCTGGATGGTCGGCTGCTCGCCGGGCCCGACCTTCACGCGCGACTGGTACGTGACGAAGCCCGGCTTCCGCACGACGATCGCGTAGGTGCCGGCGGGCCTCGTGACCTCGACGGGCGCGACGCCCACGTCGAGATCGTCCACCGCGACCACCGAGCCGCCCCGATCGGCGGCGATGCGCAAGGTCGCGGGCAGGCTCTGCAGATCGAGCACGATCTCCGGCTTCTCCGCCGGCGCGAAGGTCTTCGTCACCACCGCGCTCGCGAAGCCCGCGCGCGACAGACCGAACATGTGCGTGCCGGGATCGAGGACCACCGTCGCCCGCCCGCCCGGCGTCGCGAGCGGCGCGCCGTCGAGCAGCAGCGACGCGTCCGCCGGACGAAGGACGATCGACGCGTGCACCACGATCCGATCGATGTCCTCGATCCACTTCTTCGCGTCCGCCACGAAGCTCGCGGCGAGCTCGCGACCGCCGGTCCCCTCGTTCGCCGCGAGCGCGCGCACGAGCGTCGACCGCGCGCGGGTGTAGCGGCCGAGCGCACGCTCGCACGCGCCGATGTTGAACGTCGTGAGCGCATGCGGCCGGAGCTCGGCCGAGCGCTCGAACGCCGCGAGCGCCTCGCCCCAGCGCGCGTTCTTCACGTGGTCGGTCGCGGCGACGAACTCGGCGCGCGCGCGCTGCGTGCTTTCGTCGTGCACGGCGGGCGCGGTCCGGGACTGCGCGTGCGCCGTGGTCCCGGCGAACGCCGCCGCGAGCACGATCGCGCAGGCGATGGATCGCTCAGAACGGGACATCGCCCCCCACCCCGCCCTGGAGCCGTCCGCCCGTCGCGCTCGACGGCGGCTGCGGCGCGCGTCCCGTCGGCTTCGGCGCCGGCCGCTTGATCGAAGGCGATGCCGGAGCGGACGCCGGCGCGGTTGCCGCCGGCGGGCTCGACGAAGCCACCGCCGGCACCTCGGCCGACACGATCACCGGCGGAGGCGCGGAGACGCTCGACGCGGTCGTCGCCGGCTCCGGCGCCGGCCGCTGGCGCATGCTCGCGACGATCCCTCCCGCGCCGATCGCCGCGAGCAAGAAGAAGCCCGCGACGAGCGGCCCCCTCGATCGCGACGCGGGCCGCGCCGGCGCCGCGAAGCTCCGCGGCGTGGCGGGCACGCGCGACGCGGTCCGCATGTCGAGCGTGTGCGCGACCGGATCCGACGGCGGCGCGGACGCGGGCGGCGCGTCGATCGACGGATCGGCGCGCATCACGAGCGCCGCGGCGAACGTCCCGATGTCCGAGCGGCTCGCGCGCATCGCGAGCGCGGCGTCCACCGCCGCGAGGAAGTCGGCGGGGAGGTCGCCGCGCACCGAGGCGAGCTTGGTGAGCTTCCCCTGCACGAGCTGCATCAAGAGCTGGCCGTAGTTCTGCGCGACGACCGGCATCTGCCCGGTCAGGCACTCGAACACCATGATGCCGATCGCCCAGACGTCGGTCTTGCCGTCGAGGTCGCGCTCGCCCGATGCCTGCTCGGGCGACATGTAATGCGGCGTTCCGACGAGCGTGCCGGTGTCCGTCAGCTTGTCCGGCACCGCCTCGATCTTCTTCGCCACGCCGAAGTCGAGGACGCGCACGTCGGTGCGGCCGCTCGCGTCGACGCACAGGAACACGTTGTCCGGCTTGAGGTCGCGATGCACCACGCCGGCCGCATGCGCCGCCCTCACCGCCGCGGCGACGCGCGAGAGGATCGCGCAGGTCTGTCCGAGCGACAGCGTCCTCGCTCGCCCGAGGCGCGCAGCGAGGGACTCGCCGCGGAGGAGCTCCATGACGATCGCGAGCGTGCCGTCGTCGTCCACCGCGATCGCGTGCGTGGCGACGAGGTTCGGATGCGAGACGCCGCGCAGCACCTCGGCCTCGCGGACGAAGCGGCGCCGCGCGGCCTCGTTCTCCGACTCGGCGCGCAGGAACTTGATCGCGCGCCCCTCCCCCGAGCGCACGTCGACCGTCTCCCAGACGACGCCCATGCCGCCCTCGCCGATGGGACGGACCAGACGGAAGCGGCCGTCGAGGACGACGTCTCCGGGCGCCCGTCGGGGGATCGCGGTCTGCCTCGGGTCCGCGAGCGTCTCGGTCATGGCGACACCGCCGGACGCGCGCAACGGAAGCCGATGAGCGGGGACTGCTCGCTGGCGGCGCGACGCCGGCGAAAGCCCGCACGCGTGGTGAGCGCGGTGGACGCCCAGTCGCCCCCGCGCACCGGGCGCATGTCGCCGTCGGCGGCGTTCGGCACGGCGTTGACCGGATCGATCATCGGCCGGAGCGAGCTCCAGAAGGGATCGGTCGGGCGCGCCCACGCATCGCGGACCCACTCGCCCAGATTGCCGCCGAGATCCTGCACGTCCGCACCACCCGCGCTCCTGACGACGCCGGCGGAGATCCTATCACCGAGCCCGAGGCCGGGCGGAAGTGGACCGGGCTCGTCGGTCCGTATCTGTCGACACTGATCGGCGCCGCGCTTGATCGCGTCGAACGTCGCGGTGGGGATGCCGGCCATGCCCCACACCGCCGTCACGCAGTCCGGCTCGTCGTTGCCCCACGGAAACGCCCACTCTTCTCCGGCGCCGCTCGTCACGAGCTCGAACTGCGCTTCGGTCGGCAGCGTCTTGTCGAGCGCGGCGCAGTACGCCTCCGCGGTGGCCGACGAGACGCACGCGAGCGCGCGCCGGTCGTCGTCCGGGTCGGCCGTCGCCCTCCACGTGCAGTAGGGATCGGCGTCCTTCGTCGTCGGCTCGGGCACGCGTCCGGAGAGCTCGGGCCACACCGCGCGGAACGACGCCACCGTGACCTCGGTCACGTCGATGAAGAACGGCGACACCCAGACGAGCCGCTCGTCCGAGATGTCGCTCGTCGTGGTGCGGCCGCGGAACTGAGGGTTGCCGAAGAAGAACGACGCGCCGGGCACGCAGGCCTCGCCGGGACGCGCGCCCTCGGCACACGCGACGCGCCGACCGCCCCGCCACGTGCCGACGAGCGAGCGGTCGGGCCGCCCGGGCGCGGAGGGGATCGGGCCGAGGCGAAGACCGAAGTCGTCGGTCCGGAGCACGACGTGCTGCTCGACGATCCCGTCCTCCGCCACGGGCGGGAGCGCGACGGTCGTGTCGAGCGTCACGCCCGGCTCGGGCTCCGGACCGAACACGCGATCGGCGCGGAACAGGCGCACGCGCACGCTCGCGGTGACGAGACCCGGCGGAGGCACGATGCCGAACGACACGCGGCCCTCGCGCAGCATCGCCGCGTCGATCGCGACGTCGCGCGCGCTGTTCGGCAAGGGCTGACCGTCGCGCAACACCTCGAAGCGTGCGCGATCGATCATCGGCGCGAGCAGCGCGGGATCGCTCGCGGCGCCCGAGGGCTCGCGCACCATCGCGTCGGTGTCCACGTAGAGCACGATCTGTCCGGCCGGCGGTCGCTCGCGCTCGCAGGCGACCGCGGCGACGGCGAGCAAGAGCGGCGCGACGCGCTTCATCGTCCCCTCCGCGCGCAGCGGAAGCCGACGTTGTCGTACGCCGCGACCACCGGCTCCGATCGCCGCGTCGACGCGGTGGCGAACAGGCCGCCCACGCTCCAGTCCGCGCCGCGCGCGGCACGCATGGGCGCCTCCGCCTCCTCGAGCGGCCGGCGCAGCCCCGCACGCTCCCACGCCGGATCGCCGTACGCCACGAACGCGGTCGCGAGCAGCTCCTCGACGTTCCCCGCGAGCCCGACGATCCCGAGCGGGCTCACGTCGCCTGCGACGAGCAGCGGATCGTCGACCGCGAGCGGCCCGATGGGCAGCGCGGCGCAGTCCGCGGGCGGGATCCCCGTGCGCGCGTAGACGGTGCGATCGCAGCTCGGCAGATCGCGACCCCACGGATAGGGCGTCTCGACGTCGCGCCCCGCCGCCGTCGCCGCGTACTCCCACTGGTCCTCGCTCGGCAGATCGCCGCCGAGGAAGCGGCACAGGGCGCGCGCGGTCACCCACGACACGCAGCTCAGCGGAAACGACTCGCGGCCGAGGGGCGCCTCGCTCCAGGTGCACATGCCCGCGCGCACGTCGCGCGTGAGCGACGCCTGAGGGTTCGCGATCGGGGTCGCATCCGGCGGCACGAACCCGCGGCTCTTCGCGTCACGGAAGCGTGCGACGCTCATCTCGTACCGGTCGATCAGGAACGGCTCGACGACGCGCATGCGCTCGGGCTGCGAGCGGCGCTCGAGGTCCTCGAGCGCGAGACGGTCGCCGAGGACGAACGCGCCGGACGGGACGCAGACCTCGGTCGCGGACGGCGTGACGGTGCACGCGCCCGCGTCGTCTCCCGCCCATGGCGCGGGCGGAGCCACCGGCACGTCGAGCGCTCCGCTCGGCGAGGTCGCGACGACCGGGCTGCGCTCGCCCGCGCGATCGAGGCACGTCGTGCGCGCCGCGAGATCGGCCGGCGTGCCGAAGCACTCGCCACGGAGCACCACGTCGACGCGCCCGCGCTCGCCGCGACGGAGGTGCACGGCGACGAGCCGATCGATCGTCACACCGGGCGCGGGCTCGAGGGTCGCGGGATCGGAGACCAGCGGCGGCGTCGGATCTTCCGGGATCGCCTGGAACACGTCGAGCCGCGACGCGAGCATCGTCAGATCGGCGGGCGCAGGATCCGCCCCGCCCGTCACCACGAAGTACGTGCCCGGCGCGAGCGTCACGCGCTCGATGCGCGAGAGGTGGTTGGCGCCGCCGATCGGACCGGCGCAGGCGAGCTGCGTCGTGGCGAAGAGGCAGTCCTTCCGCAGCGAGATCGCCGTGTCGCTCCCGGGCTCGCCGTTCGCCGCATCGGGCACCGCCCGCGTGATCGCGATCTGGTAGTCGCCCTCCTCGAGGACGTCGAGGCGCGCGACCGCGGAGCCGGACACCGTCTCGCTCGTGCAGCCCTGCGCACGAAGGAGCGGCGTGATCCGCGTCGATCCGCGGCGCAGGGTGAGCGGGACGCCGAGCCGGAGCGCGGGGGGATCGCGGCACGCGTCGTCGATCGACGCATGCACGGCGACGTTCCGCGGCGGCTCGCGCGCCATGCGCTCGATCTCGCGCGCCGACACGTCGTGTCCCTCGGGGTACGCACGCACGCGGAGGAGGAAGTCGTCCTCGTCGCGGTCGTCGGGCAAGACGACGCTGAAGCTCACGGGGAACGACGCGGGGCTCGGCGTCACGAGCCGGCGTGCCTCGATCGTTCCGCCCTTCGCGTCGAGCACCTCGACGCGAACGCCGCCGACGCGGCGCGGGACGGCGGCGTCGGTCTGGATCACGACGAGCGCCTCGCCGAGCGGCGCGGGCGCGGACGTGCACGACACCGCGCTCGCGACGACGACGACCGAGATCCCCGCCCACCGTGCCATCAGGCTCGCGGAGCGTATCTCAAAAATTCTTCAGGTTCCCCGTGTCGCCGCCGCCGCCGCCCTTCCCCGTGCCGCCGCTCGATCCGGTCCCGCCGTCTTCCGCCGGGAGCCCGCTGTCGTCCGTCGCGCCCCCGTCGGCGCCACCCCCGCCGGGGCTCCCCGCCGACTGCGCGACGGCGTCGAACGCGAGCTCCTGGACCTTCAGGCACGCCCCGCCTTCGACCTTCGTCGAGACGTTCGTCGAGAAGTCGACCTTCACCTCTTCGAGCACGACGTCGGTGAGCGTGCCCTTGAACGGCTCGCCCGACGCGCTGGGAACGGCGGTGAACGTGGCGGTGCCGGAGCGCGGATAGAACAGCGCGGCCGACTTGCAGTCCGTGCCGCAGCCGAGCGCGACGAGGAAGCAGTGGGTGCACGTCTCGTAGTTCGCGTTCTCCGCGGCGCCGAGCGCGACGGTCTTGCCGGTGAGATCGGCCGCCGAGCCGATCGCGATGATCGACAGGCGCGAAGGCACCGGGCGGTTCGCCAGCGGCAGGACGATCGACCGCGCGGTCTCCGACGCGAGCTTCGCGCCGATCGACGTTCCGGTCAGGCGCCCCAGGTCCTCGCACGCGCTCCCGGTAGAAGGAGACGGCGTCGGATCGACCTCTCCCTCGTTGCCCGTCACCCCCGGCTGCGGCGGTGGATTCGTCACCGCGGGCGACGCGCCGCCCGGGTCGCCGGACGAGCTGCACGCGGCGAGCAGGAGGGCGATCGCGGTGGTCGTGACGGAGCCGATCTGCAAGACGACGCGGGCGAGGACGCGCATCACCGTTCAGCGTACGTGGGTCCGCCGCGGAGTCACCTCGCCTCGATCATTTTGGTACGCGGGCCGCCGACATCGGCGTGGTCACGACCGATCCAGTGGTCATTCGGGCGACCGGCGCGCCAGCATCAACGAGTATAGAACCGGCACGATCCCGGCGAGGATCAGCGCGACGAACGCCACGATCGCGCCGGCCGGACCGCCGACGGCGCCCGCGAGGACGGTGAAGAGCCCGGCGATCACCATCGCGTAGCCGCCGACCCGCTGGGTGCGCGCCCAGTTCTCGTCGGACCGCAGCGTCCACGCGGTGCGGATGCCGAGGATCGGGTTGCGCTTCACCCGCGGCAGCACGAGACCGAGCGCGACGAAGAACACGCCGGCGAGCACGAGCACCGTCTGCATCACGTCGATCGCCGCTCCGATCGCGACCCGGAGGAGGACGAAGTGCAGGACGGCGAGGAACACCGCGGTGAGCGACGCGACCAGCGCGACGAGGCCGCCGGCGAGGCGCTTCTTGTCCGACGACGGCAGGACGAGCGGCGCGAAGCGCACCAGCGACCAGACGACGAGCGCGAAGGCAGGCATGAACGCGGCCGCCCAGGGTCGCGCCATCCAGCCGTTCGGGTTGCCGTGGAGATCGAAGTGCGTGGCCACCCGCTCGGGCAGCTCGCCGTACAGCGCGGCCGAGGCCGCCGCCGCGCCGCCGATCGCGGCGAGCGCGAGACCATCCCAGTGGCGATTGCTCATCGTGCCTTCTCCGTTCGAGCGACCCTGGCGGGCGACGCGAGATCGAGGAGCTCGGTCGCGAGGTCTTCGAGCACGTTCGTCTGCAGCGTGTAGACGATGCTCGTTCCGCGACGCTCCGCCCGGACGAGGCCCGCCGCGCGCAGCACGCGGAAGTGATGCGAGAGCGTCGGCTTCGTCAGGTGGAACGCGTCGGCGATCTCCCCCGCCGGCTTGGAGCCCGCGCGCAGCATCTTGAGGATGGCGCGGCGCGTGGGATCGGAGAGCGCGGCGAAGGCGTCCTTGGCCATTTCGATACACTTCTATTTAGACACTCATCGAACAATGGCAAGGGGGCCTGTCCTCGATCCGCACGAATGGCGGCGGATCGCGAGGAGGAGGCGCTGAAGTCGCCGCTCCGCCGGTGGCTCGACCGGCGTGAAGCGTGAGCGGGGACCTCTCGTTCTCGAGCGGGCTCACCGTCGTCCCGCCGATCGCCTGCTTCGACGACACTTCCTGGCGCGCCGCATCCCGCGCTGGCCTCGTCGGGTGATCGGGAGCGGCCGTGCTATAGGTGCGAGCCGACAAGTCGTGCCATCGCTCTTGCTCGTATCGCCGACGCACCGGCTCCGATCCGGGACGCTCGTGAAGACCACCCGCTACTGGACGAGCGGGCTCACGCTCCCCGCGCTGAAGGCGCTCACGCCGAAGGAGTGGGACGTGCGCATCGTGGACGAGCTGGTCGAGGACGTCGATCTCGACACGCCCTGCGACGTCGTCGGCATCACCGCGATGGGCCCGCAGATCAAGCGCGCGTACGAGCTGGCCGACGGCTTCCGCGCGCGCGGGCGCAAGGTCGTCCTCGGCGGCAAGTGGGTCTCGCTCGCCGCGCCCGAGGCGTCGCTCGCGCATGCCGACGCGATCGTCGTCGGCGAGGCCGAGACGGTGTGGCCGCGCGTGCTCGCGGACCTCGCCGCCGGACGGAGCGACGGCGTCTACAAGGCGGAGCGCTTCATCGATCTCGGCGGGACGCGCACGCGCTCGCTCGGCAGCCGCCCGGTCAGCACGAAGCCCGAGGAGCGCTACGACACCTTCTCGAAGATCGACTATCGCGACCTCGCGCTGATCCGCTGGGACCGGTGGAAGAAGAGCCCGCTCTACCGCGTCTACTTCCACTGGCCGCTCATGTTCAGCGTCGGCTGCCCGCACCCGTGCACGTACTGCGCGGTGCAGACGTTCTACGAACGCAGCTACCGCACGCGGGCGATCGACGCGGTGATCGAGGACGTTCGGCGGATCAAGGCGCTCGGGGGCAAGAACCTCCTCTTCCTCGACGACAACCCGATCGCGAACGTCGAGGCGGCCAAGGAGCTGTTCCGCCGGCTCATCCCCGAGAAGATCAAGTGGACGAGCCAGTGCACCATCGAGATCGCGCGCGACGAGGAGCTGCTCGACCTCGCCGCGCGCTCGGGGTGCGTCGCGCTCTCGATCGGCCTCGAGTCCGACGACCAGCAGGTGCTCGACGGCCTCCGCAAGGGGTTCAACCGCCCCTCGCGCTACGAGGAGGACTTCCGGCGCCTCCGCGCGAAGGGCATCCAGGTCATCGCGCTCATGATGCTCGGCATGGACGGCCAGGACGCGCACGTCTTCGACCGCACGATCGAGCGGCTCGAGCGCGACGGCGTCGCGCTGGTGAAGCTGTTCACGCCCGCGCCGTATCCGGGCACCCGCTACCACGAGGAGATGACGCAGGCGGGGCGCATCCTCGACGACGACTGGGGCGGCTACGACTACGGATCGCTCCTGATCGAGCCGACGCACATGACGCCGGCAGAGCTCCGCGAGGGCTTCGATCGCGCGTACAAGCGCTTCTACGGCCTGCCGAGCATCGCGAAGCGGATGCTGCGCCTGCCGCGGCGAAACCCCGTCGAGCACGCGGCCTACCTCGTCGCGAACCTGAAGACGTGGCGCTTCCTCAAGGCGAACCCCTCGGCGTGGGGGACGATCTCCTGAGCTTCCGCGATCTCGACGCTCGTCACGCGAGACGGTAGGATTTCATCGGTTTGTCTTCTCAGAGCGAAGCGCCTCCCCACACCCAGCAGCTCGTCCTCCCCCTCGACGACTTCGCGTCGCGCGCCGCAGGCCACGGCATCCCGCGCACGAACCGCGTCTTCTGCAACCGCAATCTGAAGATGAGCGGGATCAGCTGGGTGGGCTTCGACATGGACTACACGCTGGCGATCTACGACCAGCCGGCCATGGACGACCTGTCGATCCGCGCCACCATCGCGAAGCTGATCGCGCGCGGCTACCCGGACTTCATCAAGACGGTGCCCGTCTCGACGCAGTTCCCGGTGCGCGGCCTACTCATCGACAAGCGCTTCGGCCACGTCCTGAAGATGGACCGCTACAAGCACGTCCACAAGGGCTACCACGGCTTCCGCGAGCTCACGAAAGAGGAGCTCCGCGCGCTCTACCACTCGAAGAAGATCCGCCCGGCGACGCCGCGCTACCACTGGATCGACACGCTCTACGCGCTCAGCGAGGTCGCCACCTACGCGGCGCTCGTCGATGCGATGGAGAAGAAGGGCTACGCCGTCGACTACGCGCGGCTCTTCACCGACATCCGCGAGTGCATCGACGAGGCGCACCGCGACGGGACGATCCTCGACGAGGTCGCGTCGAACCTCCCGCACTTCGTGCATCGCGATCCGAACCTCGCGCCCGCGCTGCACAAGCTGCGGAGCGCCGGGAAGAAGCTCTTCCTCCTGACGAACTCGCGCAAGGAATACACCGAGAAGATGATGACCTATCTCCTCGGCGGCGCGATGACCGAGTACCCGACGTGGAGGAACTTCTTCGACGTGGTGATCGTCGCGGCGACGAAGCCGATCTTCTTCACCGAGAAGCGGCCGCTCCACGAGCGCGAGGGCGAGGCGCTGAAGCCGGCGTCTCCGCCGCTCGAGCGCGGGAAGATCTACGAGGGCGGCAACCTCCAGGACCTCGAGCGCGCGCTCGGCGTGACCGGCGACGAGATCCTCTACGTCGGCGATCACATCTACGGCGACATCCTTCGATCGAAGAAGGACAGCGCGTGGCGCACGGTGATGATCATGCAGGAGCTCGAGACCGAGATCCAAGCGTACGAGGCCTGCAAGGACGACTTCGCGACCATCGAGGACCTCGACGGCCAGCGCGAGCGGCTCGAGGACGATCTCCGCTACTACCAGGCGCGCATCAAGGAGCTGACGCGCCAGATCGAGCACCGCGCCGAGGGCAAGACCAACGGCACCTCGGCGTCGGAGCTCGAGGCGGAGCGCATGCGCTTCAAGCGTGCGGTCGAGCGGATCCGCGGGAAGCTCCGGCAGATCGAGGCCGAGGTCACCGCCCTCGAGCGGCGCATCGACCTGCGCTTCCACCCGTACTGGGGCTCGCTGCTCAAGGAGGGCAACGAGCAATCGAGCTTCGGCAAGCAGGTCGACGACTACGCGTGCCTCTACACCTCACGCGTCTCGAACTTCCTCGCGTACTCGCCGCAGCAGACGTTCCGCAGCCCGCGCGACGTGATGGCCCACGAGATCGGCATGTGAGCCACGCCGGGGCAATTGGCGCCTCGGCTACTTCTTGCTGCTCGACTTCTTGCCGCCCTTGCGCCCCGCGGCCGCCCGCTTCTTGCTGGTCGTCGAGCGCTTCTTGCTGCCGCCGCTGCTCTTCTTCTTCTTCGACGAGCCACCCGACGAGCTGCGCTTCTTCGAGGAGGCCTTGCCCCCCTTCTTCGAGGCGTTCGGCGTGTTCGCGATCTTCGCCGCGCGCGACTTGCTCATGCCCTTCTTGCGAAGGCCCTCGTACTGCTTGTCGTCCTTGATCGAGGGACCGTGATCTTTCGCCATGACCATCTCCTTCCGGCAGCGGTGGAAGCAGACGTCGTGCCGGTCACAGCCGCGGGACGTGATGGCGATCGAGGACGGCCGCGATCTCCTTCGCCCGGCGGTCGATCACCGCGTTCAGCTCGGCGGCGAGCGCGCGATCGGCGCGGCGGACGCCCATCGCGATGTCGAACTCGAACGTGAGGCCGGGAGGCGCCTCCGACTCCGGGATCCGCTCGACGGCGAGCGGCGGCTCCGCGGCCCGAGCGAACCAGCCGGCGGACGGGCCCCACGCGATCGCGAGGTCGACCTCGCCGCTCCGCACGGCGCGGATCACGTCGCCCGGCGGGCTCTCCTTCGTGATGTCGCCGTAGACCGAGTAGCCGCGCACGTTCGCCACCAGGTTCCGCGGCGCGAGCGCGAGCACCGGCGGCGGGTTCGCCCCGTCGTCGCCGACCAGCGGGACGCCGATCCGCATGTCCCTGAGCTCGCGCGCGTCGAGCGAGCCCACGTGCTTCGTGCGCGGGCCGTAGACGAAGACGTAGCTCGATCGATAGTACGGCCTGGTGGTCGCGATCATGTCGCTCCTCGCCGGGACGCCCATGACCACGTCGCACTTGTTCGCCTTCAACGTCTGGCGGAGGAACCCGCGGCGCTGCGGGAACCACGCGTAGGTCACGTCGGCGTCGAGCTCGGAGGCGACGAGCCGCGCGAGCTCGTTCTCGAAGCCCTCCCCGCGCTGGTTCGAGAACGGCAGGTTGTTCGGGTCCGCGCAGACGCGGAGCTGCCGCCTCGCCGGCTGGATCGCGCCCTCGATGGGAGCGACCGTCTCGACGACGCCCGCGTGCTGGAAGTTGAGCCGCAGCCGCAGCGCGCGCGCGTGGGTCGGATCGGCGACGCCGAACACCATCACGTGCCGGCCGCCGTGCTCGAGCGCGAGCGAGCCGCGGGCGACCACGGGGAAGCCGTTCTCCGCGTGGCGCATCGACGTGAGGTCGCCCTCGCGCACCGTCTCGTGGAGCTGCGCGTCGCGTGCGTCGGGACACTCGACGCTCTCGAGCCGATCGCCCTCGAGCCCGTCGTTCACCACCCGGAGGTAGACCGCGCCCGCGCCGCCGGGCATCACGCGGGCGATCGCGCCCTCGATCCGGATCGCCGATCGGCCCCGCGCCGAGGCCTTCGAGCAGGCCGCGACGAGCACGAGGAGCAGGACGAACAGCGCGCGCCTCATCGATCTTCCTCCTCGACGAGCCGCCGCGTCGCCTCGGTCACCGACGCGGGCGTCGCGTCGTGCGTGAGCTTGAAGCGCAAGCGGCCGCGTCGATCGATGCCCCAGAACCCCGCGGTGTGGTCCATCGAGTAGAAGGCCGAGGGATCCACGTCGCGCTTCGCGTAGCGCGACGGGTCGGGCAGCCGCTTGCGCACCGTGACGTGGTAGCCGGAGAGCACCGACGCGAGCGCATCACCCTCGGCGAAGACGCCCTCGAAGCGCGGATCGACCGACTCGATGAACGCCTTCAGCACCTCGGGCCGATCGCGCTCGGGATCGACGGTGACGTACGCGAAGAGCAGCTCGGACGACGCGGGACCGAGGTCCCGGAGCACGCTCTTCATCGTGGAGAACGTCTCGGGGCAGATCTCGGCGCACGAGGTGTAACCGAACGAGAGCACCACCACCTTCCCGCGCTCGGCGCGCAGGTCGAACGGCGTGCCGCGGACGACGGCGAGGCCGTGGACCTCGGGCGCCGGCTCGGGATCGACGAACCCCGACTCGCCGTGACGCGAGCACGCCGCGGCGAACGAGAGGACGATCGAGGCGAGGAGCGCCCGGCGCGTCATCTAGCGCTTCTTCCCCGTCGGCAGCTTGCTGTCGAGCTCGTGGATGACGTCGTCGGAGGGCTTGCCGCCCTTGCAGCTCGGATGGCCGTAGCCGCTGACGCTCTGTCCGTTCTGGAGGTCGAGGATCATGTTGTCGGTCGCGTTCTGCCCGACGCCGCCCGGCACCGCGTCGAGGGCGAGCGCGTGACGGAGCTTCCAGGCGATGACGTGATCGGCGCACGACGTGTCGCCGCTCAGCCCGAGACCCCCGAGCATCTTCCCGCCCGCGTCGTAGAGCGCGAGGCCTCCGCCGAACACGATCACGCCGCCGATCGGCTTGCCCACCATCGGATCGTTCGGCTGCCCGAAGTCGGCCGCGTTGCCCGCGTAGGCCGCGTCCGGGTTCGGCGGCGCGCTGTTCACCAGGCTGAAGAGGCTGCCGCCCGGCTGCGCCGCGGCCCAGAGGTTCGCGGTCGAGAGCGCGAAGTCGGGCTTGCTCAGCGCGTTCGCGGTGCTCGCCTTCTCCGCGGCGATCGCGCGGCTCCCGGGCCACTGGGCGCCGCGGTCGGGTCCGCTGAAGGCCACGGCGCACACGATGCCGTCGCGGTTCACCACCGCGGCCCACTCGTGGTTGCCGAGGCCGGTGTTCTGGTCCTTGCCCTGCTTCACGACGTCGATCAGCGCGGCGCGGAGCTTCGCGTGATCGGGCAGGCCGCTGCAGTCGGCGGCGGGCTTGGGCGCGGCGGGCGGTGCGGGCTTGGCCTGCCCTGCGGAGACCGCGGCCCACGTACCGAGCGCGCCGACCACCGCGAGCGTGAGCGCCCCGACGACGAGATTACGCATGATCATCCTCCGTGCTTGCCGTCACTGAAGTCCCTCGAGGTACGTCGCGATCGCGTTGAGCTCGTCGCCGGTCATCGCGGTCACGTTCGGCATCTGGTTGCCCGGCTTGAGCGACTGCGCGTGCGTGATCCACGCCTGGAGATAGGCGCGCGAGCGCGGATAGCTGTTGGCCGCGATGCCCTGGCGCGAGGCGAGGTGCGTGAGATCGGGGCCGACGCCGCCGCCCGCGCGCGAGCCGCGCACCGTGTGACAGAGCCCGCAGGCCTTCGTCTCGAACAGCTCGAGCCCGCGCGCGGCCTCCGGGCTCGACGGCGCCTTCGCCGGCTCCGCCTGGTGCGCGAGCCACCTCTGGTAGTCCTCCATCGGCTCGGCGACGACCGCGAACATCATCCGCGAGTGCTGGAGGCCGCAGTACTCGGCGCACTGGCCCTCGTAGCGGCCGGCCTCGTCGGCGACGATCCGGATCCGGTTCTTCCGGCCCGGCACGAGATCGACCTTGCCGTGCAGCGCGGGCACCCAGAACGAGTGGATGACGTCGCGCGACTCGAGCTCGATCTCGACGGGCCATCCGAGCGGCACGTGGATCTCGTTCGCGGTGGTGGCGACGAGCGTCTTGTCGCCGACGTACTGCACCTCCCACCACCACTGGCGACCGACGACGCGGATGTCCGGCCGGTAGTGCTCGCCGTCGTGCAGCGGGAACCGATCGATGGTGCCCAGCGTCGCGACGAAGATCACCGCGAGGATCACCGAGGGCACGGCGAAGCCGCCGATCAGGATCCACTTGTGCCCGCCGCCCGCGTCGAAGGGCTCGTGCGTCTCGAGCGTTCCCCGCCGGCGGAATGCGGCGACCGCGACGAGGCCGATCACCACCACCGCGACCACGCAGAAGATGCCGGTCACCCATCCGCCGAGCGTCGCGATCGATCGCGAGGCCGGACCGGCGGGCGCGAACACGGACGGATGCGCCTCGCACGCCGTGAGCGCGAGCGCGAGCGCGAACAGGATGGTTCGAGCGCGGATCGTCGGCTTCATTGCATCGGCGGCGGTGGAATGGTCTGGTCCGGCGGCTGGGGCTCGTACTCCTTGCGGAGCGACTGGATGTACGCGACGAGCTTCCACACGACCTCCTGCGGGAGCTTCACGCCCCAGGCAGGCATGCCGTGCGCGCGGCCCTCGGCGATCGACGCGAAGATGTCGGCGTCGCCGCTGCCGTAGATCCAGTCCTGGTCACGGAGGCTCGGTCCCATGCCCCCGCCGCCGTGATCGCCGTGACAGCCCGCGCAGTTGTAGCGCCCGAAGTAGAGGCGTCCCTCGTTGAGGACGATCGGGTCCTGCGCCGGATACGGGTTCGTCGTCACGCCGGCGTCGGCGCTCGGACCGGGGATCGGACCGAGCGGGCGCGGGACCGGCGGCGGCGCGCCCATCGCCGTGCCCTCGCTCGGGTGACGATCGCACGCGACGATCGCCAGCGCGGCGCACGCGAGCGCGAGCACGCGCGCGATCGCGCGACGGAGATCAGAGGCCGAACACATAGAGCGAATCTCCTGGTCCCGAGTAGTGTTTGATCTCCTTCATCGCGCCGACGACGCCGAGCGCGGCGTACGGGTCGTCGACCGAGATCTCGGGGAAGGCGGTCGCGCCCATCCACCCGCCGATGCCCGAGTACACCGCGACGTACTGCTTGCCGTCGGGGCCGAGGAACGTGATCGGGTTGCCCACGATCCCGGACGGCAGCTTGTGCTTCCACAGCTCCTTGCCCGTGCGCGCGTCGGCCGCCTTGAACCAGCCGTCCATCGTGCCCCAGAAGACGACGTCGCCGCCCGTCGCGAGGACGCCGCCGTTCAGCGGGAACTTCTCCTCCTTGATGCTCCACGCCTTGCGGTGCTGGGCGACGTCCCAGCCGATCAGCTCGCCCTGATAGCCGCCGGGTCCCGGGTACATCTTCACGCTCGCGCCGAGGTACGGCGTGCCCGCGATGTAGTTCGCGTCGATGCCCTCGTACTCCATGCACGTGTTGTGCGCCGGGATGTAGAGGAGGCCGGTGCGCGGCGAGAACGCGGTGGGCGCGAACTCCTTCGCCCCGGTGGAGGACGGGCAGATGTCCTTCACGTTCTGCCCGACGTGCGTGCCCTTCGCCGGGTTCTTCTTCGGCTCGCCGGTCTTCGGGTCGTACGAGTCGGCCCAGTTCGTCGGCTCGAACTTCTCCGCCGAGAGCATCTCGCCCGACTCGCGGTCGAGCACGAACATGAACCCGCTGCGCCCCGCGTGGAGGAGGAGCTTGCGCATGCGCCCGCCGAAATCCATGTCGACGAGCACGTTCTCGTTGATCTCGTCGTAGTCCCACTCGTCGTGCGGGACGATCTGCGTCGCCCACCGCATGTGACCGTCGGAGGCGTTCCGCGCGATGATCGACGTCGCCCACTTGTTGTCGCCCGGCCGGAGGTCGGGGTTCCACACGCCGGGGTTCGACGTGCCGTAGAAGACGAGATCGAGCTCGGGATCGTACGAGACCCAACCCCACACCGTCGCGCCGCCCACCTTCCACTGCTCGGGCGGGAACGTCGACACGCCGAGGTCCTTGCCCTGGTCCTTCGGGTAGAACGGCTTGAAGTCGCCGAAGATGAGGCAGTCCTCGTCCGGGCCCGTGTTGTAGCCGCGCCAGACCTCCTTGCCCGTGCCGACGTCGAGCGCGACGAGCTTGCCGCGCACGCCCATCTCGCCGCCGCTGTTGCCGACGAAGACCAGGTTCTTCGCGACGAACGCCGCCATGGTCAGCGTCTCGCCGAGGTTGATGTCCCCGACCTTCGTGCGCCAGACCTCCTTGCCGGTCTCGGCGTCGACCGCCACGGTGTGGCCGTCGAGGAGGTTGTAGATGATCTTCCCGTCGGCGTAGCTCGCGCCGCGATTGACGACGTCGCAGCAGGCCTTGCCGACCGAGTCGGGATCGGCATGTGGATCATACATCCACTTCAGCGGCGCCCCGTCCTTCTTCAGATCGATCGCGTAGAGGTAGTTCGGGAACGGCGTCACCACGTACATCGTGTCCTTCACGACGAGCGGCTGGCCCTCGTGCCCGTGCGGCACGCCGGTGCTCATCGTGCTCGTCACCTTCAGATCCTTGACGTTGTCCGCCGTGATCTGCGCGAGCGGCGTGAAGCGCGTGTTCGCGTGGTCGCCCGATGGCAGCGTCCACTCGCCGTTGGGCACCGGCGAGATCATCCGCACGTTCGGCCGCGCGCCGGGGATCGCCCCCGGCTCGGCGGGTCTGGCGCCGGTCGTCTTCTCCTTGCGCGAGCAACCCGGCGCGAGGGAGGCGAAGAGGGCGATCGCGGTGACGGCGAGGTGGCGTCTCATCGGTCTCCTCAGTCGAGCGTGTAGAGGTAGGCGGCGACGTCACGCGCCTCCTGCCTCTCCAGGTAGAGGACGGGCATCCCCGTCTTCGGGTGGACCGCGCGCGGATCGAGGATCCAGCGCACGAGGTTCTCGGGCGTGTTCGGCAGCTCGCCGGCGATGAACGTGCGCTTGGCGAACGCGTCGAGCGACGGGCCCACGGTGCCGTGGGCGCCGCGGATCCCCGGGATGGTGTGGCACGCGCCGCAGCCGTGCGCGTGGATCGCGTGCTCGCCGCGCGTCGCATCGCCGCCGGTGATCGGGCGGACGCCCGACGGATCCTTCCGTCCGCCCTCGCACGCGAGCGCGAGCAGCACGACGAGGGAGGCGACGGCGCACGCGATCCTCATCGCTTGGACCCGCACACGCTGGAGATGACGAGCGACGGGAGCGCGGCCCACACCACGCCGAGGGTGAAGACCACGCCGACGAGCGCGCCCGCGAGCGCCATCATCTGCTGGCGCTCCCTCTGCCCCTCGAGCGCGCCGGCTTCGCCCGCCAGCGCGCGGAACCGGCCGTAGCCGACCGCGATCGCCGCGACCGACAGCGCGAGCGCGACCACGCTGATCACGATCATGATCGCCCGGCCGGCGCCGGCGGCGTGCTCGGCACACGCCGCGTGGCCGACGAGCGCGGACGCGAGCTCCTGCACCGACCACGCGACCGCGGGGGCCGCGAGGGCGAACCAGATCCGTTTCTCGGTCGAAGACGGCATGACGATCACCCGAAGTGAGGCAGCACGTAGACGAGCCCGACGATGAGGACCCAGACGAGGTCGACGAAGTGCCAGTAGCGCGACGCATTGCGGAACGAGTGATGCGGCGGCTTCGACGACCGGCCGTTCACCGTCGGCAGCACCGCCACGTACCCGAGCATCAGCAGCCCGAGGAGGACGTGCGCCGCGTGCAGGCTCGTCATGGTGTAGAAGATCGAGCCGTACGCGTTCGACTGCGGCGTCAGCTCACGCAGGTGGTTCCGGTACTCGAAGGCCTGCAGCACGAGGAACACGATGCCGAGCGCCATGGTGACGACCGCGCCGATGCGGCCGCGACCGGTCGCGCCCTTCTCCACCTGCTTGTCGGCCCAGTGCAGGATGACGCTGCTCGAGAGCAGGATGGCGAGCATCGGCAGCGCCAGCCGGAGCTTCGGCGGATCCTCCGTCGGGTACGGCCCGAGGTAGAAGTAGGTGAAGAACAGCATCACGAAGAGCGACGCCTCGGTCGCGATGAAGAGCCACATGCCCGCGCTCCCGCGCGCGCGATCGATCGGCAGCTCCTCCGGCGGCAGCGTGGTGCGCTCCGCGCTCGGCGGCGTGTGCGGGACCTTCTCCGGCTCCGGCCAGAGCCACGCGGCGGCGACGACCGCGGTGGCGAGCGCGGCGACGGCGGCGACGGCGACCGACTTCGCGAGGACGCCGACGCACACCGCGGTGAGCGCGAGCGCGCTCGCGAGCGGCATCAGCGTGTCCTCGGGCATCTTGGCGATCGCGCGCGGAAACGCGTCGAGGGCGCTCGTCGAGAACGTGAGCCGGCCGGTGTCGAGGATGCGCTCGCCGTTCGGATCGTGCTCCTCGTCGTGGTCGTCCCAGAGCGGATGCCGCGAGGCGACGGTGGGCAGGTGCACGGTGGCGTACGCGGGCGGCGGAGACTCCGTGCTCCACTCGAGCGTGTCCGCGTTCCACGGGTTCTTCCCCGCGGGCGCGCCCCGGCGGAGCGACACGAAGAAGTTCCACACGCTCACGAGGACCCCGGCGGCGAGGATCGCTGCGCCGATGCTCGCGGCGAGGTTCAGGCCGTCCCACCCCTGCCCGGCGCCGTAGGTGAACACGCGCCGGCGCATGCCCGTCATGCCGGCGATGTGCATGGGGAAGAACGTCAGGTTGAACCCGACGAACATCAGCCAGAAGCTCGCCTTGCCCAGCCGCTCGTCGAGCTTCCGACCGATGATCTTCGGCAGCCACTAGTAGAAGGCGGCGAACACCGGGAACACGTTCGCGCCGACGAGGACGTAGTGCAGGTGCGCGACGACGAAGTACGTGTCGTGCACCTGCCAGTCGAACGGGATGACCGCGGTGATGATCCCGTTCAGGCCGCCGATCACCAGCGCGGCGAGGAAGCCGACGGCGAAGAGCATCGCGGTGGTGAGCACCGGTCGCCCGAGCCACATCGTCGCGATCCACGCGAAGACCTGCACCGCGCTGAAGATCGAGATCGTCATGCTCGCGGCGCTGAAGAAGCTCATCGACATGTGCGTCATGCCGACGGCGAACATGTGGTGCACCCAGACGCCGAAGCCGACGACGCCGGTGAGCACGGTGGCGACCGCGACGTACGGGTAGCCGACGATCGGCCGGCGCGAGAACACCGGCAGGAGCATCGAGATCATGCCCGTCGCGGGCAGGAAGACGACGTAGACCCAGGGGTGGCCGAAGAACCAGAACAGCTGCTGCCAGAGGAGCGCGCTGCCGCCCTTCGCCGGATCGAAGAAGTGGAAGTGCCAGCGGCGATCGAGCTCGAGGAAGACGCACGCCGCGGTCAGCGCCGGCAGCGAGAACACGATCGAGAACGACGTCGTCAGCGTGCTGTACATGAACAGCGGCATCCGCGTGACGGTCATGCCCTGCGCGCGATGACGGAAGATCGTGACGATGAAGTTGATTGCGCCCGCGGTGGTCGAGATCGTCAGGAACACGAGCGCGACGGCGTAGAAGTCCATCCCGCGTCCGGGCGAGAACTGCTCGGCGGCGTACGGCACGTACGCGAACCACCCGGCGTGCGGCGCCTCGCCGAGGAGCAGGCTCCCGTAGAGCAAGACGCCCGAGAGGAGGAACGTCCAGTAGGTGAACGCGTTCACGCGCGGAAACGCCATGTCGCGCGCGCCGATCATCAGCGGCACGAGGTAGTTGCCGAAGCCCGAGAGGATCGGCGAGGCGTACCAGAAGATCATGGTCACGCCGTGCATGGTGAAGAGCTGGTCGTAGGCCTCGGGGCCGACGATCCGCTGGTCCGCCCGTGCGAGCTGGAGCCGCATGACGAGCGCCTCGATGCCGCCGACGACGAGGAACGCGAAGGCGGTCACGAGGTAGCGCCGTCCGATCTCCTTGTGATCGACCGTGCCGAACCACCCCTTGATGCCGGGCCCCGTCTCCCAGAGCTCCTTCAGTCGTCGTTCGGTCGCGTTCATCCTCGTCCGGCCCGTAGGTGGGTCGGACGGTGTTGCTCGGACCCGACACGCGCAAGATGGCCGGCCGCCGCATTCGTTGGAGCACCAACGAATCACGCGCAATACCTGCACGAACGCCGGAGAATGCGTGCCGACGATTTCATGCATCTTCCATGGATCGCCGCGACAACGACGCGCACGCAATTCGCGCGGGCGCGGCATGCGGCTCGCACGACGAGGACCGATGCTCGCCTTCGGCGTGTCGCTCCTGATCGCCGTCCTGGTGTCGCGCCTCGCGGGTCGCAGCGCGCTCTCGACGGCCGTGCTGGCGCTCGGCGCGGGCGCGCTGGTCGGTCCGGGCTTTCTCGGATGGGCCCACCTCGCACGCGGCAGCGAGGAGGTCCGCTGGCTCGCGGAGCTCGCGCTCGTCGCCGTGCTCTTCGTGGAGGGCCTCGAGCTCGATCTCGCGAAGGTGAAGGAGAGCTGGAGCGCCCCGTTCCGGGCGCTCGCGATCGCGATGCCGTTGACGATGGGTCTCGTCACCGTCTTCGCGCACCTCATCCTCGCGCTCTCCTGGGCGGAGGCGTTCGTCGTCGCCGCGGCGCTCGCGCCCACGGATCCGGTCTTCGCCGCGTCGCTGACGAGCGCCGAGTGCGTGCCGGAGCGGCCGCGGCGGCTGCTCACGATCGAGAGCGGGCTCAACGATGCGCTCGCGCTCCCCGCGGTGATCGTGGCGATCGCGATCGCCGGTGGGCCTCCGACGTCGGCGGGCGACCTCCTCCGCGAGATCGCGATCGGGCTCGTCACCGGCGTTGCGGTCCCCTGGGTGTACACGTGGATCGAGCGGCTCCCGTTCTTCGAGAGCACCGAGCTCTATGCGCCGATCCGGGCGATCGGTCTGGCGATCGTCGTCTACACGACCGCGCGAGCGCTCCACGGCAACACGTTCCTCGCGATGTTCGCCGGCGGCACCGTCCTCGGCGTGCGCAACGAGAGCGCCGCAGACGCGGCCCATGCCAGCGCGGAGGTCTTCACCGAGACGCTCAAGCTCGGCGCCACCTTCGCCTTCGGCATGATGCTCACGCCGGAGGTGCTGACGAAGAACGGCGTCCTCGCATGGGTCTTCGCTGCGGCCTGCCTCGTCGTCGCGCGTCCGCTCGCGCTGGCCGCGTCGCTGGTGGGCTCCGAGCTGCGAGGGCACGAGATCGCGGTCGCCGGGTGGTTCGGCCCCCGTGGCTTCGCCTCGATCCTCTTCGCGCTCGTCGTGCTCGGCTCGCACGTGCCTCGAGCGTTCGACCTCTTCGACATCATCGCCGTCACCACCGCGCTATCCATCGTCGTCCACTCGTCGACCGACAGCCTCGTCGCGCGCGCCTACCGCGAGCGGCGTCGTCCGCAGCCCGCGCACGCCTCGTGACGCTCATCCCGACGACGAGCGCGCGATGGCCTGCGCCTCGACGAAGATGTGACTGACCTCCGCATGCGCGCTGCGGATCGTCCGCTCGATCCGGTCGATCGCCTGCCCGATGGCGCCTGCGGGCAGATCCGCTTCCGGCTCGATGTCGAGCGCGACGATGACCTGGTCCGGCCCGAGCTGCATCGTCAGCGGGCTCGAGGCCGCACGGATCCCCGGCTCGCGCGCGGCGATGCGCTGGATGCTCTCGACCAGCTCGCGATCGCCGCTGCGACCGACGAGCAGCGAGCGGCTCGCGAGCGACAGCACGACGGCGACGCCGACGAGGATCGCGCCGATCACCATCGACGCGACCGCGTCGATCCACGGCGCGCGGAACACGTGCGCGAGCACGACGCCGGCCGCGGCGACGACGAGCCCGGCGAGCGCCGCGGCGTCCTCGGCGACGACCGAGTAGACCGACGGATCCCGGCTCGCGCGGAGCGAGGCAAACAGCCCGCGCCCCCGCTTCCGCTCGACCGCGCGCAGCGCGATGACGAACGACGCCGCCTCGAACACGAACGCGGCGCCGAGCACGCCGAGCTTCCACGGCAGGTGCGCGGACGCGCGCGGCTCCGCGTGCAGGCGCGTGATCCCCTCGTAGAGGGACATCCCTCCGCCTCCCGCGAAGATCACCATCGCGACGACGAAGCCCCAGAAGTAGAGCTCCTTGCCGTGGCCGTACGGATGCTCGCGGTCGGGCGGCCGGCGCGAGCGATGCACCCCGAGGAGCAGCAAGAGCTCGTTGCCGGTGTCCACCGTCGAGTGGATCGCCTCCGAGAGCATGGCCGAGCTGCCGGAGATGCTCGCCACGAAGAACTTGATCGCCGCGATCGCGGCGTTGGCGGCGAGCGCCCCGTAGACGGCGATCGGGCTCTCGTGCTCCTTCCGTCCGGCCATGTCCGGGCTCGGCTGCAAGGAGCACGCGCGGCCGCGAGCGCGACCGGGAACAGCCGGCGTGCGTCTTTGTTTTCGCTGGCGTGAAGCAACTCGTTCGTCGCACCGCCCCCGCCGTCCTCACCGGGATCACCGCGCTCGCGCTCGGCGCGTCTCTCCACCTCGGCAACGCGTCCGCCCAGGCGAGCCCGTCCGATCCGCCGCGCGTCGCCGCCGCGGCGCCCGCGCTCGACACCGCGGCGCTCGTGGCCAAGGTGAAGGCCTCGGTCGTCAACATCACCGTCGAGCAGGCGCTGCGCGCGCCCGCTTCGGCCGAGGGAGAGTCGCCGTTCGACTTCTTCTTCCGCGAGGGTCCGCAGACGCCCCAGCGTCGCCCGCACGCGCTCGGCTCGGGCTTCATCTTCGACGACAAGGGCCACGTCCTCACCAATGCGCACGTCGTCGAGAACGCCGACCGGGTGCGCGTGAAGCTCGCCGACGAGCGCGAGCTCGACGCCAAGGTGAAGGGCCGCGACGAGCGGCTCGACATCGCCGTGCTCGAGATCGTCGGCGCGAAGGACCTCCCGTACGCCACGCTCGGCTCGAGCTCGTCGCTCCAGGTCGGCGAGCCGGTCGTGGCGATCGGCAATCCGTTCGGGCTCGGCCACACGGTGACGAGCGGCATCGTGAGCGCGAAGGGCCGGGCGATCGGCGCCGGTCCCTACGACGACTTCCTCCAGACCGACGCCTCGATCAATCCGGGCAACAGCGGCGGTCCGCTGTTCGACGCACGCGGACAGGTCGTCGGCATGAACACCGCGATCGTCCCGAGCGGCCAGGGCATCGGCTTCGCCATCCCCGCGGACGAGATCCGCGAGGTGCTCCCGCAGCTCGTGTCCACGGGACACGTCGAGCGCGGCCGCCTCGGCGTGCAGATCCAGGACGTCGACGCGAAGCTCGCGGAGGCGATGGGCCTCGGCGCGACGCGCGGCGCGCTCGCCGCGGACATCGAGAACGGAGGACCGGCGGCGAGCGCAGGCCTCCGCAGCGGCGACGTGATCACCGAGGTCGACAAGGAGAAGATCGCGCACGCCCGCGACCTCTCGCGCGCGGTCGCGCGGCACGCGCCGGGCGCGAAGGTGACGCTCACCGTCCGGCGCGGCTCGGAGACGGTCTCGCTCCCGGTCACGCTCGGCAAGCTCGGCGACGAAGGCGCGGGCAAGCGCACGACGAAGAGCGAGGTGCCCTCGGTCCCCGGCTCGCTCGGCCTCGCGGTCGAGGACGCGCAGGGCGGCGGCGCGCTCGTCCGTCGCGTCGCGCCCGACAGCCCGGCGGCCGGCATCCTCCGCCCCGGCGACGTGATCGTCGAGGCGAACAGGAACCCGGTTCGCACGGCGAACGATCTCCGGACGCGCGCGCGCGAGGCGCCCGAGGGCAAGCCGCTGCTCCTCAAGGTGCAGCGCGAGGGCAGCACGCGTTACGTCGCCATCGATCGGAAGTGACTGCCGGTCCGGGCGAGAGCCCTTTACGCCCGCTGCGCGGTCGCTTACCGAGACGGGATGCGACCGCGCGGCGTGATCAAGCGAACGCCCGAGGACTTCCTCGTCGACGAGATCCCCGCGTACGAGCCGTCGGGTACGGGCGACCACGTCTACATCCACTTCCGTAAGCGCGGGCTCAACACCGACGAGGTCGTCCGGGCCATCGCGAAGGCCACGGGCGCCGATCCGCGCGAGTGCGGGGTGGCGGGGCTCAAGGACAAGGTCGCGATCACCACGCAGTGGATCAGCGTGCTCGGCCGCGATCCGGCGCTCGAGGATCGGATCCGCGCGCTCGCGCTCGACGGCGTCGAGATCCTCGACGTGAAGCGCCACGGGAACAAGCTCCGCACCGGTCACCTGAAGGGCAACCGCTTCGAGATCGTCGTCCGCGAGGTCCCGGGCGAGGCCGTCCCCGGCGCGCTCGCCGCGTTCGAGCACCTCGCGAAGGAGGGCGTGCCGAACGCGTTCGGCGCGCAGCGCTTCGGGAAGCAAGGCGACAACGCCGAGCGCGCGCGAACGTGGCTGACGGGCAAGGAGCGCGCGCCGGGCGATCCCAGGCTGCGGCGCCTCCACTTCTCCGCCCTCCAGTCCGCGATCTTCAACGCGGTGCTCGACGAACGCGTGAAGGACGGGTCATGGATCGTCCCGCTCGACGGCGACCTCCTCAAGAAGGAGGACACGGGGGGGATCTTCGTCTGTGCAGATGTTCAGGCCGACCGTGAACGCGCGGCCAAAGGCGAGGTGTGCCCGACCGGACCCATCCTCGGGGATCGCATGAGGCAGCCGGAGCGCGAGGCGCTCGCTCTCGAGCAACGGATCGCGGCGCCGTTCATCGAAGGCATCGATCTCAGGCGTGCGCGTTCGCTGGGTGAGGGAACCCGGCGCGCGCTCCGCTTGCGCGTGACGGAGACATTCGCAGAACTGATGAACTCTGCACACGATTCCGGGGAACAAGGAAGCGCCCTCCGGGTTCGGTTTGTGCTACCCAAAGGGGCCTACGCCACGACGGTCTTGTCGAACGTGTTCGACGTCGTCGACGGGACGCGTGAGTCACTTAGAGCAGAGGACGACGAATGATCGAGCGAGTGAAGAGCGCGATGGTCGGACTGGGGGCCTCCTGGGTCCTCTGGTTGATGTTGCTTCTGAGCGTCGTCTCGCTCGCCGTCATGCTCGAGAGGGCGTGGCTGTACTGGTCGCTGCGCGACGACGTCGCCGGTCTGATGCGCGATCTCGGTCGCTTGCTCCGCGGGGGTGATCTCGAAGGCGCGCGCAAGCGGCTCGAGTCGTCGCCCAGCGCCGAAGCGGCGGTCGTCATCGCGGGCATCGTCGAGGCGGGCATGGGCGCCGAGGCGGCGGAAGAAGCGATGGACGGCGCGAGCGCCCTCCAGAAGCTGAAGCTCGAGAAGCGCCTGACGTTCCTCGGAACACTCGGCAACAACGCGCCGTTCATCGGCCTCCTCGGCACCGTCATCGGAATCGTCGGCGCGTTCGACGAGCTCGGGAAGGCGAAGAACGCGACGATGACCGGCGCCGCGCAGGTCGCGCCCGAGGCGGTCATGGCGAACATCGCGGAGGCGCTCGTCGCGACCGCGGTCGGTCTGCTCGTCGCGATCCCGGCGGTCGCCGCGTTCAACGCGTTCCAGCGCATCGTGAAGGCGACGCTCGCGAACACCGAGGCGCTCTCGCACGTGCTGCTCGCTCACCTGAAGGCGACGGGCACCGGCGGCGACACGGTGGAGCACGCGATCGAGGCGGCCGCCTCCAAGGGCGATCGTCCGAGCAAGGCCGGCGCGCGCGCCTCGAAGGACGCGGACTGACATGGCGGGCGGAGCGAACGACGCGGGCGAGGACGCGATCACGGGGATCAACGTCACCCCGCTGGTCGACATCGTCCTCGTCCTCCTCATCATCTTCATGGTCACGGCGAAGCTGATCGTCTCGAAGTCCGTGCCGCTCGATCTGCCGAAGGCGGCGTCGGGCTCGGACATCCAGACGGTGTTCAGCGTCGTCCTCAGCGCGGACGGCATCACGCAGGTCGACGGCAACACGGTGCCGAACGACGACGCCATCTTCCCGCTCGCGAAGGGCGCCCGGGACAAGAACCCGGAGCTGCGCGCCGTCATCAAGGCGGACAGCGCGGTCCCCCATGGGCGAGTGATCCACGTCCTCGACCTCCTCAAGCAGGCGCAGGTCGGGAAGATCGCGTTCGGCGTGTCGCCTGCTGCACCCGTCAAACAAGCGCCGGCCCCTGCCCCCTAGGCAGGGAACTTGCTCGAACCGAGGCCGACGTCATGACGACACTGAACGGAGCGCCAGCCGGACGTACGCGTGCCGCCACGGTCGCGCTGACGCGCGATCCGATGGAAGGCGTCCTCGACATGGGACCGCGCATCCCGGTCGCCGTGGTCGTCGCGTTCACCATCCTGTTCCACGCCGGCGTCGCCGGCGCCGGCAACGCCGCCGCGCTCTTCAGCGAGATCTTCGCGTGGAACCGCGCGCTCCGCGAGGTCGTGCAGTACAAGCTCTCGTCCTACGAGATCGAGGTCGAGAAGGAGAAAGAGAAGGAGCCCGAGCCTCCTCCTCCGCCGGAAGAAGAGAAGCCGCAGCCCGAGGAGGCGAAGCCGGTCGCGAAGGACACGCCGCCGCCCGACACGGCGCCGCCGCCGCCCGCCGCTGCGGAGGCCGCGAAGGTGCTCGCCGCCGATCCCGATCCGAACGAGGTCGTCGACATGCGCGACACCATCGTGCAGGGCACGGGCGACAAGTACGCCGGCGGGCAGACCGCGAGCTCGGGCACGAGCAAGAGCGCGGTCACGAACGCCGCGGCCGCCGCCACCGGCGTCCCGGGCGGCACCGGCACCGCGCCCGCGCCCGCCGCGCCGCGCGTCGATCGTTCGCGCGCGGCCGGCCTGCTCGGCTCCACCGACTGGGGCGACTGCCCCTTCCCCGCCGAGGCCGACGCCGAGCAGATCGATCAGGCGTACGTCATGATCCAGGTGAAGCTGAAGGCCGACGGCAGCCCCGAGTCGGTCAGCGTCCTCCAGGATCCCGGCCACGGCTTCGGCCGCGAGGCACGCAAGTGTGCCATGCGGAAGCAGTTCAGCGGCGCGCTCGACGCGGACGGCAACCCCGTCGCCGGCACGACCAAGCCCTTCCGCGTGCGCTTCGAGCGCTGAGCGTTGATCCGCCCGCGCGGACGACCTAAGTCCGCACGCGATGGCGACGGATCCGCGACGAGAGCTCGGCGAGATCGCGGCCGCGCTCCGCGCGTACCTCGAGGTGCAGCAGGACACGGGCGCGATGGGCATCCCCCGCCGCGCGAAGGGCGCCGCACGCGCCGCGGCCGCGCACGCCGAAGCGCCGGCCCCCGCGCCCGTCGCGCCTGCGCCTGCACCCGAGCCCGACGTCGCGGTGAAGCACGAGCCAATCGTCATCCCCGATCCCGCGCCGGCGAAGCCCGCCGCCGTCGCGAAGCCCGCCGCCGCGCTGCCGAAGGCGCCGCGCGCGCTCGAGGTGATCAAGGCGGAGGTCGAGGCGTGCGCGAAGTGCGAGCTCGCGAAGACGCGCACGAACACCGTGTTCTCGCGCGGCAACCCGAAGGCGAAGCTCGTGTTCGTCGGCGAAGCGCCGGGCGCCGACGAGGACGCGCAGGGCCTGCCGTTCGTCGGCCGCGCGGGCCAGCTGCTCGACAAGATGATCCAGGCGATGGGCCTCGATCCCGAGAAGGACGTTTACGTCTGCAACATCATCAAGTGCCGTCCGCCGGGCAACCGGCGCCCCGAGCCGGCGGAGACGGAGGCGTGCATCCCGTATTTGCACGAGCAGCTCGCGGTGATCGATCCGAAGGTCATCGTCGCGCTCGGCAACACCGCGGTCGGCACGCTGCTCAACACGAAGCTCGGGATCACGAAGGTCCGCGGCAACTGGAAGCTGTACAAGGGCAAGGTCCCGGTGATGCCGACGTATCACCCGTCGTACCTGATCCGCCCGAGCGCGCAGCAGGCCGAGGCGAAGAAGCAGGCGTGGGAAGACCTGCAAGCGGTGATGAAGGAGCTCGGGCTCGAG
>JBDHVD010000028.1:0-36085 GCA_039809525.1 Labilithrix sp. | reverse complement strand
GCTCGCCGGGGGCGCACCGCCCGGCGCCGGCGCTCCGGCGCTCGCCGCCGGCGCGCTCGCCGTCGCGGACGCGCCGGCCGGCGGCGGGTCGCAGTCCCAGCCCGCGTCCTTGCGGAGACCGCAGCGCTCGATGGTGCTTCCGTCGGGGCGCGTCGCGGCGAACGCGATCGCCGCCTGGCTGACCGACGCCTCGAGGAAGTGTCGGACCGACTCGGCCTTGCGCGAGGTCGGCAGCACGTTCTTGATCCGGTACGTCGGCGCGCCGCCTCCGCCGGACACGAGGTACGCGAGCCCGTCGGCGAAGCCGCGCTCGTAGATGTGATCGTGGCCCGAGACGACGAGGTCGACGCGGTGCGCGCGGAGCAGCGCCGGGATCCCGGCCTCGTGGAGCAGCGTGTTGTTGCCGTGCGGGCCGCTCGACCACGGACCGAAGTGGACGACGACGATCCGCCAGACGAGGCCCGCCTCGTTGTCCGCGTCGGAGAGCGCCTTGTCGAGCCATGCGCGATCGGCGCCGGACCGCCACCCGACCATCCCGTTCAGGAAGAAGAAGCGCGTGCTCGCCCAGCGGACCGTGCTGTTGATGTGCTCGGGGAGCGTCCGCGCATCGGGCAGCTCCGGACCGAAGTAGCGGATCCACTCGATGCCGGTTCCGTCGACGAGCTCGTGGTTGCCGACGCAGGAGAAGACCGGCCGCTCGCGCAGGAGCGGCGCCTCGATGTCGAAGAACGTCTGCCACTGCGGCTTCGACCCGCCGTTCTCGACGAAGTCGCCGGTGTTGATCAGGAAGTCGGCGGGGACCGGCACCATCGCGCGGACGACCGCCGCGTGGGCCGCGTCGTCGGTCCGGTTGTCTCCGTAGACGACGAACTTGAAGGAGCCGGTGAAGTCGTCCTTCGGCGCGGTGGTCAGGGCGGCGAGCTTCGACGCGCCGGCCGTGCTCACCGAGTAGGCGTAACGCGTCGCAGGATCGAGCCCCGTGACGGTGACCGAGTGGACGGTCTTGGCCTCCGGGCTGGCGAACGTCCGCCCCCCCGCGTCCCCGGCCCTGGCCGCCCCGACCCCGAGCTGCACGGCCGCGGGCGCGGGGGCGTCGAGCTCGAACCGCACGACGGCGCTGGTCGGCGTGACGCGGTGCACCCACGGCCCCTTGACGATCGCGGCCGACGCGACGGCGGGCGCGAGCGAGAACAACGAGGCGGCAACGAGGCCGAACGGCACCTTTCTCATCGCGGGGGAGGACACAAATACACCAACTTACGAAGCCGGCGCCTGATTGACCCGGAAACCCCGGCGGACTAGGGTTTTTCCAGGATGTCCGCCGGCCAAGACAGCGCGCCGCCGGCTCGATCGCCGTCGAGCTCTCCGGCCGCCCCCGCGAGCGGACGACTCCCGCTGCCGAGCGCGGAGCTGGGGATGGAGGGCATGCCGATGAAGTTCGGCAAGTACACCCTCATCCGCAAGCTCGCCGCGGGCGGGATGGCGGAGCTGTTCCTCGCCATCCAGAAGAGCGTCGCCGGCTTCGAGAAGCTGCTGGTCATCAAGCGGATCCTCCCCGCGATGAACCAGGATCGCGCGTTCATCGACATGCTCCTCCACGAGGCGCGCATCGCGGCGACGCTCTCGCATCCGAACATCGTCCAGATCTTCGACGTCGGTCAGGCGGACGGTCAGTACTTCATCGCGATGGAGCACGTGCACGGAGAGGACCTCCGTTCGATCGTGCGCCAGATGAAGAAGAAGGGCGTGTTCGAGTTCCCGCTCGAGCACGCGCTCGCGATCGTGCTCGGGATGTGCGCCGGCCTGTCGTACGCGCACGAGAAGCGCGAGCTCGACGGCACCGCGCTCAACATCGTCCACCGGGACATCTCCCCTCAGAACGTCGTCGTCACCTTCACCGGCGACGTGAAGATCGTCGACTTCGGCATCGCGAAGAGCGACACGCGCAAGGTCGGCGAGGCGACGAAGAGCGGCAAGTTGAAGGGCAAGGTCCCGTACATGTCGCCCGAGCAGGCGCGGGGCGAGGAGATCGACGCGCGGAGCGACGTCTTCGCGACCGGCGTCATGCTCTTCGAGCTCACGACCGGCAAGCGCCTGTTCAAGGGGCAGAGCGAGTACGAGACGCTCAAGCTGATCTGCGAGCGCGACTACCCGCGTCCGAGCGACGTGCGCGACGACTACCCCGAAGGCCTCGAGCCGATCGTGATGAAGGCGCTCGCGAAGGATCCGAGCCAGCGCTACCAGAGCGCGCGCGAGATGCAGGCCGATCTCGAGGCGTTCGTGCGCCGGCAGCAGATCGCGGTGTCGAGCCTCGCGCTCAACCAGTTCATGCAGCTGCTGTTCGAGGAGAAGCTCGCGCAGCAGAAGGAGGCGCTCCTCCAGGGCAAGCAGCTCGCGGACATCATCGAGATGCAGCACGCGCTCACCGCGAGCCCCGATGCGTCGATGGCCATCGGCGCGCTCGGCCCGGACGTCGAGGCGAGCGGCCAGCGCGTCGCGAGCACGAACAGCATGCCCGCCGCGGCACGCACGGTGACCGACGTCTCGGCGCAGCCGCACAAGAAGAGCAGCAGCGTCGTGCTCGCCGTCGGCGGCGCGGTCCTGGTCCTCGCCGCGGTCGGTGGTGGGCTCGGCTTCCTCCTCGCGAAGAAGAACGACGATCGCGACGCCGCTGCGAGCGCGCGCTCCGCCGAGCCCGCCGTCGCGGCGAAGGGCACGATGGAGGTCGCGAGCGAGCCGCCGGGCGCGTCGATCTGGATCAACGGAGACCTCCGCCCGGAGACGACGCCCGCGACGATCGCGCAGCTGCCGATCGGCATGCCGCTCGACGTGAAGCTCACGATGGACGGCTTCGAGCACGCGAAGCAGCAGATCTCGCTCGAGGCGGACAAGCCCGCGAAGGTGCAGCTCGAGCTGAAGAAGGGCTCGGTCGTCGTCGAGGTGAAGGTCGCGCCCGAGGGGACGCCCGCGACGATGAGCCTCGACGGCAAGGCGGTGCCCGGTCCGCGCATCGACGGGATCGCGTCGGGCGTCTCGCACCGCCTGGTGGTGAGCGCGCCCGGGTACGTCGACGCGACGCTGACGTTCACCGGCGCGCCGATGGAGACGAAGCACCTCGACGTCACCCTGGAGAAGGCGCCGGAGCCGAAGCACGGCACCGTCGCGCGCCCCGCGGTCACGCAGGTGGTTGCGCCGGCGGGCAGCGGGAAGCTGAACGTCGGTGCGTCCGGCGGCTGGTGCAACGTCACGGTCGACGGCACCGCGCGCGGCGCGACGCCGGTCGCGGGCCTCGAGCTGTCGGCCGGCCCGCACAAGGTCACGTGCACGACGGCCGACGGCAAGACGCAGCAGGCGTCGGTCGTCGTCCCCGCCGACGGCACCGCGCGTTACAAGTTCACGCTCTAGCCTGGCCGCGCGAGCGCACGGCCCGATCCACGTACGGTTTCGAGTTGTGGAACGCGCGGGCGCCCCCGTACCATGAACGTCGGCGCGGTGTGCTGTCGCGCCGACAACGTCGTTCCACCGCAGTACTCGCCAATATTCGCAGTCCCATCGGGAGGGTCATGCGACTCACGAAGCTGGCGCTCTGCGCTTCCGTCATCGGTTCGATCATCGCCACCACCGAGGCCGCGTCCGCTCAGGAGACGACGCAGGGCTTCGCGCTCAACCGCTTCGATCCCTCGGAGCGCGGCAGCGAGTGGTTCGTCATGGACTCGCTCGATCTACGCGGCCACCTGCGCCCCGCGTTCGGGGTGGTCGGCGATTGGGGATACAAGCCGCTCGTCCTCTACAACCCGGACGGGTCCGAGCGCGCGGCGATCGTCGAGCACCAGGTCTTCGCGCATGCGGGCGGCTCGCTCGTCTTGTGGGACCGCGTCCGCGCCGGTCTCAACATCCCCCTCGCCCTCTACCAGACCGGCGACGCGCCGGTCCTGCGCGACGGATCGAGGCGCTTCACCTCGCCCCAGCCCGGCCTCGGCGACATGCGCCTGTCGGCCGACGTCCGCCTGATCGGCGAGCACGGCGACGTCTTCAACAGCGCGATCGGCGTCGCGGTCTACCTGCCCACCGGCTCGCGCGACAACTACACGGGCGACGACAACGTCCGCTTCACGCCGCGGGCGATGGTGGCGGGCGACATCGACGTCTTCACCTACGCCGCGCGCCTCGGGTTCAACTACCGCCCGCTCACCGAGCGCTACGATCAGAACCCGCTCGGCAGCGAGCTGACCATCGGCGCGAGCGCGGGCCTGCGCCTGCTCGACAAGAAGCTCGTCGTCGGGCCCGAGATCTACGGGAGCACGGTCACCGACTCCGACTCGTTCTTCGAGAAGCGGACGACGCCGCTCGAGTGGCTCATCGGAGGCCACTACACCGCGGGCGACTTCCGCTTCGGCGCGGGCATGGGCTCCGGCCTCACGCGCGGCTGGGGCACGCCGGTCCTGCGCACCGTCGCGAGCATCGAGTGGGTGCCGGCGTTCGACAAGGACACCGACGGCGACAAGATCATGGACTCGGAGGACGCCTGTCCGACGGTCCCCGGCATCCGCACGAGCAACCCGCGCACGAACGGCTGCCCGCCGCCGGCCCCGCCGCCGAAGTCCGATCGCGACGGCGACGGCATCACCGACGACGTCGACGCGTGCCCGGACGTCCCCGGCGTCGCCAGCACCGACCCGGCGAAGAACGGCTGCCCGCCCGATCGTGACGGCGACGGGATCTACGATCCGCAGGACGCCTGCCCCGACGTACCGGGCATGCGCTCCGACGATCCGGCGAAGAACGGCTGCCCGCCCGACCGCGACGGCGACGGGATCGAGGACAAGGTCGACGCCTGCCCCGACGTGCCGGGCGTGAAGAGCGACGATCCGAAGAAGAACGGCTGCCCGCCGGATCGTGACGGCGACACCATCCTCGACAAGGACGACGCGTGTCCGGACGACCCGGGCCCCGCCGATCCGGATCCGAAGAAGAACGGCTGCCCGCTCGCGCGCATCGAGGGCGGACAGGTGAAGATCATCCAGCAGGTGAAGTTCAAGACGAACAGCGCGGACATCCTCCGCGAGAGCGATCCGGTGCTCATCGCGGTCGCGCAGATCTTGAAGGAGCACCCGGAGATCCAGAAGGTCCGCGTCGAGGGCCACACCGACAACCGCGGAGCCCCGGCGTACAACAAGCAGCTCAGCGACAAGCGCGCGGCGTCGGTCATGAAGTGGCTGACGAGCTACGGCATCGACAAGAAGCGCCTCGGCTCGAAGGGCTGGGGCCTCGAGAAGCCAATCGACACGAACGAGACGGACGAGGGCCGTCAGAACAACCGCCGCGTCGAGTTCCACATCGAGGGAACCGCGGCCCCGGGAGAGGCGAGCAAGCCGGCGGAGACGGCGAAGCCCGCGGAGACGAAACCGGCCCCGAAGCCGGCGAAGTGACGTCACGAGGAGGAGGGGTGTGATGGGATCGAAGCTCGGTCGTTGGTTCTTCGGGGCGCTCGCGCTGGGTGCGGCGATGGCCGCGCCCCGCGTGGCGGACGCGGCGCTGGTCGGGTTCTGCGACTTCAGCAACGCGGGTCAGCTGCAGGGCCTCACGTTCAACGGGAGCGCACGCGCGCCCGCGGGCGTGTTGTTCCTCACCCCCAACCTCATCGGTGACAACGGCAGCGCGTACCTCTCGACCCCCGTCAACTTCTCCTCGACGACGTCGTTCCAGACGCACTTCACCTTCCGGATGTACCCGAACGGCGCGGACCCGGCGGGCGGCAGCGGCATCGCGTTCGTGCTGCAGAACAAGGCGCCGACCGCGCTGAGCGGCAGCGGCTCGAGCCTCGGCCTGAACGGCGTCACGCCGAGCGTCGCCGTCGAATTCGACACGGCGAAGGACAACAACGCCGATCCCAACGCGAACCACGTCGGCATCGTCGTCGACGGAAAGACGAACCAGCACGTCGCGACGGCGACCCCCCCGTTCAACATGAAGAACGGGACGAAGACGGACGTGTGGATCGACTACGACGCGCCGTCGAAGACCCTGAAGGTCTTCATGACGCAGAACCAGCCGAAGCCGGCGGCGCCGCTGCTCACGCGCGTCATCGATCTGTACGCGAGCGTCGACGCGCTCGGCGCGGGCAACAAGGTGTGGGTCGGCTTCAGCGGCTCGACCGGGCAGCAGAGCGGCCAGAACAACCAGGACGTCACCTACTGGGTGTTCGCGAACGACGGCACGCCGCTCACGGACTGCAAGACGTGCGCGAACAACAACGACTGCGTCGTCGTCCCGACGACGCCGGTGTGCAACGACGACACCGGCTTCTGCGTCGAGTGCCGCCCCGGTCAGTCGCAGCTCTGCACCGGGCCGACGCCGGTCTGCAACCCCGACACGAGCACGTGCGTCGAGTGCAACACCGACGATCAGTGCGGCGGGACGAAGCCGGTCTGCAACAACCACATCTGCGTGCCGTGCGAGAACGATCTCGGCGGCGCGCCTCCGGCGTGCAGCAAGCCCGCGCGACCGATCTGCCAGAAGGCGGCCGATCCCCTCCCCGGCGCCTGCACGGAGTGCTCGGCGTCGAACCAGACGGAGTGCACGGGCAACACGCCGGTGTGCATCACCGGCGTCGGCACCTGCGGCTGCACGAAGGACTCGGATTGCGGTCCGGCGAACGGCGGTCAGATCTGCACCGGCACGCCCGGCGTCTGCGTCCCCGGCTGCCGCCCGAACGGCGCGGTGACCTGCCCCAACGGCGAGAACTGCAAGAACGACAACGACGGCACGGGCACGTGCGTCAGCGGCTGCGTCGACGACACGACGTGCCCCAACGGAACGCACTGCTTCGATCCCGGCGCCGGCACCGGCGTCTGCGTGCCGTGCCTGACGAACACCGACTGCGCGGGCAACCAGGTCTGCACCCCGCAGCACACGTGCGGCGAGTGCACGCCGACCGACACGCAGAACTGCGACCCGAACGGGAACGGCGGCGCGTGCCGTCCGAACGGCCAGTGCGGCTGCAACACGGACGCGGACTGCGGTGGCCTCGACTCCGGTCGCGTCTGCGACGACACGAACAAGGTGTGCCGCACGGGCTGCCGCGGGACCGGAGGAAACAAGTGTCCGACGGGGCTCCGCTGCACCTCGACGACGAACGCGATCGGCCAGTGCGTGACCGATCCGGGTCAAGACGGCGGCATCACCGACGGCGGGATCGACGCCGGTGACGCGGGCAAGGACGGCGGCGGCACGACGACCGACGCCGGCCCGAGGACCGACGGCGGCGGAGGCGGCGCCGACTCCGGCCGCGACGGCGGAGAGGCCGACGACATCTCGATCGAGGGCGGCGGCTGCTCGTGCAACATCCCCGCAGGCGGCGGCGCGCTCCCCATGGGCGCGGTCGGCGCGGCCGCGCTCGGCATCGTGACGGTGCTTCGCCGGCGCCGCTCGCGGCGCTGACGATCACTCGCTGCCCGGCTCGTTGCCGAAGCACGCCCCCGAGTCACGGTAGATGAACGTGAAGCGGAACAGCGCGCGGAGGTAGTCGCCGAAGCTGCCGGCGATGGTCCCGTTCGGCAGCTGGTAGAAGTCGCCGAACCCGCGGAGACGCGCGAGCGGCAGCGCGTCGACCTCCTGCATCGTCGCGACGCCGTCGCCGTCTCCGTTCTCGTCGGCTTCGAGGAACGGCGTGAGCCGGAGGGCCGAGCCGAAGCCGAGCGCATCGCGGAAGAGGTTCTCGGGCGAGAACGCCATCGACGCGACCTGCCGCTCGTTCGCGCGGACGCGGATGCCGCGGGTCGCCGCGGAGCATCCCCCGAAGCGGGTCGCGGTACGCGTCGAGTCGAACCGGAGGCGCACGCGGAAAGACTCGTCGTGGTGGCGCGCCGTCGCCTCGACGATCGCGTGCGCCGGCGGATCGGCCGCGAGCTCGAAGAGGTCTTCGGGGCTCGCACCGGGCCCGACGCCGGTCGTGTCGCCCGGCGGCGCGAGGAAGATGCCGACGTCCTCGCAGTCCGCGGGCTGGATGCCGTTGAAGGTCTGGACCAGCCCGGTTCGGGGATCGAACACGACGTCGGAGCGCTCGCCGCGACCGCGGAAGGAGCAGCGATCGTCGTCGCCGACCTTGCCGATGGTGACCGTGCGGAAGCCGAGCACGACGCGATCGACGACGACGTTCCAGCCGATCGTGCCGTCGTTCATCCGGTCGGCGGTGACGAAGCCCGCCGTCGCCGCGCGGCTCGCCTTGACGGTGAACGTCGCCGATCCGAGCGCGACCGCCTCGTCGGCGGGCACGCATGCCGCGCCGGCGAGGACGAACGAGAGGAGAAGAGCTCGTCGCACGTCAGAATCCTCCTTCCACGCCGACGCTGGGGACGGCGATCGGACCGACCACACGCGCACTGCATCCGGGGATCGTGCTCCCCGGGATCGCGAGCGCGGTCCCGCAGCGATAGCCGTTGACCTCGCGCGAGAGCGTCGCGTTCAGCGCTTCGAGCACGAACGACACGAACCCGCGCTCGCCGATGCGCCATCGCTTCTCGACGCGCAGGTCGACCCGGTAGAACGCCGGCGTGCGCTCGGGCGGGACGCCGACGAGCTGCCCGGCGAACGCCGGAGGCGCGGACGATTGCGGGATGCCGGAGTAGAAGACGAACCGCGCACCCGCGCGCCATCCGCGACCGAGATCGTACGAAGCCGCCGCGTTCACCACGTGCGGTCGGTCGTACGCCGAGAGGAACCGTCGGTCCTGGGCCGTGCGCATCGAGCGCGAGAGCGTGTATGCGACGAGCCCGCTCAGCCGCCGCGAGAGCTTTCGCTTGATGCCGAGCTCGAGGCCGTACGCCGACCCGCGACTCTTCGCGAGCAGCGAATCGCTCCGCTCGATGTCGACGAGCTCGACCTGGGCGGTGCCGAGCGCGTCGTTGAGATCGTAGAAGGCGTTGTGGAACAACGAGGCCGTGGCGGCGAAGTCCTCCGGGAGGTCGACCTCGACGCCCGCGCTGGTCTGCGCCGCACGCTGGAGCCCTCCCGCGAGATAGGCGACGGAGATCGCCGGCAGCGTGACCGGCGTCGACGGCGCCTGCGTCGCGAGCCCGTAGGCGTGGACGATGTGCACCGAGTCGCTCACGTCGAAGCGCGCCGCGAGGCGCGGATCGAGGGACGCTGCGCGCTGTCCTCCGGAGCCGAACACGTCGAGCCGGAGGCCCGGCACCACCTCGACGCGCGGCAGCGGCGTGAGCACCGCATCGGCGCGCACGCCCGTGGCGAAGTCGGTCCGCGCGGCGAAGACGAGCGCCTGCCGCGCCACCACGTCGTCGTCGTCCGCGTAGCGAGGCAGCGCGTCGGCGCGGTAGTCGTCGATCACCACGTCGCCGCCGGCGCGCAGGACCACGCCACGGGTCACCGGCTGCACGAGGTCGATGCGCGCGGCGGTCATGAGGTCTTCGGCCGCGCGCCTCGCCTCGACGCGGGTACGGTCGTAGCCGAGCGTGCCGGCGACGCGGAGGCGCCCTCCGCCGCCGAGCACGTGGTCCCAGCGCACGTCCGCGCGATGGAACTCGGACGCGAAGAGGACGCGCGTGATCTCGCGGCGCTCGGCGGTCGCGGACGGCGGGGCCAGCGCGCCGACCGTCGTCGGGTCGACGAGCTCGCGCTGCGAGGCGAGGTCGTATGCGCCGAACCCGAGCAGCGAGATGGTGTCGCGATCGGAGAGCGCGTAGCTGACGCGCGTCTGATAGTCGCGATAGTCGAGCGACGTGTCCGACGAGAGCAGCGAGAACAGCGCCGCGGTGTACGAGTAGCGGCCCGCGGCGAGCGCCGAGCCGCGGCCGCCTGCGAACGGCGCCTCGACGAGGGCGCCCGCGTCGATGAGGCGGACGAGCCCTTCGCCGTGGAGGACGTCGCTCGGAGGCATCGCCGTCGCGTCGACGATGCCGCCCGCCCAGCGGCCGAAGGCGGCGGGATAGCCGCCCTTGTAGAGATCGGTGCGCGCGATGAGGGCCGGATGGATCACCGCCGGGCCGAGCCCGAAGTGGAACAGGTACGGGACGCGGACGCCGTCGAAGTAGTAACCGACGTTCCCCGGCGGCGCGCCGCGCACGTAGAAGTACGGGAGCCCGGTGAGCACCGGCGCGAGCCCGGGCGCGACCTCGATCGCGCGGAAGGGATCACCGAACGCGCCGGGCAGCTGGCGCACCTCGGCGCGCGCGAGCGACTCGTTCGCCGGCGTGCTCGTCACCGATGACCGTCCCCCGCGGACGACGACGTCCTGCACGCGCGCGGGCGCGGGCTCGTCCGGCGCGCGCCCGGGCTCGGGCGGAGCGGGAGGAGTCGGCGGCGGCACGGGGGGCGCGGGACGGGAGAAGTCCACGCGGAAGCGCACCGTCGCGACGATCTGCTTGCCGTCGCGCGTGGCCGGCACGAAGCGCGCGGTGCTCACCGCCGCGATCGCCGCCGAGGCGAACGGCTCGTCGCCTTCGACGGCGTGCGCCTCGCGCACGTTGCCCTCGGCATCGACGGTCACCGCGAGCAGCACCGACGCGTCGCCCTCGGCGCCTTCCGGATACGACGGCGTGATCGCCGACGTCAGGTGCGGCGGAACGAGCGCCGGCTCCTGCGCCGACGCGTGGGCGGCCGCGCCGGCGATCGCGAGCGCGACGAGCGTCGCGACGAGGATGCGGGGCGCCGGCACCACGGCGCGACTCTACTACGGGCGCCGGTCAATCGGTCTTCGCCGCCGCCGCCTCTCCGACCTCGGGCGTCATCGTCGCGGCCGCCGGGACGATCGCGACGGTCGACGCATCCGCCGTCGTGTCCTCGGAGGCGATCCCGGCATCCATGTGGACCATGCGTGCCCGCGGCGTCACCCCTTCGCGGGCCACCGCGGTGGGTGTGAGCACCTCCAGCGCGCGACGCGGGCGGACGACGGCGTTGGCGCGCGCGTCGGCCGGAGCATCGTCGTTCGCGCGATCGAGCGCGAGCGCGGTGAAGCCGACGGCGGCGCCGAGCAGGAGCGCCGCCGACGCAGAGGCCGCGAGCTTCCGCCGGAACACGGCGACGACCCCGGTAGGAGGTGGATGGGCGGCGGCGGAAGGCTCCGGTGCGACGCGCGCGACCCCGCACTCCGCCGACCGCCGGTCGAACACGCGCGAGATGCGCTCGGCGGAGTCGCGCGCGTGCGGCACGCCGGTGGTCGAGAGCGCCCACGCGAGATCGGCGACCGTCGCGAAGCGCTCGTCCGGCTCGAGCGCGAGGCACCGCGCGACGATCGCGTCGAGCTCCGAACCGACGTCGTCGCGCTCGGCCGACGGCAGCGGGGTCTTCGAGCGCATGATCTTCATGAAGATCTGCGGGAGCGACTCGCCGGTATACGGGGGACGACCGACGAGGAGCTCGTAGAGGATGGCGCCGAGCGCCCAGATGTCCGAGCGCCCGTCGATGTCGACCGCCGCCTCCATCTGCTCGGGGGCCATGTAGCTGGGCGTACCGAGCACCGTCCCCGGATCGGTCAGAGGCGAGAGCGGCTGGCGCCGCATCATCCGCGAGATGCCGAAGTCGAGCACCTTCACGCACGGCGAGCCGTCGACGCTCTCGGTCAAGAACAGGTTCGCCGGCTTCAGATCGCGATGGATGATGCCGAGGGCATGCGCCTCGGCGAGCGCCTCACAGACTTGTAGAATACACTCGACCGCCAGGTGCACGGGCAGCGGGCCGCGGCGCGCAAGGACCGCCGCGAGGTCGGCGCCGGTCAGGTGCTCCATCACGAGGTAAGGCACGCCGCGCCCGGGCAGCTCTCCGATGTCGAAGATGCGGACGACGTGCTGGCTCCGGATGCGCGTCGCCGCGCGTGCCTCACGCTTCAGACGCGCCACATACTCGGGCATCACCAGCGCGGCGGGCGACAGCACCTTGATCGCGACGAGTTGATCGAGGTGCAGGTGCGTCGCTCGATACACGGTGCTCATGCCGCCGCGACCGACCACCGCATCGATGCGGTACTTGTCGGCGACGACGTCGCCCGGAGCGACGAGCGGTTCGTGGAACGGCGTGACGGAGGCATCGACTTTCGCGCCGGGATTCATCGTGACCTCCGAGCGAACGTGTCGAAGCGAGCTTCGTGCCGCGACCTCTCTCTCGGAGTTCGACGTGAGCGCCGCGTGAACTTCGTGGCGCAGAAGGCGATTCGAGGCGATCCGCCACGACCACGCGCCTGGCTCGAGCATGGTTCGGGGCTTGCTCGAGAGGGCCAGCGTGAAAGCACGTCCATTCAAGCTCGTCGTCGCCGCCGCCCTCGCCACGCTCGCCTGGTCGGCCCCCGCCGCAGCCCGCACGGGCCCGAAGCTGGCGCTCGACGGAGAGGCCGCGTTCGCCATCCAGCCGGATCGCGTCGGCTCCGGTGCCGGCGCCGCGCTCCGCCTCGGATACGAGCTCGACGCGACGATCCTCTCGCTCACGCCGGAGATCGGCGGGAGCTTCCACGCCCTCGGAGGAGAGCTCGCGCCCTCGCTCTATCGCGGGTTCGGCGGAGCGCGCCTCGCGCTCGGGGCCGTCGTGAGGCCCGGGCTCTACGCCCATGCAGGGTATGCGCACGTCGCGTACGGGCCGGGCTCGCGCTCCGCGCCGACGTACGACGGAGGGCTCTTCCTCGATCTGACCGTGCTCCCGGTGATCGACATCGGCATCCACGGCGGCTACGCGATGATCGCATCGGGGGACGAAGGCGCGGCGATTCACTGGCTCTCTGCCGGCGCTCACGTCGCGATCGTGTTCTGAGCGCGGCACGACCGATGCAATGCGATCGCTCGATGACGACGATCCCGCGCTCGATGGTCGCGCTCCTCCTCGCTGCTTCCGCGAGCGCGTGCGCCGGGCACGCGATGCCGGCCGCGCGCGTCGGCGCGGCGGAGGCGGCGACGCGCGCCGCGAGAGATGCCGGCGCCGAACGCACGCCCGACGCAGCGCTGCACCTTCGCCTCGCCGAGCGACAGATCGACCAGGCGCGCCGGCTGATCGACGAGGGCGAGCCCGAACGGGCGGAGTGGCTCCTCGTGCGTGCGGAGGCCGATGCGTCGCTCGCCACGGCGCTCTCGCGCGAGGCGCAGGCGAAGGTCTCGGCGGACGCGATGGCCACGCGCGTGCGTGAGGCGGCGGCGGCGAACGGAGCCGAGCGATGAAGCGCCTCGCCGTCGCCGTGCTCCTCGCCGCCTCCGTCGCGGCATGCGCCGCGCACCAGCCGCCGCCCGAGCTGCGCGACGCGCGCGCGGCCTACGCCCACGCGCACGCCGGCGCGGCCGCGCAGGCCAATACGGTCGGTCTCCACGAGGCGCGCCGGGCGCTCGACGAGGCGGAGCGGAAGTTCGCCGACGATCCGACGGCCCCCGAGGCGCGCGACCTCGCGTACATCGCGCAGCGCAAGGCGCTCCTCGCGGAGGCGAACGCGCGGGCGACCATCGCGTCGACCCAGCGCGCGCAGGCCGAGCAGGCGCTCGCAGAGATCCACGCTCGCGCGAAGCTGGAAGAGCCGCCCGCTCGGGCGACGGACGCGTCCGAGCGGAAGGCGCGCGTGGCGGCGCCATCGCAGGACAGTCGTGAATGATGCACGCACCGGCTCGCTGAGCCGCGCCACGATCGCCGGCAGCACGCGCTGGTCGCGGAGGCTGCGCGACGTACGCCGTCGTGTGCCCCGCGCGGTGTGGATCGTCGCGCTGGCGATCGCCGCCGTGTACCTCCTGTACCTGCTCGCGGCGAACGTGATCTTGCGCACGGGTCTCCTGCGGGGATGGCTCGACGCCGATCCGTCGAAGCTCCACCTGGACTACGGGTCGGCCTGGTCGCCGTATCCCGGGCGCGTGAACGTCCGCGATCTGTCGCTGCGGTTCCAGGACGACAACGTGCAGTTCTTCCTCGAGCTCGAGCGCGCGTCGCTGACCGTCGATCTGCTCGCGCTGACGAAGCGGACGTTCCACGTGAGCGCGCTCGACGGCTCCGGCGCGTCGTTCCGGTTCCGTCACAAGCTCGCCGATGCGCAGGGGCAAGAGGGCCGGCTCGCGGCCTATCCGCCGATCCCGGGCTTCCCCGATCCGCCGGTGCGCAAGCCTCGGCCGAAGGAGCCGATCCCCGACGAGACGTACGACCTCTGGACGATCCACCTCGAGGACGTCACCACCTCGATCCGCGAGCTCTGGATCATGGAGTACCGCTACCGTGGGGCGGGAACGCTCAGCGGGGGCATGCGGCTCCGCCCCGCGCGCGAGCTGTGGGTCTCTCCGAGCACGCTCGTCACGCACGACGGCGTCCTGTCGATCGGCGATCGAGACATCCTCGTCGGCTCCGACGCGCGCGTCGACGCGCAGGTCGACGCGTACGACGTCCGCATCCCGCGCGGCGCCGGCGTCCTCCGTCAGCTCACCGCGCGCGCCGACATGCGCGGCGAGCTGACGGACCTCGCCCCGTTCCGCGCCGCGTATCTGAACGACGTGCCGATCGAGGTCGAAGGCGGACGCGGGCCGATCGGCATCGTCGCCCGCGTCGATCACGGCGTCGTCCACCCGGACACCCGCCTCGAATGGCGGAGCGCCGGCGTCACCCTCCGCGCGGGGGGCGCCGTGGTGAACGGCGACGTGGCGTTCGTCGGCCACGTCGATCCCGGTCGCGGGGGCGCGGCGGCGGCGCTCGTCGATCCCGATGCGCGTCCCGCGCTCGTCGGTGACCTCGCGCTCGGCCGCGCGCGGTTGACGGCAGGGACCGATCCGCTGGTGCTCGTCGAGGACGCGCGGGCGACGATCGCCACGGGGAACACCGATCTCGCAGAGACCTTCCCTCTCTCGTGGGCCAAGGTCGATGCCGCGGATGTACGCGCGCCGGATCTGCCGAAGCTCGGCGCGCTGCTGCTCCCCGCGGGCGTCGCGATCCGCAAGGGCTCCGCCGGCGGCTCGATCCACGCGTCTTATCGCGGAGGCGCGATGGACGCGCGCACCGATCTCGTTGTCCGCGACGTCGACGTCGTCTCGGAACGGGTCGGCGTCGCGGCAAGCGGAAAGGCGTGGGGCGTGATCTCGTCGAGGGACGTCCACTCGGGCGTGAGCTTCTCCGGATCGGGTGTGGCGCTCGAGCGCGCGGCGGTGCGGATCGGCGACAGCCGAGCCGAAGGACTGTCGATCGCCGTGGACGCGGTCGACGGCCTGGTGCGGACGAAGTCGTCGTCCGCGGTCGACACCACCGTCGGCGTGCGCGTCACGCCGGGCGACCAGGTGCTCCGGCTCGGGGCGTCGCTCGCGTCGCTGCCGAAGCCCGTGGGCGAGGCGCCCGCAGGTCCGGACGCGCGCGCGACGATCCGCGTGCACGGCGCCGCGGGCGGCGTCGACGTCCGCGTGCTCGACGCACGCGACGGCGATCTGGTCGTGCGCGGACGCATCCGCAAGCCTTCCCGGACGCGCGCGGTGGGCGCGTTCCTCTTCGAGGTCGGTCTGCTGCGGGTCGGACTCGAGATCGCAGGCGGCGAGACGCACGTCCGCCCGTTCGCGTCGCGCGACTGGCTCGACGCGCAGACGCGCTGAGGCGAGCGCCACAATGTGGCCGACCGCTACGACCGCGCCGCACTCGGTCCGCTCGCGCGCACGTCCGGCGAAGCGCCTGCGCTCGGCCCGGCAATTGCTCGGAGGAGCTCGCCATGAAACTTCGCCGCTTCACGTTCGCTGCGCTGGCCGCTCCGCTCGCGCTCCTCTTCCCTCGCGCCGCACACGCGGGCATCGAGGCGTGCAACAACATCGACGTCAGCGCCTCGGCCAACTGCACGGTCGTCGCCCAGGGCGGCTGCGACGTGCAGTGCGAGCCGACGCGGTTCACCGCGGCGTGCGCCGGCAAGCTCACGACGAAGTGTGACGGCGAGTGCAGCGCCACGGTGGATGCACAGTGCAAGGGTTCGTGCTCCGCCGACTGCAAGGCGCAGTGCGAGGCGAACCCGCCGTCGTTCGACTGCCACGGGTCGTGCACGGCGTCGTGCGACGCCGACTGTGATGCGCAGTGCTCCGGCAGTGCGAGCGGCAACACGGCGAGCGGCAGCTGCAAGGCGGCCTGTCAGGCGAACTGCTCGGCCAAGTGCGACGCCCAGTGCGAGGGCACGCCGCCCTCCGCCACGTGTGACGGCAAGTGCGAGGCATCGTGCAACGGATCGTGTCAGGCGAAGGCCAGCGCGAAGTGCCAGATCGACTGCCAGTCCAAGCTCGAAGGCTCGTGCAAGGCCGAGCTCGAAGGCGGATGCAAGGCGCAGTGTCAGAAGCCGGAAGGCGCGCTCTTCTGCGATGGCCAGTACGTGGACGCGGGCGACAACCTGCAGAGGTGCATCGATGCCCTCAACGCGTATCTGAACGTGAAGGTGCAGAGCACCGCCAGCGCCGAGTGCGCGAACAACACCTGCACGGCCGAGGCGGAGGGCAGCGCGTCGTGCTCGGCCTCGCGCGAGCGCGTGCCGCCGCAGATGCCTCCGATCGTCCCCGGTGTGATCGTCCTCGCCGCCATCGGCGCGACGGTTGCACGCATGAACCGCCGCGGCGGCCCGCGCTGAGCGCGAGAGTCGCGGTCCGAGCTCGAACGTCCCATTCACGGAGAGAAACGAACATGAACAACGTCCAGGGCACTGAGAAATCGCTGCAGAACGGGCGCGCAGGCGGCGAGGCGAGCTTGCGTCATCGCGTCGACCAGGCGCGCGACATCGTCGAGAACGTCCGCGACCGCGCCGAGGTCGCGTTCCGCGAGAAGCCGTACCTCGTCCCCGTCGCGGCGGGCGCTGTGGGCCTCGGCATCGGCGTGCTCCTCGGCTCGAAGATCACGCGCTTCATCCTCTTCACCGCCGTCGGCACTCTCCTCAGCGACGCGCTCGGCGGAGAGATCAAGCGCATCAGCAAGGACTTCATCGAGGACCTCCAGGATCGACTCGGCGAGGGCGAGGAGGCCTGACCTCGGCACGCGCGCGGCGGTCGATCGACGACAGCGCGCTCGTCGCGTCCTTCCACCGTTCGCCGCGGCCCAGGAGTCATGTCCTCCTCGGTCGCGGTGAACGGCGCGAACGGCGCGATGAGCACGCTGTCGCCGGTCGACCGTCGGCGTTTTGTCGGACCCGATCAGCCGAGCTGGAGCTCGAGGTCGACGATGAGCGGGAGATGGTCGGACGCGCGACGCGACCGCGCGTTCCAGGGCACGGTCACGCCTCGCACACCGATCCCCGGAGTCACGAACACGTGATCGAGTCGGAGCACGGGCAGGCGCGCGGGGAACGTCGAACGCGGCCGGTGGCCGGGGATGGCGCGCTGGACGTCGAGCAGCTGCGAGGCGAGCCGGCGATACGTCGACGACGCGCTCGCGACGGCGTTGAGGTCGCCACACAGGATGCACGGCTTCCTCAGCTCCGGATTGGCGAGCCACGCGGGGCCGAGCAGCTCCTTCGACTGCAGGGCGCGCTCGCGCCGGGACAGCCCGAGGTGCGTGCTGATGATGTCGAGCGTCTTGTCGCCCCCCAGCGTGGCGCGCGCCCAGATCGCACCGCGCGGCTCGGATCGAGGCTCCGGCGAGGGGAAGGTCGTGACGCGCTTCAGCTCGAGCGGATAGCGGCTGAGGAGCGCGTGTCCGTAGTACCCGACGCCGCGACGGAACGTCCGGCAGAACAGCAGCTGCATCCCCAGCCGCGCCGCGAGATCGCGCGCGTGGTGCACCCCCGCTTCCTCGTCGGTCTCGGGAGCGTCGAGCTCTTGCAGGGCGATGATGTCCGCCCGTGCTTCGGCGCACAGGCTCGCGATGTCGTCGATGGAGTCGAGGCCACCGGCACCAATGCAACGGTGGACGTTGTACGTCATGACCCGGAAGGCCGACACGGGGACCGCACGGTAGAGCACCCGGCGCGCCACGTCACCCGGAACGTCGGTTGCAACCACGGATCGCACACCCCAACACGACCATCAAGGAGGCCACGATGAGCGATACCCCGAAGAGGCAGCCGGACGGCGACACCATCGGCGAGGGCAACTACGACGCGACGCGACGCTACCGCGAAGGCCTCGAGAAGTCCGTCCGCGAGGGCAAGACCGAGGAGCTCGGCGAGAAGGCCAAGAAGGCGCTCGAGGGTGCCGAGGGCGACGAGCTGCGGAAGGCCGAGGAGATCGGCAAGAAGGGATGATGACGAAGAGGCGCCTTCGCTACCTCGTCGACCTGTTCTCGACCACCATCGAGCGGTACTCGGACGTCGAGGGACCACGCCTGGGCGCTTCCTTCGCGTACTACGCCACGTTCTCCATCTTTCCCGCGATGCTCCTCGCGGTCACCGTCTTCGGCTTCATCCTCGGGGACGACGCGCCGGCGCGCGAGCGCATGATCGCAGCGATCGGCGCCGCGCCCGGATCACGCGAGGTGCTCGAGAAGACGCTCACCGCGCTGCAGGAGAGCCGCTCGGCGCGCGGGATCTCCGCGGTCGTGGCGCTCTTCACGCTCCTCTTCAGCGCGAGCGGCGCGACCGTGGAGCTCGACAACGCGCTGAACCGGATCTGGTGCGTGCCCCCGCGGCGGGGCAAGGGCCTCCTCGGCTCGCTCAAGACGTTCGCCCTCGATCGCCTCTCCGGCTTCGGGATCGTCTTCGGGCTCGGGCTCACGCTCCTCGCGTCGCTCATCGGCAGCTCGCTCTTGAGCGCGATCGTGTCGCGCGCGCGTGCGCAGATCGACACGCCGCTCTGGCCGGGGCTCGCGCGCACCGCCGAGCTGGCGCTGTCGATCACGCTGCTCTCGGGCGTGTTCACCGCCGCGTTCCATCTCATTCCGCGGTCGCGGCCGAAGCTCGCGGACGTGGTCGGGGGCGCGGTGCTCACGACCGTCGCCCTGACGGCGCTCAAGGAGATCTTCGCGAGCTACCTCGCGAACCTCACCAGCTACTCCGCGTATGGCGTGGTCGGCGGCGTGCTCGCCCTCGCCACGTGGATCTATCTCTCGAGCCAGATCATCTTCTTCGGCGCGCAGCTCACCCGCGTGCACGCCGAGAAGCTGGGATCGGTCGACGGCTGCGGCTCGCAGCGCGGTCAGGCCGAGCGCAGCGACGCCGGCGCGACGTCGCCGGCGACGTGAGCGTCGAAGGCCACGTCGATCCGGAGCTCGGTCGCGGTGACCGTCACGCTCGCGGAGGTCGGCGCGACGTCGAGCGTGCGCGAAGGGACGACCCGCTTCGGCAGCGGGAGCCGCCACGAGAGGCCGCGCGACACGTTCCACGCGAGCTTGCCGCGCTGCGACGCGACCCCTTCGTTGATCGCGAACACGATCCGCTCGTCGAAGAAGCCCGGCACCCGCTTGAAGTCGAGCGCTTCGATCACCGGTTCGAACACCAGCACGAGCGTCTCGCCGCGGATCTGCACCGACGGCGCGAGCAGGAGCTGCCACGCACGCAGGGACACCGGCAGGGGCAGGCCGGCGATCTCCCAGATCATGCGCGCGTTGCCGCGCACGCGAAGGCCCACGCCTTCGACGAGCTCGACGACCTGCGGCGTGCCGAAAGAAACGCTCCGCGTTCGACCGAGATCGATGCGGAGCGGAGTGAGCTCGCGGACGAGACGCACGATCTCGTCGCTGGTGACGGTTGCGGTCAGCTGCACGACGGCCTCGGGATACACGCGAGGCCGCCCGGTCCTGCTCGGACGCGGGCGACCTCACGCGGGACTCAGGCCGGGACGCGACGACCGAAGATCAGCGACAGCGCGCCCAGGACGAGGAACACGAAGAACAGGATCTTCGCGATCCCTGCAGCGCCCGCAGCGATGCCACTGAAGCCGAGCACCGCGGCAACGAGCGCGATCACGAAAAAAACTGCAGCCCAATAGAGCATGACGAGACCCCTTTCTTGCTCGGACCAGGTAGCGAAGACCATGCCGCGCAGCGCGCGCCGCGCACGAGAAGAGGCGCGGTCCGGGGCGCGCTCGAGCGAGGACAGCGCGGCCGCACGCGGAAAGTCCCAGCCGAGGCACATCGGCACGCTCGCGCTGACGCCGGGTTCACGGGCATCGCTCGTGCAACCTCGATGCGCATGAGCGAACCCAAGAACCCGACGGTCCCGAACGCACCCGGCACGCAGCCCGCGACGCCGAACGCGCCCGCGCCGCTGAACCCCGACCCGAAGGCCCATCCCATCCACCGCGAGGTCCCCGTGCAGCCGATCCACGAGGGCACCGATCCGAAGCAGCCGGTGAAGCGCGGCAGCGACAGCGGGGCCGTGTGACACGATGAAGCTCCATTACCGCCTGATCAAGGACGCGAACGGCTACCTCGCCGAGTGCGTCGAGTCGGACGCGATGGGCGAAGGCAAGACCGCCAAGGACGCGGTCGCGACGCTCCGCACCGTGCTGAAGGAGCGCATGTTCCGCCCCGATGCCGTCGCTCCGCCGCCGGAGACGGACGAGGCCGAGATCGAGCTCGTGCTCGCAGACGAGCGCGGCGACCGCCGCGACGTCGATCGCGAAGTCGACTACGGCGGACCGGGCGAGCCGGCGCGATCCTGACGGTTCAGCGGCGGCGCCAGAGCATCCGCCACACGGGCAACCCGTCGGCGATCGCCCGATGCTCGCGCGGGCTGCGCGCAGCGAACGGGTTCTCCGCGATGCGGGGCGATCCCGGCGAGTCGCCCGCGGCCTCGAACGCGCCGTGAGCGCTCACGACCTTCTCGTAGAGCTCGGCGCGCTCCTCGACGTCGGTCTGCACGTAGAGCTGCCCGCCGGCCACGAGCAGGCGCGCGACCTCGTCGAGGAACACGTCGCCCATCACGAGGCGCTTGTGGTGCCGCTTCTTCCACCACGGATCGGGGAAGTGGAGGAACACGCGCGCCACGCACGCATCGGGGCCGAGGCGCGGGAGCGCGAGGCGCGCGTCCTCGCAGAAGACGCGCGCGCGCGCCGCGTGACCGCCCTTCGCGAGACGCGCGTCGCCGACCGCCGCCCACTTGCGGCGGATCTCGAGCCCCAGGAGCAGCGCGTCGGGCGCGGAGACCGCGCGCTCGACGAGGAAGCCCGCCTTCGGACCGGGTCCCACCTCGAGCTCGATCTCGTCGCCCCGGCCGAGCGTGCGGAGATCGACCTTCTCGTCCGCGGGGAGGCGCGGAGCATCGGCGTACGGTCCGGGCCTGGGCTTTCGTTCGGCGGGCAGCATCGCGGGACGGAGAGCGGCGAATAGACGTTTCGCCTGCATGCGGTCAAGGGGTGTACCCTGGCGCGCATGGGACAGAGCCGCGCGCGCCGCCTCGCGCCGCTCGCCGTCGTCAGCCTCGCCACCGCGCTGCTCGCGCAGAAGGCGATCGGCGGGATCCTCGCCAAGGTCGGCCATCCCGCGGCCGCGCTCGACGACGCGTACATCCATTTCCAGTACGCGCGCGCCTTCGCCGAGGGCCATCCGTTCCGCTACCAGGCGGGCGAGCCGATCTCGACCGGCGCGACCAGCTTGCTCTGGCCGCTGCTCCTCGCGCCGTTCCACGCGCTCGGGTTCCGTGGCGACGCCCTCCTCTGGCCGGCATGGCTCCTCGCGTTCGCCGCGCTCGGCGCGCTCGCCTGGGAGGCGTTCCGCATCGCGCAGCCGCTCGCGGGGCGGCCCGCGGCGGCCGGGGCGGCGGCGATGGTGCTCGCGTTCGGCGGCTTCACCTGGTGCGCGGCGAGCGGGATGGAGGTGCTGCCGTTCGCGTGGTCGATCGCGTTCGTCACGCGCCGCGCGGCCGAGTGGGCGGAGTCGCCCGCGGACGCACGCACCGTGCGCGCGCTCCGTCCCCTGCTCGCAGTCGCCGTCGCCGCTCCCCTGCTCCGCCCCGAGGGCTCGCTCACGGCGGTCGCGGTCGCGGCGATCGTGTTCCGGTTCCCGCCCGCGGGCGCGGGCGCGGGCTCGCCGGTCCCCGTCCCCGTACGCGCGCGCGCGTGGTCGCTCGCGTTCGTCGCCGCCGCGCTCGGCCCGACGCTCGTCCTGCTCGCGCTCACGGGACACACGACGTCGAGCACCGCGCAGGTGAAGCTCGTGTTCGGCAGTCCGTACCACGCGCCGGCGGACACGTTCGCCGCCAACGCGAAGTTGCTCTTCGGCACCATCCTCGACGGCGAGGTGTGGAGCGCGGAGTTCCTCCCGCGCGGCGGCGCTGCGCTCGCGTGTGCGGGCCTCCTCGCGATCGTCTGGCGAGGGGCCGCCTCGGGCCGCGGCGTCCGCGCGGCGCTCGTCCTCCTCCTCGCGCTGTCGATGCTCGTCCCCTGCTTCTACGTGACGTTCCTCTGGAACCGCCTCCGCTACTTGTGGCCGTTCGCGACCGGCTGGCTCGTCGGCCTCGCATGCCTCGCGCGCGCGATCGGAGACCTGGCGGCGGCGGCGCGGCTCGGCCCTCGCGTCGCGCTCACCACCAGCGCCCTCCTGGCCGGCGCCTTCGCGGGCGCGCTCGCGGTGCGTCTCGACTGGGTGCTCGACGACGTCGCGCAGTCCGCGAGCGGCATCGCCCGGCAGCAGGCGGCGCTCGGGCGATGGGCGGAGGAGAACCTCCCGCGCGACGCGCGCATCGGCGTCAACGACACCGGCGCGATCGCGTACTTCGGCCAGCGTCGCACGTTCGACGTCGTCGGCCTCACCACGCCGAGCGAGGGCCGCTACTGGGTGGCCGGTTCGGCGTCGCGCCTCGAGCACTACGAGCGGATGCGTGTATCTTCTCCGCAACTGTTGCCCACCCACTTCATCGTCTACCCCGAGTGGATGGGCTGCGAGCCGGTGCTGGGCCGCGCGCTCCACCAGGCGACGGTCACCGACGCGACGATCCTCGGCGGTCAGACCATGCGGGTGTACGAGGCGCGCTGGGACCTCCTCGGCAGCGGAGAGCGCCCGTGGTCGCCGTCCGGGACGATCCACGACGCGATCGACGTCGCGGACCTCGAGAGCGAGCGCGATCACGCCTACGAGCTCCGCGGCGCGCGCGAGGGCGAGCAGACCGCCGAGGAAGGCAACGCGCCCGACGGAGCGATCGTCGTCGACGGCGGCAGGACGAACCGCGCCACCGACGCGTTCGTCGCGAACCTCCCCGCGGGCGCGCCGCTCGCCGGCATCGCGCGCGTCCAGGCGGCCGCGCCGACCACGCTCCGCGTCGCGATCGACGGCAAGGCGATCGCGGAGGTGCCGGTCGAGCCCGGCCCGTGGACGGAGGTCGTCTTCGACGTCCCCGACGACGCGCGTGGCGACCACAAAAGAGTCGAGGTGAACGCAGCCGGAGCCACGTTCACCTCGTTCCACTACTGGTTTGCCGTCAAACCGTAGCGCGGCTCACTTCTTCGGAGCGGCCTTGTCGGCCGGCTTCTTCTCCGTCGGCGCGGCCTTCGTGTCGCCCGCAGCCGGGGCGGCCTTCTTGTCGGTCGCCTTCGCGTCGCCCGTCGCCGGGGCCTTCTTCGCGTCGCCCGCCTTCGCGTCGCCCGCCTTCGCATCGCCCGCCTTCGCATCGCCCGCCTTCGGCTGCGGCATGAGACCGAGCTGCATCATCATGTCCGCGCCGTTGCCGTAGCTCCAGCCGTGGACCAGCTTGCCGTCCTTGAACTGGTAGATGTCGATCGACTTCATCGACAGCGGCTTCTTCGTCGCCGGCATCCCGAAGAACGCGCCCTTGTTCGTGCCCGTCATCGAGCCCTCGGCCACCACGATGTCGCCGAAGCCCCAGCTGTTGACGACCTGGAACTTCGCGTCCGGGAACGCCGTGGTCATCTCCTTGAAGAACTTCTTCGCGTCGGCCTTGCCCTTCATCGTCTGGGGCTGGGTCATGTCGTCGTACTCGACGTTGTCCGCGACCGTGGCGAGGAAGTCCGCCTCCTTCTTGCTCTCGAGCGCGGCGTCCATCGCCTTCACGGCGTCGACGTTCTTCTGCTCCTCGGGCGAGCCGCTCGAGGTGACGGGCTGAGGCATCGCCGTCGGCAGCGCCGGGATCGGCCGCGCCTTGTGCTTCGACACGCCCGCCTGCGCGAGGATCGTGTTGCCGTCGTAGTAGACGTGCTGCTCCTTGATCTGACCCTTGTCGTCGAACCAGAAGACGTCGACGCCCTGCGCGCCCACCGGCTTCTCGGTGGCCTTGATGCCCCACAGGTCGCCCGAGTGCGTGCCGTTGAAGGCCCACTCGACGACGGCGACGTCGTTCTTCGTGAAGATGCGCGACGGCGCGGACTTGTAGTTCGAGAACGCGTCGAAGAGCTTCTGGTAGCTCGCGGCGATCGCGTCGCGACCGGTCGAGTCTGGCGCGCCCGCCACCTTCACCACGGCGTTGTCCGCGTAGAGGCCGGCGAGCTTCTTCGCGTCGTGCGCGTTGAGCGCCTCGCCATAGGCCTTCAGCGTCTTCGCCTGGAGCTCGGCGGGGCTCTCCTTCTTCGGCTCCTCCTTCGGCGCCTCGGCGGTGGCCGAGACGGTCGGCGCCGGCGCGGTCGCGACGGGCTCGGGCGCCTTCGGGGGTTGAGCTTCTTCGCCGCCCCCGCCGCACGCGACGAGCACGAATCCAATCGCAAGACCAAACGACAGCTTTCGCATGACTCTCCTCCTGACAGGCACCACCGGCTTCGGAACGTCCCCCCGGGCCAGCGGCAAACAGGGCAAACTCGACCTTGAGTGGCCGCTGAAATCGCGCCTTTCCCGGCCCACGTCAAGCGCGCCGGCATGGTAGAAGCGAGGACCGTGCGGAAGCGTCCTCTCGGCAAGACGGGGCTCGTCGTCTCGGAGCTCGCCATCGGGACCTGGGGTCTCTCGGGCGATGCCTACGGGAAGGTCGACGAAGCCGACGCCGAGCGCGTCCTCCGGCGCGCGATCGACATGGGATTTTCCCTGATCGACACGGCCGATGCGTACGGCGCGGGTCGGATGGAGCGCCTCGTCGGCAAGGTCCTCTCCGATCATCCCGACCTCGTCGTCGTCACGAAGGTCGGGATCGATCGCACCACCGATCCGCCGCGGAAGACGTTCGCACCCGAGTACATCCGCGCCGCAGTCGAGCGATCGTTGAAGCGGCTCGGCACCGAGGCGATCCCGGTCCTCCTCATGCACCATCCGACGCCCGATGCCCTCCACGTGGGCGACGGCATCGCCGAGCTCCAGGCGCTGAAGAAGGAGGGCAAGATCCGTCACTGGGGCGTCGCCGCGGGCGACGAGGACGTGGCGCGCACGGCGATCGACAAGGACGCCGAGGTGGTCGAGCTCGCATACAACCTCGTGCACGCGATCGATCTGCATCGCCTCTCCGGCGACGTGATGGTCGCCGGCTGCGGGATCCTCGCGCGGAGCGTCCTCGCGTACGGGCTGCTCACCGGCACGTGGTCGAAGGACCGCGCGTTCGACGAGGGCGATCACCGCAACGAGCGCTGGACGAAGATGGAGCTCGAGCACCGCGTCGGACAGCTCGACGCGCTCCAGTTCCTCGTGAAGGGCGACGTCCGCACGCTCCGCGGCGCGGCCGTGCGCTACGTGCTCGCGAATCATCTCGTGTCCTCCGCCGTGCTCGGCCCCCGCACCGTCGAGCAGCTCGAGCAGCTCGTCCGCGAGACGGGCGGCGGTCCGCGGTACATCCCCGACGACGATCTGCGGCAGCTGCCGCGCGCGCTCGATCGGGTAGGGATCCACACGTGAACGATCGCGAGCACAGCGCCCGGGTCCTGCTCGCTGCGGCACGAGCCGCGGGAGAGGTCGTCCTCCGTGTCTACGGCGAAGAGGACGTCGGAGCCGAGCTGAAGGGCCCGAACGATCCCGTCACGCGCGCGGACAAGGAGGCGAACGCGCTGCTCGTCGATCGGCTGATGCGCGCATTCCCCGGCATGCCGATCGTCGCCGAGGAGAGCGACGCATCCACGTGGGAGGGCTTCGCGCGATCGCGCGAGGCCCTGTTCGTCGATCCGGTCGACGGCACGCGCGAGTTCATCGCCAAGAACGGCGAGTTCGCCGTCATGATCGCCCTCGCCGAGGAAGGCGCGCCGACCGTCGGCGTGGTCCTCGCCCCGGCCCTCGGCAAGACGTACCTCGGCATCGTCGGGACGGGCGCGTTCGTCGTCGCGGACGACGACACGCGTACGCCCATCCACGTCTCGACCTCGACCGACCTCGGCCACGCGCGCGTCGCGGTCTCGCGCTTCCACCGCTCGCGCTCGGTCGACGAGAAGCTCGGGAAGCTCGGCGCCAAGGAGCTCGTTCCCGTCGGCAGCGCGGGCCTCAAGGGCGTGCGCGTCGCCGAGGGCGCGCTCGAGATCTACGCGCACCCGTCGGGCAGCCCCGTGAAGCTCTGGGACGCCGGCGCGCCCGACGCGATCGTCCGCGCCGCCGGCGGCGTCTTCACCGACGCGACGGGCCGCGCCTTCGACTATCGAGGTCCCTACGCGCAAGGTGCCGGGACCCTCGCGGCCAACCCGACGCTCCACGCCGAGGCGCTGCGCCGGATGACCTCATGAGAGATCGCGCCGACATCGTCGTCATCGGCGCGGGCATCATGGGCCTGTCGATCGCCTACCACCTCGCGCGTCAGGGCATCACCGACGTCACCGTCGTCGACAAGAGCTATCTCTGCGGCGGGGCGAGCGGCAGGAACGGCGGCGGCATCCGCGCCCAGTGGTCGAGCGAGGCGAACGTCCGGCTCATGCAGGAGAGCATCCGCATGTGCCAGGACTTCGCGAGCGAGTTCAAGATCAACGTCTGGCTCCGCCAGGGCGGCTATCTCTTCCTCGCGCGGAGCGAGGACCGCCGGCGCTCGCTCGAGCAGAGCTGCGAGCTGCAGCGCGAATGCGGTCTCTCGACGCGCATGCTCACCCCGCGCGAAGCGCAGAAGATCGTCCCCGAGCTCTCGCTCGACGGCCTGGTCGCCGCCTCGTTCAACCCCGACGACGGCGTCGTCTTCCCGTGGCCCTTCGTCTGGGGGTTCGCGCAGGCGGCGCGGAAGCTCGGCGTCGAGGTCGCCACGTTCACCGAGGTCGTCGGGTTCGACACCCGCGGTCCGGACATCGAAGGCGTTCGCGTCCGCCGCGCGGACGATCCCGCCTCGCCCGTCCACACCATCCGCACGAGCAAGGTCGTCAACGCGTGCGGCGCGTGGTCGCCCGAGATCGCGAAGATGCTCGGCGTCGAGCTCCCGAACAAGCCGCATCGCCACGAGATCTGCTCGACGGAGCCGCTCAAGCCCTGGCTCAAGCCGCTCGTCGCCGATCTCGCGAACGGCCTCTACTTCAGCCAGTCGACGCGCGGCGAGATCGTCGGCGGCATCGGCCAGGAGCGCGTGCCGCCCGGGCTCGATCAGAACAGCTCGTTCGCGTTCCTCGGCCTCTACGCGAAGGCGCTCGTGACCACCTGTCCGATCCTCGGCAAGGTGAAGGTGCTCCGCCAGTGGTCGGGCTGCTACGACCTCACGCCGGACGCGAACCCGATCGTCGGCGGCGTCGACGACGTCGAGCACTTCTATCAAGCGAGCGGCTTCATGGGGCACGGCTTCATGATGGCGCCGGTGGTCGGCAAGCTGATCGCCGAGCACATCGCATCCGGCGGGACGTCGCACGTGCCGATGTTCGAGCGCTGGAACCTGCGGCGCTTCAAGGAAGGCCGGCTCCTGTCGGAGACGATGATCATCGGTTGAGCGCATCCGCATCGCCGGTCCTGTAAGAACGCACGTCGTTCCAATCACTCGATCGAATGGAGACGGGGGAAGGCTTGCAGGAGCGCGGCCTCTGCTTACGTTCGGGGGCCCTCGACCGAGTGTGGACGATCGTTGACACCCCCACGATGAGGGCGGTACCGTCGAACCCCGGAAAAAAGGGGGGATTTTTCCCTTCGCCCGACGGAGAAAGCTCGAAATGAACACCGCCAAGGCGCTCGCCTTTCGGATCCTGTCGCATGCCCGCAACGCTGCCGCTCTGACGGCCACCGTCGGTGTCGCCGCCACGTGCCTCGTCGCGTGCGCGGACGAGAACGACCCGAAGACGTGGGTGAAGCGCCTCGACGACCCGGCGCAGCGCACGCCCGCGATCAAGCGCCTGAACGAGATGTTCGACTCCGCGATGGGCGCGACGAACAACAACCGCGAAGATCCGAAGGTCAAGGCGGTGGTCGACGACTCGGTCGAGGCGCTGACGAAGACGTACACGGCGAGCAGCCTCGACGAGAAGACGCGCAAGGACCTGATGAAGCTCCTCGCGGACATGGGCGACCAGCGTGCGGCGCCGGCGTTCGCGAAGGCGTTCAAGGACTACGAGCCGGGCAAGAACGACGAGGACGTGAAGTTCGCCGCGCAGGGGACGACGCGCCTGGCCCAGGCGAACAAGCTGAACGATCAGCCGCTCATCGACGCGCTGTGGGACTGCTTCGCGAAGTTCCAGCCGTCGAAGGCGAAGTCGATCAACCTGGTGAAGGATCTCCAGACGGCGGTGAAGACCGTCAAGCACCCGAGCTACGCGCCCAAGGCGGTCGCGCTGCTCGCGGCGCCGGTCACCGATCCGAAGAGCCCCGAGCAGGGCATGGACCAGATCCAGTTCTGGCAGCTCACCGCGGTGCAGCTGATCGGCGACACGCAGTTCACGCCGGGCGTGAAGCCCCTCGTCACCGTGCTGATGACGCCGACGAAGAAGGACCTCACCTTCCCCGTCCGCCTCGCGCTCCACAAGATGCCGAAGGAGGCCGAGCCGGTCCTCATCCAGGCGCTCAAGGGCGAGGGCGACTTCGCGAAGCTCGCCGAGGGCTACCCGGAGAAGGCGTACGTGCCGCTCGTCGCCGAGCCGCTCGCGTACATCTCGCGTCCGACGGGCCGCGAGGCCATCCTCGACGCGCTCGCGAACGCGAACAACGACCAGAACCGCACCATCCTCGCGACGTACCTCACGTACTTCCCGACGGACGCGAAGCTGATCAAGGCCTACACCGACGCGTACGCGAAGGTGCAGCCGAACGCGGCGATCGGGCTGATGGGCGGCTCGAACGGCCACGCGATCCTCGCGGGCGCGGCGGCGAACTTCTTCGACGCCAGCCTGACGGACTGGATCGTGAAGGAGGTCGCGGCGGCGAAGGGCGAGGCGGCAGACGCGATGCCCGCCTCCGGCCTGCCGGCGGCGATGAAGATCATGACCGTCGAGCAGGCGAAGGCCGTCGAGGCGCAGGTGAACAAGATCCCCGGGCAGGCGCTCGAGAAGGACATGTTCAAGAGCGCGAACGGCGTGCTCGACAAGTGCAAGAAGGACGCGGCCTGCTACCTCGGCGTGCTCGACACGCCGGTGCCGTCCGCGCCGCCCGCCGCGAAGATGGGCCACGTGAAGGCCGTCTACATGGCGACGATCAACGCGGCCCCGGACACCAAGGGGAAGCTCCTCGAGAAGGTGGAGAAGATCAAGGACGGGTCCGTCCGCCTCGCGCTGCTCGAGGCGATCGACCACCTCTCGCCGCAGGGCGACGCGGCGGCGGCCGACAAGCTGGAGAAGCTCGTCGAGACCGATACCGCCGCGGGCAACAAGGCCGGCACCGACGAGATGTACCGCGTCGCGCTGAAGCTCCGCTCCCGCGTGCCGTGATCGGGCTGCCGTGATCAGGCTGGAAGTCACCCGAGGACAGACGGTGGGGGCGGCGGTCGAGCCGACCTCCGACGTCATCCGCATCGGCCGCGCGGAGGGGAACGACCTCGTCGTTCCCGACACGCACGTGTCGAGCGAGCACGCGAAGATCGTGTTCTCGGGTGACAAGTACATCCTCGTCGATCACAAGTCGACGAACGGCACCGCGGTGCTGCGCAACGGCGAGCGCATCGTCCTCGACGACGGCAACGCACGCGAGACGCCGGTCGAGGACGGCGACGTCATCGAGCTCGGCTCGCAGGACCGCGTCGTCCACATCGCGGTGAGCATGCGCGAAGAGAGCGACAACGCCCGCGTCTTCGCGATGAAGAAGATCGAGGAGCTCGTCCCTCAGGCGACGCTCGTCGAGAAGGACGACTCGCGGCTCCGCGCGCTCTACGACGCGCAGAAGCGAATCGGCGCGGCGCAGGATCTGTCGGAGGTGCTGGTCGCGATCTGCGAGTCGAGCTTCACGCTCGTGCCGCTGGCGACGCACGTGACGATCATCTTGCGCGACGACGACGAAGAGGCGACGCGGGCGCAGGGCGCATCGGGCTACGTGCCGGTGATGACGCGCGTGCGCGGACAGGATGCGCCGCCGTCTTCGGCGATCCCGATCACGCGGAGCGTCTTCCGCAAGGTGATCAGCGAGCGGGCGGCGGTCGTCGCGGCGGATGCGCCGTCGGAGGTCGGGCAGAGCGAGTCGCTGATGGGCGCGCAGATCCGCTCGACGCTCGGCATCCCGCTGTGGAAGGGCGAAGAGATCCTCGGCGTCATCCAGGTCGACAACCGCGCAGCGAGCGGCGTGCTCACGAGCAGCGACCTCGAGATCATGGCGGTGCTCGCGCACAACGCGTCGCTCGCCGTGGCGAACGCGCGGCTGGTGAAGCGCCTGCGCGCGGCGGAGGAGCGGCTCAAGAAGGAGAACGCGTTCCTCAAGGGACGCGAGCAGGAGCGGCGCACCGGCGGCAAGAAGGACGGCGCGCCGGAGATCATCGGCAACAGCGCGCCGATGCGGCAGCTGCTCGCGCAGCTCGAGAAGGTCGTGAACACGCGCGTCACCGTCCTCATCGAGGGCGAGACCGGCGTGGGCAAGGAGCTCGTGGCCGCGAGCGTGCACTACCGCTCGAACCGGCGCGATCGGCTGTTCGTCGGACAGAACTGCGCGGCGATGCCGGAGACGCTCCTCGAGAGCGAGCTCTTCGGCCACAAGAAAGGCGCGTTCACCGGCGCGCACGAGGACAAGCGCGGGCTCTTCGAGGTCGCCGACGGCGGCACGCTGTTCCTCGACGAGGTGACGGAGATGCCTCTGTCGCTGCAGTCGAAGCTGCTGCGCGTGCTCCAGGAGGGCGAGGTCCGCCCGATCGGCGCGACGCAGGAGAAGAAGGTCAACGTGCGGATCGTCGCGGCGACGAACCGGAACCTCGAGAAGGAGGTCGCCGAGGGGCGCTTCCGCGAGGACCTGTACTACCGGCTCAAGGTGTTCCCGCTGCGCGTGCCGCCGCTTCGCGAGCGGCGCGAGGACATCCCGCTCATCGCCGAGCACTTCCTCCACCGCTTCTCGAGCGAGTTCGGCAAGCCCTCGGGCGGCTTCTCGCAGCAGACGATGGAGCTGCTCCAGAGCTACGACTGGCCGGGCAACGTCCGCGAGCTCCAGAACGAGGTTCAGCGCCTCTGCATCCAGCTCGATCCGGGCGGCTTCGTCACCCCCGAGATGCTGAGCCCGCGCGTGCGTCAGGTCGAAGGCATGATCGAGCGCGTGCGGCCGACGAAGGGCACGCTCAAAGAGATGATGGATCAGGTGGAGCGCTGGCTTCTGATCGAGGCGCTTCGCGAGCACCAGAACAACAAGACCGCGGCGGCGAAGGCGCTCGGCATCACCCGCGAAGGCCTGCACAAGAAGCTCCGCTCGTTCGGGCTGTAACAGGGCGCGCGAGAGACGCTACGATCGAGCGAGTGGCGACCGTCCGGCGAGCGGCGTTCTCGATCCTCTTCGCGGCCAGCGCGGTCGTCGGCGCGTGCAACGCGATCAACGGCTCGCGCGATCGTTTCCTCGACGACGACGCCGGCGGGCTGCCCGCCCGTCCGGACGGCGCGAAGGACGACGGCGGTGGCGGCGACGGCGGGACCGACGGTCCGATCGATCAGAACGTGCCCGACGACGGCGCGCCGCTCCTGATCCCCGTCGACGTCGGCGGGACGTGGGCGTCGCCGAACGGCGCGACCTTCGCCACGGTGGACGGCGGCAAGAAGATCACCGCCTACGACGGAGGCGCGACGCATCCGGTGATCGTGCCCCTGCCCCAGCCGAACATCCCGGCGGAGGACTACACCGTGCATGCCACGGTGCGGGCCCCGGCCGCGCTCGGCGAGTTCGGCATCCTCACGCGGCTCCAGCCGGACGAGTCCGGCGTCGTGCTCTCGTCGAGCTACGGGCAGCAGGCGAACGCGTTCGTGGGGCACATGAGCAGCAGCGACTGGAACCCGACGCTCGGGCAGCAGGTCGGGTACACGTTCGTGGCGAGCGCGCGGTATCGCTTCCAGATCAAGGTCACCGGGAAGGAGGTGCGCGCGAAGTTCTGGGTCGCGACCGATCCGGAGCCGACCGAGACGCAGTTCCTCTGGCCGAGCAGCTACGCCACCGGCCGCGGCGTCGGCTTCTACACGTACGGCGTGGTCGACGCCGTGCTCGAGAGCATGACCATCACGGTGCCGTGAGCGAGAGGTCCGTCGGGCGCACGCCGCTCGCGGCGAGGTCGGGCGCGGCGTAGGGGGCATCCGGCGCGACGTCGAGGAGCGGGCGCAGCGCGAAGGCGCGCTCGTGCAGGCGCGGATGCGGAACCACGAGGCGCGGATCGTCGATGCGTACGCCTCCCTCGATCCACAGCACGTCGAGGTCGATCGTGCGCGGCCCCCAGCGCACGTCGCGTACGCGGCCGAGCTCGTGCTCGATGCGCTGCAGGACGTCGAGGAGCGCGAGCGGCTCGCCTTCCCATGCGAGGGCGACCGCCGCGTTGAGGAACGCAGGCTGCTCGGGACCGCCGACCGGATCGGTCTCGTACACACGCGAGACGCCGAGGATGCGCGCATGCGGGGCGATCCGGCGGACCGCCTCGCTCATCGTCCCGAGGCGATCGCGCGAGGCGCCGGCGAGGTTCGCGCCGATCCCGACGACGACCTTCAGGGCACCTTGCCCTGGAGCTGGAGCGGGTTGGTGACGCGCCCGGTGAAGCCTCCGTTCACCTTCCCGTCCTGCACGAAGAAGAGGTACGAGCCGTCGGTCAGGCCGCCGAGCGACGCCTTCACCGTGACGATCGCGCCCGGGGTGGTGTCGAACCGGATGGCGTGCACCTGGTTGGTCGTCGTCACCTTCGCCTCGACGGTCGACGGATCCGGCGTCGCCAGGAGGCCGCCCTCGAGCTGCGAGGAGTCGGGGTTCGTGATGTTGCCGGACTTCGCCGCGGCGCTCACCGAGAAGTCACACGACTGGCCGGTCTTCGCCGTGTCGCAGGTCCACCAGACGTGCCAGTGACCGCCGGTCGCGTACTCGATGAACACCCCGACGCCCTGTCCGGGATCCGCGGTCATCGTCTGATCGGTGTCGATCTCGACGAGCATCGGCGACGGGCTCGACGACGGCGGCTCCGCGGTCGTCCCGCCGGTGCCTCCCGTTCCGTCACTCGGAGGAGGCGACGCCTCGTAGGGATGGGGCTCGGGCGCGAGACGGCGGGGCGGCTCGTCGGAGTACACGCACGCGAACAGGCTGGCCGGGAGCAGAGCGAGCGAGAGGATGCGTCCGAGCTGCATGACGAAGATAGCTTACCTCCGGCGAGAGGAAACGCCGCCTCGAACACCGCCGACCGCCGGCGAACGCGGCGCCGAGACGCTCGGCGACGATCGCACCGATGGTGCGGACGGACGGAACGACGGCGTCGACGGTCGGAACGACGGAGACGGCGAGGACGGTCGGAACGAAGGCGTCGACGGACGGAACGACGGAGAGGGCGACGACGGACGGAACGACGGCGTCGAGGGGCGGAACGAGGGAGGCGGCGACGAGTAGCTCGGCGCCGAGGGCCGGTAGGACGGCGGCGACGAGACGCTCGGCGACCGAACCGACGGCGACGTCGCGATGCCCGGAGAGGAAGGACCGAAGCCCGGGAGCGGATCGACGCGCGGCGATCGCGACGCGGCGGGCGGCGTCGGCTGGATGCGCGACGAGTACGCCGAGGGGCTGCGGTACTCCGGCAGCACGTTCTGCCGCGGCGGCAGCGGGCTCACCGCCCCCGGTGCGGAGCGCGTGACCGCGTCGGGACGGGTCGGCGCGAACGAGGAGCTCGAACGCGGCATCGCGCTCGGCGCGGCGCTCGCGAAGCGAGACTGCGCCGGCGGTGCTGCGCCTCGCTCGACCGCCGAGCGGGCGGTCGCATACGCCTGCGCCCGCTCGAGGCCCGCGTTGCCCTTCGGCGGCGGGACGATGATCTGATCCTTGATGCCGACCTCGCTCGGCCGCGGACCGCGACGCTCCACCGTCGGGGTCGCCGCGACGCGGCCGGGGCCGCCGACGTTCGGCGTCGCGATCACCCGACCGCCACCGCCGCCCTCGCCGAGGCCCGGGCCGACGCCCGGCTGCGCGGGGACGTAGTCGGCCGTCCGCCCGTCGTGGGCACGCGCGTCGGGGCCGCGCGCCACGTGGTCGTGCATATGGTGATCATACATGTAATCGCGTGCACAATACACGTAGTGGTGGTGGTAATCGTAGAAGCCGAACGTCCACCCGAACGCGACGCCGCGGTACCAGTACCAGGCCGGCGGAGCGGGAGCCCAGCCGATGTACCCGTACCCGGCGGGGCCGGTACGCCAGACGACCCACGCGCCCGCGTAGCGACGCCCGGGGATCCACGACCATCCGTGGCCCGGGAGATAGACCCAGCGGCCGTAGTGGAACGGAGCCCAGCCCCAGTCGTAGTCCGAGACCCAGACCCAGTCGGTCGAGTCGCTGTACGTCCAGTGCCCCGCGGTCACGTACGGCTGGAAGTCGGTGCCGACCTCCGAGGGCGACGGCACCCAGACGGTGCCGTACGTCGGATCCTCGACCCACGTGCCGTGCCCCTCGAGGACGGGACGGAACTCGGTGAGCGCGCTCGGGTCGGTGTCGGTGTACTCGTCGGCGCTCGCGTCACCGCCGATCGCCACCTCCTGCGTCCCCGCGGCCTGCGCCTGGGCTTGCGCCTGACGCGCAGCGAGCTCGTCGGCCGTGAGCGGCGGAGGGGGCGGGACGTATCCCTGCGGATAGTCCGGCTCGTACGCGGGAGACGGCCCGCACGCCATGGAAAGCAGCCCCACCACCGCCACGGCGAGGACACCCACGAGCTTCGAGACCCGACCCCTGTTCATGGCGACTCACTTCTTCCTAGCAACGGGCGAGCCGCGGGTCACCCACCGGAACCCCGCGGTTTTGTCCATGGTTTGCCTCGTTGGACGTTGCAGGACGCGACGATCCACATCCCGGGTGTCGTGAACGAAAAGGCGATCGGTCGAAGGCGCTAGCGGACGATCCGTCCCGCCCGGCGCGCCTGGCCGTTCGGAATGTCCTTGTGCCGCGTGAGCTTCGGCAGATCGACGTACCCGCCCGGCCCCTTGGGCCCGGCCGCGACCTCCTCCTCCGATCGCTTCGCCGCGGGCGGCGACTGCCACTCGTTCGCCGGGACGTAGTCGATGGGCTTCCGCGCGGGAGCATCCGCCGTCTTGGCGTCGTGTGCGGGCGAGGCCCCGCACGCGAACGAGCCCAGCGCGACGCCGAGCACGATGAGCTCCACCGCACGAACCATCAAGGCCAATAATAACCGCGGCGGTACGTCGTGATGGGCACGATCTCGCGGTGCAGCCTCAGACGCGGCAGGTCGACGTACTCCGGCGGCTTGTCCCCGCGCGGCTCGATGCGTGATTCGATCTCCTTCACCGACGGCGGAGGCTGCCACTCCTCGAGGCGCACGTACTCGACGGGCCTCGCCGTCTCGAGCGCCGCCTCGTCGTCGTCGTCGACGACGTCATCGTCGTAGGCGACCACCTCGACGACCTGTCCGGCGGGAGCGACGCGACGCGCATGCGCAGGCGTGCTCGGCGGCATGGCGGGCGATGGGCCGCACCCTGCGAGCGCGATCACCGACGAGAGGACGAACGCGCGGGACATCGGCGCGGACTTCATGAGCTCCTCCAGCAGAGAAGCACTAAGCACTAGAGGTGAGCGCTCGCAACGCGGCGATTGTGCTCCAGCCCCCATTCCTCGGTGGTACGCTGAGGATTCCCGAAGGGTTTCAAGCGAGGAACACGATGGCGCAGACGATGATCGATCGAATCGGCGCGATGCAGGATTTCAAGCTGTATCGCGAGCTCCATTGGGAGGGCACGTTCGAGGAGTACCTCGCCCTCGTCCGTGAGCGGCCGCAGGTCACGCGCAACGCGTACCAGCGCCTCTACGACATGATCATCAGCTTCGGAACCGAGGAGTACATCGACAACAAGAAGAAGCTGAC
>JBDHVD010000027.1:0-36836 GCA_039809525.1 Labilithrix sp. | reverse complement strand
AAGCCGGCGCCGAGTGCTTCTTCAACCACGACTGCCAGCTCGCGCTCCGCTGCAGCGCGTGCGACGCGGGCTACTGCATCTGCGAGCCGGGCGCGCGCGGCACGGGGCAGAACGGGATCGACGCGTGCGACGCGGGCGACCAGTGCGCGAGCTCGGTGTGCCTGGAGGACTACTGCACCGACGAGTGCCAGACGAACGCGGACTGCACGGGCGCGCTTCCCCGCTGCGTCAACGCCTCGGGCATCTCGCTCTGCGTTCCCGCCAAGTGATCAGCGCGGCGTCGCCGCCGGCTTGGCCGTCTTCGGCTTCGGCGTCGAGGCGGTCGCGCTGGCGGACGGCGCGACCGTCGGCACCGCGGTGGCGGTCGCCGTCGCCATCGCGGTGAACGTCGGCGGAGGCGCAGGCACGATCCGCGGCGGCGGCGCCTGCGTGGCCGCCGGCCTGGGACCGAGGCCGAACAGCTGCGGCGCGCGCCACATCACGATGCCGATCCCGCACGCGCTCACGAGCAGCAGCATCACCGCGAACACGAGCAGCTTCTGCAGCGTCGACGGACCGCGCGGGCGCACGACGACGGTCGGCGTCCGCGGCCTCCGCGGCCGCTCGGGCATGCGCATCGTGAGCTGCACCTGCGCCTGCCCGTGCATCTGCGCGTGCGGGGAGCGCCCGGGCACGCCCTGCGCCGCGAACGACTGCGGCGTGCTCGGCGAGAGCGGATGGGCCGCGGCCATCGGCGACGAGCTCACGTGCGGTGCCGCCGTGTAGGGTCCGGACGACGGGTGCCCGGTCCCCATCGTGCCCGGCATCATCACCGGCGGCGCCATCGGCGACGTCAGCGGCGCCGTCATCTGCGGAGGCACGCCGGGCACCGTGTCGTCCGGCGCGACGATCACCGCCGGTGCACTGAGCTCGGCAGCGACGTGAGGGACGGGCACCGCGTGGGGCCGTGCCGACGCGTACGTCGCGCTCGAGCGCCCTTGCGACTCGGCGACGCCGAGGCGCACGGGCGGTGGCGGTGCAGGCATCGCGCCGTGCAGCGCCGCCTCGCGCGAGCCCTCTCCGAGCGCCGCATGCAGCGCATCGAAGTCGACGGGAGCGGGATCGGACGGCGCGGCCTTCGCGACGGGCATCGGCGCGGACGACGAGCCGTTCGCGCCGCGTCGCGGAGGGGGCGGCGGGATCCCCGGCTTCGTCGCCGAGCCCGCAGGCGCTCTCGCTCCGATCCCCGGCTCGGTCCCACCCTTCGCGGCGGGATCGATGTCCTCTCGCTCGGCGCCCATCCTGTCCGAAAAGCCTATCCCATTTTCTCGGACGCAGGGAAACGCCCGCTGCTCAGCGGGCCGGCTTTTCCAGCGGCTCAACCGTCGTCTCCGGCGTCGTGTTGTTGGGCGTCTTGTCGGCCGGGGCTCCGCTCGCGCTCGGCCGCGCGCTCGGTCCGGAGGACGCCCCCGGGGGCGGGACCGGCGCCGCGGCCGGGGTCCGGGCCCAGGGCTGCACGACATACAGGGCCGCGCCACCGAGGACGACCGCCGCGAAGAGGGTCGCCGCAACGATCGGGAGGAGGACGCTTCCTCCTCCCGCGGGCGGCGGCGGTTCTCGCGCCCCGGACGGGCGCGCTCCCTCCCCCGCCGTCACCGGCGCCGGCGCAGGCGTCACCACGCGCGGCGCCCGCGGCGAGCCCGGTCCGTCCGGCATCAGCCGGCGGAGCCCCTCGGAGAACGCGAAGGCGTCGCGGGGGCGGTCCTCCGGCTTCTTCGCGAGCGACGCGAGCGCGAGCCGCTCGACCTCGGGCGGCACCGCCACGAACCGGGACGGCGGCGGCGGCGGCCGGTTCACGTGCGCGCCGCCGACCGCGAACGGCTCGGAGACGTCGTCGAACGGCCCTCGCCCGCAGATCATCTCGTAGAGCACCAGCCCGAGCGCGTAGAGATCGGAGGAGCCGTCGAGCGGCTCGCCGAGGATCTGCTCCGGCGAGGCGTAGCGCAGCGTGCCGACGAATTTGCCGCGCGTGAGGCTGCTCGAGCTCTTCTTCTGATCGACGAGGCGCATGATCCCGAAGTCGAGGAGCTTCGTGGTCGTCGTCCCGCTCGCGTTGCGGTGGAGGAAGATGTTCTCGGGCTTCACGTCGCGATGGACGATCCCGTGCTCGTGCGCGTGCTCGAGGGCGTCGAGCACGTCGATCGCGATGCGCAGCGCGTACACGAGATCGAGCGCGCCCTTCTTCTCCAGCATCCAGCGGAGGTTCTGCCCGTTGAGCCGCTCCATCACGTAGTACGGCACCCGCGCGGCGTCCTGCGTGACCCCGGCGGTGACGACGTCGACGATGTGCGGGTGATGGAGCTTCGCGAGGACCTTCGCCTCGTCCTTCATCCGCTGCGCGAGGTCCTCGCGCGCGAGCAGCTGCGGGTGGAGGGTCTTGAGGACGTACCGCTTCTCGACGGACGTGTCCTCGACCTCGTACACCGTGCCCATGCCGCCGGTCGCGAGGTGGCGGAGCACGCGATACACGGTGCCCGGCACGTCCTGTCCCGGCCGATACGTGGACACCTCCACGGCGGTCCATCTTCTCCCGCGTGCCCGCGCGCGTCGAGGCCGCTCGACGGGCCGCGTGGCAACCGCGCTTACCAGGCGAGATCGTTGGACGAAATCGTCGACGGCGCGGTCCGATCGCGGGCCCCTCGAGGCACTTCCGGGTCATGCGCCTCCTTCTCGTCCGCCTCGCGCTCGTCTCCGCCACCTCCCTCGCCGTCGGCGCCGTGAGCATGACGGGCTGTGGTGGCGACGACACCGAGATCACGAGCTCCACGCCCGACGCCGCTCCGGAGTCGTCGACGACGGACACCGGCCCGGCCGCCGACACGGGTCCGGGCGACACGGGCGCCGACGCGGGTCCCGCGACGTGCCGTCAGGACGAGGTGAAGTGCGGGACGGTCTGCTCGAACCCGAAGACCGATGCGAAGAACTGCGGCGCGTGCGGGACCGCCTGCGCGGCCAACCAGGTCTGCAACCTCGGTCAGTGCCAGGCCACGTGCAGCGCGGGTCTGACGAAGTGCGGCCAGTCCTGCGTCGACCCGGGCAGCGACGAGAACAACTGCGGGGCGTGCGGGACCGCGTGCGGCCCGACGGAGACCTGCGGCGCGGGCAAGTGCTCGTGCCCGGGCGGCACCGCCCTCTGCGGGACGAGCTGCGCGGACCTCTCGCAGGATCCGAAGAACTGCGGCGCGTGCGGGACGGCCTGCACCGGGACGCAGGGCGCCTGCAGCCAGGGCGCATGCGCGGCGGGCTGCGCGACGGGCCTCACCAACTGCAACAATTCGTGCGTCGACACCAAGAGCGACGACGCGAACTGCGGGGCGTGCGGGACGGCCTGCATCGGCGGCACGACCTGCGTCGCCGGCAAGTGCGGCTGCGCCACCGGCCAGATGGAGTGCAACGGCCAGTGCACCGACGTCACGGCGGACCGCCTCAACTGCGGCGCGTGCGGGACGAAGTGCGCGAACGGCGAGGTCTGCAACGCGGGCGCGTGCGTCGCGGGCGGCTGCGACCCGAACGGCGACGCCGGCGCGAACAACGACGGCGGCAACTCGAGCGGCAAGGTCGATTGCGGCGGCTCGTGCGTCCGCCTCACGAGCGATGCGGACAACTGCGGGGCGTGCGGCAAGGCGTGCAGCGATCCGCAGATGACCTGCACCGACGCGGTATGCGAGTGCCCGGCGCCGCTCACCAACTGCGGCGGCGTCTGCGTCGACCTGAAGAGCGATCCGCAGCACTGCGGGGCGTGCTCGGCCGTCGCGTGCAACGCCGGTCAGGTCTGCAACGTCGGCAACTGCCAGGCGACCTGCGACGCGAGCCTCACGAAGTGCGGCGCCTCCTGCGTGAACACGCAGAGCGACGACCAGAACTGCGGGGGTTGTGACCTCGCGTGCAACGGCGGCACGACGTGCAACGCGGGCAAGTGCGAGTGCCCCTCGGGCACCGAGCTCTGCAACGGCGTGTGCGTCGACTTCACGAGCGACCGCGCGAACTGCGGCGGCTGCACGACCGCGGGCGGCACGAGCTACGCGTGCGCGCAGTTCAAGGCGTGCGTGAGCTCGAGCTGCGTGTGCACCGACGTCCGGCCGGACTGCAACGCCGACGGCATCTGCCACGACCTCCTCAAGGACAACGCGAACTGCGGGGAGTGCGGCCATGCCTGCACCGGCGCCGAGACGTGCAAGGGCGGCAAGTGCATGTGAGGTGGCCCACGTTGGCATCGGCGCCACGCCGCGCTATGACGCCCCGACCGGTATGGCCGTTCCGTTCATCGACCTCGGGCCCCTCGTCACACGGATCCGTGAGGATGTCCTCCGCGACTGGGCCGACTGCCTCGACAAGCGTGAATTCGTGGGTGGCCCGCGGGTCGCGGTGCTCGAGCGCTCACTCGGCAGCGCGCTCGGCGTACCTCGCGTCGTCTCGTGCGCCAACGGTACCGACGCGCTCATCGTCGGACTCCAGGCCCTCGGCGTGAAGCGCGGCTCGAAGGTCGCGCTTCCGAACCTCACGTTCTGGGCGACCTTCGAAGCAGTCGCCCAGCTCGGCGCGACGCCGGTCCTCGTGGACATCGACGCGGAGGACCTCCAGCTCGACGCCGATGATCTCGCGAGAGCGCACGATAGTCACCGGATCGATGCGGTGGTTCTCGTTCACCTCTACGGCTGGACCTCTGCACGCCTCCAAGAGATCCGGACCTTCTGCAAGGAGCGCGGCATCGCGCTCCTCGAGGACGGTGCGCAGGCGTTCGGCGTCCTCGCGAGCGGCGAGCCCGTCCTCGCGAGCGCCGACATCGGAACACTGTCGTTCTATCCCGCGAAGGTGGTCGGCGGCGCGATGGACGGCGGCGCGATCACGATGCAGTCCGCTGAGCATGAGAGCTTTCTGCGCTCGATCTGCAACCACGGGCGCTCCGAACACTACGCCTATGCCCACGTCGGCTGGAACTCACGCATGGGCGGGCTCCAAGCGGCATTCCTCGCGCGCGTGCTCACCGAGCTGCCGGCGATCCTCGAGGGACGCAAGCGCGCGGCGGCGTGGTATCGCGAGCGTCTCGACGGAGAGAAGGGCATTCGCGTGTACGGCCCCCCCGCCGGTGTGACCGAGAACGGCTACCTCAACGTCATCACGGTCGAGGGCAAGACGGGTGACGAGGTCGTCGCTGCGCTCAAGGGCGCGGGGATCGGCGCTGCGCGGACCTACCCTGCCGCGATGAGCGACCAGCCGCCCGCCGGGCGCGCGGGTGCGATCCACCATGGCGAGCTCGCCCGGTCGCGGCGATTCTGCGAAGCAGTCGTGAACCTTCCTCTGTTCTACGGCATCCGCACGGAAGACCAGGAAGCCGCGGTGCGTGCGCTGCTCGCCGCCGTGCGCGCTGACTAGCCTAGCGTGACGCGATCGCCGTCCTTCACGAGCGTGCGGCCACAACCGCACCGCCCCCTCCCGGTGCTGTCGTCGATCGCCACCTTCTTCCCGCACGAGCATACCCAGCCCACGATCCGAGCCGGGTTCCCGAGCACCAGCGCGTGATCGGGGACGCTCCGCGTGACGACCGCCCCCGATCCGACCATCGCCCACTTTCCGACGGTGATCCCGCAGACGATGGTGGAGTTCGCGCCGAGGGCGGCGCCCTGCTTCACGAGCGTCTTGCTGACCTCCCAATCGTGCGCCCCCTTCGGGGACATGTCCGGGTTCACCGCGCGAGGAACCTTATCGTTCGTGAAACACACGTGAGGTCCGCAGAAGACGCCGTCTTCGATCGTCACCCCTACGTAAATGGAGACGTTGTTCTGCACCTTCACGTTGTCGCCGATGACCACGTCGGCATCGACGTAGACGTTCTTTCCGAAGATGCAGTTTCTCCCGATCTTCGTCCGTTCACGCACCTGACAGAACAGCCAGATCTGCGTACCCTCGCCGAGCTCGGCGCTGTCGTGGACCACGGAAGACGAGTGAATGCGGACGGTCATGGCGGCCGAGCATAGTTCGCATCAACCCTGGTCGACGAGGGTCTCGTAGAGGCGGGCGTAGCGCGCGATGCCGACCTCCTCGAGCCCGAAGTGGCGCCGCGCGACATCTACCGTTGCTGCGACGCGCGCCTCGAAAGTGCGTGACGCGAGGTCGACCGCAGCACGAGCGGCTCGGTCGATCTGCGCCGGCGAGAAGCCGTCGAGGACGACACAGGCATCCTTCTCGCCAGCAAGATCCGCCTGGTCACCGATGTCTCCATTGACGACCGCCACGTTCCCACACGCGAGATACTCCGCCACCTTCGTCGGGCTGGACCCCTTCTTCGAGAAGCAGCTCTGGATGAAGGAGACCCCGATATCACCCACCGTGAGGTATTCGGGCATCAGCTTCGGAGGGACCTTCCGCACGACGATCTCCCGCTGGCCAATGCCCGCCGCCGAGAGCTTCGCAACCAAGCTCGACGAGTCGGACGGTGTGAAGCACACGAACGCCATGCGCCGGCCCGTGGTCGCGAGCCGTTCGCGGACCGCGGCCGCGAAGCGCGCCATCTCGGGCTCGAGGTACCAGGTGCCGAGCGAGCCGGCGTAAACGATGGTGAACGCGTCACCGAGTGCGAGCTCCTCGCGGAGACGACTCCTCGCCGCTGCAGAGGGACGAAACCGTTCCATGTCTACGCAGCACGGAACCACTTCGAGGACGGGTCGCCCGCCGAGCACGTCGTTCTCCCGGAGCCAGCCGGCCAGCGCCCGCGTGAGCACGACGACTCCGTCGGACCGTGTGAAGAGGCGTCGTTCGTATGCCTTCACCAAGCGGAACTCGAGGCGATCCTTCGTCCAGTGCCCGGCGTCGACGTACTCGTCACCAATCATCCCGCGGCAGTCGAAGAGCAGCTTCGAGCCCGGGGCGAATGCACGGACGGCATCGCAGATCGCGGTCGCGAAGTAACTCCGCCCGTGAACGATGTCCGGTCGTCGCGACAGCGACGTTCCGAGGGCGAGGCGGACGCCTCGTGCCGCCTCCGCCAGCTTGACGCGGAGCGGGGTCCGCATGGTCCGGACGAGGGGATGCCAGCGGATGCCGTCGCGTCGTAGGCTCGTCGCAATCTCCTCGCGGACGTCGGCGGTGACGCTCGCCAGCTCGAAGCTCACGAGGTCGATTTCGACCCCCCGGCGTACGAGGCCACGGAGATAGGGCAACACCTGCGATTGACCGAGATTCTCGGCCATGCCGTTCTGCGAGATGTACAGCGAACGCATCGACGATTTCCGCGTGCCCAGTCCGTACCGGAGTTCGCGCCGCCGGTCCATCGGATCGCACCTGAACGGAAGCCTAGCCTTGAACGCGGCGGCGGGCTTGCGCCACCAACGTTCCCGAGGAATTATCGCCAGCCCCGTTCAGTCATGCGGAACTTGATCATCACGTACCGGCGGCTCTTGGTCGTGATCGTCCACCTGCTCTTGTGGACGGCAGCGCTCACCGCCTCGATGCTGCTCCGCTTCGAGTTCGACATCCCACGCGCGTTCATGCCGCTCGCGTGGAAGCTGCTGCTCCTGACGCTCGCCCTCCGCACGGTCGTCCACTGGCGCGTCGGTCTGTTCCACGGTCTCTGGCGGTACTCGGGCACACGCGATCTCCTGTCGCTGCTCAAAGCCGCCGCGATCTCGTCCGTGCTCATCGCTGCAGCCTGGGCGTTCATGAACACGCGGACGTTTCCGCGATCCGTCCTCGTCCTCGATTTCGCGTTCAGCATCCTCATCGTCGGTGGGCTGCGTTTCGGCATCCGGACCGTGCGGGAGGTCACGCTCCACACCATGCGCGGAGCGCCTACGGACTCCCGCGATCGCCGTCGGGTGCTGGTCATCGGGGCCGGCGATGCCGGCGAGATGCTGATGCGCGAGATCACGCGCACGTATGCCCATCGTTATGACGCCGTCGGCTTCCTCGACGATGCGCCCGCAAAGCAGAACGAGCGCATTCACGGCGTTCCTGTGCTCGGACCGATCGCCGATGTGGAGATGCTGGCGAAGCGTGAACGGGTCGACGAGATCATCTTGGCCATCCCGACCATGACCGGCCAGGAGATCCGTCGGCTCGTCGAGCTCTGCCGTCCGACCGGCGCCAGCCTGCGCACACTACCCGGCGTCGATCACCTCATTGACGGCCGTGTGACCGTGAGTCAGCTCGCGGAAGTGGCCATCGAGGACCTCCTCGGCCGCGCGCCGGTTACGCTGGACGCCGACGCCATCGAGGCGTTCTTGCACGGCCGCGTGGTGCTCGTGACAGGGGCCGGCGGAAGCATCGGCTCAGAGCTGTGCGAGCAGATCTGCCGCTACGAACCGAAGCGACTCATCCTCGTCGAGCAGGCGGAGAACAACCTGTTCGAGATCCATCGCTCGCTCATCGCGCAGTTCCCCGGCGTCCGCGTCGCACCCTACATCGCCGATATCTGCGACTCGCGCCGGCTCGACGCAATCTTCGAGAGCGAGCGGCCCGCCGTCGTTTTCCATGCCGCCGCGCACAAACACGTGCCGATGATGGAGGCGAACCCGGGCGAGGCGATCAAGAACAACGTGTTCGGGACGAAGAAGCTTGCGGACGCCGCACACCGCTACGGCGTCGAGTCGTTCGTCATGGTCTCGACGGACAAGGCCGTGAATCCGACGTCGATCATGGGTGTGTCGAAGCGCACCGCGGAGATCTACGTCCAGGCGCTGTCGCAGCGCAGCCGCACGCAGTTCGTCACCGTACGGTTCGGCAACGTGCTCGGTAGCGCCGGTAGCGTGATCCCGATCTTCAAGCAGCAGATCGCCGCCGGCGGTCCGGTGACGGTTACGCATCCGGACATGCAGCGCTACTTCATGACGATCCCGGAGGCATGTCAGCTGATCCTCCAGGCCGGCACCATGGGACGCGGCGGGGAGATCTTCGTGCTGGATATGGGGGAGCCGGTGAAGATCGTCGATCTCGCCCGCGACCTCATCCGTCTGTCGGGCTACACGCCAGACGAGGACATCGCCATCACCTTCTCTGGTATCCGTCCCGGGGAGAAGCTCTTCGAGGAGCTCTCTTTCGAGACCGAGAACGCGACGAAGACCCGCCATCCGAAAATCTTCGTCGGCACGTTCCGTCCGAACCCATGGGAGGCTGTCGAGCGTGGCCTCGAACGGCTACACCAGCTCAGCGACGGCTCGGCTCCGTCTGCGATTCGTGCTGCGTTCCGCGAGCTGGTCCCCGAATACGCACCACCGCCTGGACCTCCGACGACGACGACCGACGCGGTCCCCCCGGCGACTGCAACGAAGCCGGCCGAACCGATCGTATCGGCCGACCGCATCAGCGCGACAGCCGTCTAGAAACCGGCTAAGAAATCGCTCGTCATGTGCGGCATCGTCGGCGTTGTCGGGTTCGACGCTTCCCTCGAACGGGCACGCACCGTCGTGACCGCGATGAACGAGCACATCGCGCATCGGGGCCCGGATGGCGAAGGCATCACGGCGCACCCGGATGCGACGCTGGCGATGAAGCGACTCGCCATCATTGACATCGTCCACGGCCATCAGCCGATGGCGAACGAAGACGAGTCGATCGCGCTCGTCTACAACGGCGAGATCTACAATGCTCCAGAGCTCCGGCGGCGGCTCGAGGCGCGCGGCGTCCACTTCCGAACACGGAGTGACACCGAGGTGATCCTCCGGCTCTACGAACAGGATCCGGACGACGTGGAGCGGCATCTCGTCGGGATGTGGGCGTTCGCCATCCACGACCGGAAGCGACGGCGTGTCGTCATCAGCCGGGACCGTTTCGGCATCAAGCCGCTGTTCATCGCAGATGCAGGCAGCGCACTCGCTTTCGCGTCCGAGCTGCGCTGCTTCGATCGCTCGCTCGCGCCTTTCTCCCGTCTCTTCGAGATCGATCACGATGCCGCCCACGCGATGGTGTCCTGGAGCTACGTCCCCGAGTCGGCGACCATCTTCAGGGGCGTGCGCCGACTGCCTCCGGCGTCGAGACTCACCGTCGACCTCGCGACCGGCGAGCGCATCGAGGAGACGTACTGGATCCTGACGCCATCGCCCGAAGCAGCGGCGGTCCGCTCGCTCGACGAGGCGTGCGAGGGGACCGAGGCGTTCCTCCGCCGCGCGGTGAAGGAGCACCTCGAGAGCGACGTTCCCGTCGCGACGTTCCTATCCGGCGGCATCGACTCATCGCTAGTCACCGCGTACGCGAACGACATCGCCCCGGGCACCATCAAGGGCTACTCGATCGGCTTCGCCGAGCCGCAGTTCGACGAGTCGCCCTACGCGCGAGCGACGGCCGAAAAGCTCGGCGTCCCGATCTCGGTCGCCATGTTCGACGAGGCGACCGCACGTGCGAAGCTCCCGGACGCCCTCCTCGCATACGACGAGCCGTTCGGCGATTCCTCGAGCCTAGCGACGTACCTGCTCTCCTCGCACGTCGCGCGCGACTACAAGGTCGCGCTCGGTGGCGACGGCGGCGACGAGATCTTCGCCGGCTACAAGAAGTACCTGGTCGTGAAGCTGCGCGGACCGTTCGCCTCGGCGCCGCGCGTCCGCGACGCCATCGGACGCGCGCTCGGGCGCGTACCGACGTACTACGACCGGACGCGCCGCTGGACCGAGATCCTCCGCACCGTACGTCGGCTCTCCCGAGGTCTGAGCGGCGCGGACGCCCACGTCTACGCGCAGCTCACCCAGGTCGCTCCGCTCGCGCGTACGGCCCCGCTCATGCGGGTCGCTGCCGATCCGCAGCGCTTCGAGCGCGAGGCCGAGACCCGCTTCGCAAGAGCCGACGGCACCGAGCTGCAGCGAACGCTCGCGTGCGATCTGGGCAGCACTCTGTGCAACGACATGCTCGTCAAGGTGGACCGTGCCAGCATGGCGTGCCATCTCGAAGCGAGGGTGCCGTTCCTCGATCACCGCGTGGCGGAGTTCGGCGTCGGGCTGCCGGCGGCCTACTCGATCGGCGACTCGGCGCGGCGCTGGTCGGGGAAGCGCGTCTTGCGAGCCCTCCACGAGCGTCGCTTCGGCCATGCGCTCGCCAACCGGAAGAAGCAAGGCTTCGGCGTGCCCGTCGAGAAGTGGCTTCGGGGGCCATTCGATGCCGCGTGCGAGCGCCTCTTCGCACGGAGCGTGCTCGATCGGTACGGGATCCTCTCGAGCACGGAGCTCGCAGACGGCGGCTTCCGTCGCTGGATCGGCGAGGCGCCGATGGTCGTATGGCATGCGTTCGCCCTCGCCGCGTGGTGCGAGGTGAATCTCGGCGACGGCGCGGACGCGCTCCGCGAGATGCTCTCGGCTCAGGGGCGATAGCCGAGCCGGAAGATCCGGTGGCCGACGTCATCGGAGAAATAGACTGCGTCGTCGGGCCCCGTACGAACGTCGACGGGGCGGACCTCCCAGGTCCCCTCCGCGAGCCCGCCGTCCACGGCACGACCGACGACGGGCGTGATGCGCTCGACGCTCCCCCCGTCGAGCTGCGCGCGCACGAGAACGCGCCCGACCGGCGTCGTCCGATAAGTCGAGCCATGCAACGCGATGAGAAGGTCTCCGCGCCAGGGCAAAGAGCCGCCCGTGTACTCGGCGACTCCGAGGGGCGCCGAGTGGCCAGGCATCACGGCCGCGGGCCTCCGAACGTTGCTCGGGTTCTGGCACCACGCATGGTCCGGCGCGCTCGGACCGGGCGCGTACGCCCACTGCGTTCCGGGCCCCAGCCCGCCGTCGAGCAGGTACTCGCTCCAGCAGTGCGGATACCCAAAGAAGCTCGGCCCAGGTCCGTCCAGGCGATTGAGCTCCTCGCCGGGATTGTCGTCACCGAGGGCGTCGCTCCCGTTGTCGACGCCCCACATCCGCCCTTGCGAATCGAACGCGAGGCCGACGGAGTTGCGCAGCCCGTACGCGAAGACGTCCCCGGCGGAGTAGTCGATGCCTTTAGTCGGAATCGCGGCGGGCAAGGTGAAGCGCCGGACCATGCTGCGTGATGCGAGCACGGCCGCATCCGTGTCGACGTCCAGGTCCGAGCCGACGTGCACGTACAGGCGTCCGAGCGCGTCGAAGACGAGCGCACGCGTGACGTGACCGCCACCTGCCGGCATGTTCGCCACGACGATCTCAGGCGGCGCCAACGCGACCTTGTCCCCCTTCGCGTAGGGCCAGCGATACACCGTCGTGTCGCTCGAGGCGTAGACGAATGCGCCGTCGGGAGAGAACGCGACGCCGTGCGTGAGCTCGACGGTGCCCTCCGCCACGGCGGCGAAGCGGTTGCGCTCGGCGTCCTGGATGGCTCCGTCGTGATCTTCGTCGGTGAGAGCCACGAGGAAGCCGTCGGCTACCACGAACAGCACGCCGTCCGGCGCGAACGCCATCTGTCGCGGCCGCGTGACGTTTGTCGCGAAGACCGACAGGCATAGACGCGGGTCCGCGAGCCACGTGTCCGGGAAAGTCCCAGCATCACCGCAGCTGTTCAGCAGGGGCGCACGCGCGTCCTCGCGCGGCGCGACGTCGGCCGTGGGTACACCTCCGCCGTCGACGGGCGGAGCGGCCGCGCCCCCCTCTACTTCAGCGTTCCGTGCAGCCTCCTGCTCGTCGCTCGCGCAGCTCGCCACGACGGCGAGCGCCGCGGCGGCACAGACACAACCGCAAGCGAGAGCTGCGCGCACTCCTCGAGACTAAGGGAAGTTCACCAGGCCTTCCACGGAGGCGAGCCCGAGTCCCAGAGGGACTCGAGGAGCCGCAGCTCGCGCACGGTGTCGACGCACTGCCAGAAGTCCTCGTGCCGGTAGGCCATGAGCTCGCCGTCGCGCGCAAGCGCCTCGAGTCCGTCGGCCTCGAGGACCGAGCGATCGTCCTTCAGGTAGGCGAGCACGCCGGGCTCGAGCACCATGAAGCCGCCGTTGATCCACCCCTCGCCGATCTGCGGCTTCTCGGTGAACTCCTTGACGCGATCGCCCTCGAATACGAGGCCACCGAAGCGCGCGGGGGGACGCACGGCGGTGACCGTCGCGAGCTTCCCGTGCGCGCGATGGAACGCGAGGAGGTCGTCGATGTTCACGTTCGACAGCCCATCGCCGTACGTGAGCATGAACGTTCCATCGGAGAGCATGCCCGAGAGGCGCTTCACGCGGCCGCCCGTCATCGTCGAGGCGCCGGTGTCCATAAGGTGGACGGTCCAGTCCTCGTGGCCGTCACGCTCGTGCGATGTCACGGTGCCGTCCTCGAGCTTCACCGTCTTGCTACCGGAGAGCGCGTGGTACTCGAGGAAGAAGCGCTTGATGAATTCGCCCTTGTAGCCGAGCGCGACGACGAACTCGTCGAAGCCGAAGCTCGCGTAGTGCTTCATCAGGTGCCAGAGGAGCGGTCGCCCGCCCACCTCGACCATCGGCTTCGGGCGCACCTCGGTGTGCTCCGCGAGCCGCGTCCCCATCCCGCCAGCGAGAAGAACGACCTTCATCCGGATCCATCCTTGAAGCCGACGGCGCACCAGTAGGGGACGCCGTCGTGAAACCGCACGCGCGAGAGGCCTGCGCGCTCCATCATGCCGCGCATCTGTTCGCGGGTGAACCGCTGCTCGAGCCTCGTACCGAACCGATCGAGCGCATCGTTGCGCATCACGTAGAAGCTGCGCTCGCGATAGGCGGAGAGCGGCAACCGCTCGACGTCAGCGCCGAGGCGCTCGAGCACGCGCGCCGACCGGGCGAGCGGCCAGTACACGGAGGCGGCGAGCGCCTGGCTCGTCGCGTAGCGCATCGGCCCGGGAAGGCGGCTCACCACGCGCCGGGCAGCGTCGCTCGCCATCCACAGCGAACGGAACCACGCCGGGCGATTGTCGAACGCGTAGTACAGATAGAGGAGGAGCGGCGCGCCGGGCTTGAGCTTGTTCACGCACGCCGCGATGGCCGCCTCGGTGTCGGGCATGTGGTGGAGGACGCCGAGGCTGTAGCCGAAGTCCATGCTGCCGTCGGAAAACGGCATGTCGGCGATGCTCGAATGATGGAGCGTGACGTTCTGCGCCGCAGCGAGGTTCGCGCGCGCGACGGCGAGCGCATCGGCGCTCGCGTCGACGCAGTGCAGGTGGCCGACGCGCGGAGCAACGAGCCTGGCCCAGCGGCCGCTCCCGACGCCCGCATCGAAGCCGACGGCGCCCTCGGGGAGCGACGACCAGGGGAACACCGCGAAGTAGGCATCGAAGAGCTCCGCCAGCTCGGCGGCGGTCGCCCCCGATTGATCGAACCGGCTCCACTCGTCGCCGAAGCCCTCCACCGTCTCTCGATCGACGTTACGCATCACGTTCCCTCAGAGCCGCAGGGTCTCCGCGGCGGTACGCGCGACCTTGGTGAGCTGCGCACCGATCCCGCTCGGACGGAGGCCCTTGCGATCGGCCCAGCGCAGCGCGTTCCGCACGGCACGATCGGGCGCGCTCTCGCCCAGCGCCGCGAGGCACGCCTCGCGCTCGCGGCCGTCCTCGGCGGAGAGCCAGCCCCACAACATGCCCGCGCGGTGCGCGAGCGCGATCCGCCGCTCGAGCGAGGCGACGAGCGCACGCTCCCCCGGATGGCGGGCCGCGTACTCGGCGAGATATGTGCGCATGAGCTCGCTTCGCATGCCGATGCTTCGGCTGAGGTGCATGTTGCTGGCCTGCGCGGCGTGCTTCCGGATCTTCACCACCGGCTCCGCACACGCCACCATCCCGCCCTCCTCGGCTGCGCGCATGAGGAGCACGAAGTCGCCAAAGTGGATGGGGAGCGACTCGTCGAAGCCTTCCTCCGGGAACGCACTCCGGCGAAATACCAACCCGGGCATGGGCACGGGGTTGCGGCTCCGACCGACGAGCTCGGCGACGTAGCGGGGACCGGACCAGAGCTCCGTTCGTTTGATCCAGCGCCGCTCCTCGGTGACGCGCCCCTGCTCGTCGACGAAGTCGAAGTTGCTGCCGGCGAAGGCGGCCGTCGGGTGCGCGTCGAGGGCGCCTGCGAGCACCTCGAGGTACCGCGGGAGGTACACGTCGTCGTCGTGGAAGAAAGTGACGAGCGGCGTCTGCACCGCGCGCATGCCGCGGTTGAAGTTCGAGAACATCGGCACGCGCGCGTCCACGCGCGCGATCTCCACGCGGTCGTCCTCGTCCGCCCAGTGACGGAAGAAGTCGCGCGCGTCGGGCGGCGAAGCGTTGTCGAGGACGAGCACGCGGAAGTCCCCGCGTGTCTGCGCGAGCAGGCTCCGCTTCGTCTCCGGGAGGTAATCCATCCGCCCGATCGAGGGCAGAAGGACGGTGATCGCCGGCGCGGCCTCGCACTGCGGTTTCATCGGGGACCTCTCGATCGGTACCAGGCGACGGTATCCTCGAGCCCCGCGTCGAGATCAAAGCGGGGTTGAAAGCCCAGCCCACGGAGCACGCTCGTGTCGGCGCAGACGAACGGCGGATCGTCCGGGCGCCCCGGAAGCGCCCCGTAGCGAACGAGCTCCGGCCTGCCACACGCACGCGCGGCTGCCTTCACCACGTCGCGCACGCGCACGGGGACGCCCGAGCCGACGTTGATGACTCCTTGCTTTTCCGACCGCGCCGCGAGCACCACGGCGCGGGCAACGTCGTCGATGTGAAGGAAGTCGCGGACCTGATCGCCGGAGGTCACCCGCGCCTCTTCGCCCCGGAGGAGCGGCTCGATGACCGCGGGCACGAGCCGTTGCGGCGCCTCCCAGGGACCGTACTGGTAGAAGAAGCGCAGGTGGGCGAACGAGATGCCCCATCGCTCGGTCGCAGCACCGAGGATCTGAGCGACGGAGAGCTTGCACGCAGCGTAGAGCGAGCGCGGCAGCGTCCGCGAGGTCTCCGCGAGGAGGCCCTGCGCCGTGTGGTATTCGAAGCACGTGCCGGCGGTGACGAGCCTCGCGCAGCCCGCGCCCGCGAGCGCGCGAGCGAGATGGATCGTCGCCTCGACGTGGTCGAGGTTCTCCTCGGCGTGCAGGTACCGCCCGGGGACCGCGTACCACGCGAGGTGGATCGCGAGCTCCGGTCGCACGTCGTCAACGAGCCGACGCACGGCCTGCGCGTCGAGCAGATCGACCGCGTGGACCTTTGCCCCGGGCGCGAGCGCCTCGAGCCGCGCCCGCGGCGCGGCCGGGACGTCGATGGCGTGGACCTCGTCACCCTCGAAATGGGCGGAGATCCGCGAGCCGAAGAAGCCTGCTGCACCGGTGACGAGGACTCGCACGAGACCCTCCTCAGTGGTTCACGAGCGCCCAGTCATACGGGATCTCGTTCACGAATGGATCGAGGCGGTCCGAGCGCGACGGATCGTGCGCGTGGGTGCACGCATTCGCGACGAGCGACACCTCCGAGAGGCCCTTGAAGCCGTTCCACGTGCCCGGCGGGACGACCAGCAGGTTGTAGCTGTCGGGCCCGAGCTGGACCTCCATCAAACTGCCTCGCGTCGGCGATCCATCGCGATCGTCGTAGACCGCGCATTTCACGCGGCCGTGCGGACAGGCGTAGTGGAGGGTCATGTCGCGATGCTTGTGCCAGCCCTTCACGACGCCCGCGTAGATCGACGAGAAGTAGATCTCGCCGAACTGCATGAAGTGCGGATCACTCGCGCGAAGCATGTGGAAGATCGTCCCACGCTCGTCGGGGATGCGGCGGAGCGGGATCACGCGCACGCCCTCGATCGGGCGGTCGCCGCGGAGAATGCGCGCGCCGTCAGGGAGCTTCTCGCTCATCGGATCGTCACCTCCGGCACCGGCACGATGAACTTCCCGCCCGCATCACGATACGGCTGCTGCTGCGCGAGAATCTCGCCGGCGAAATTCCACGTGAGCAGCAGGCAGTAGTCCGGCCGGCGTTTCACGAGCTCGTCGGGCGCGACGATCGGGATCCCGACGCCGGGCATCAGCCGACCCTGCTTGTGCGTGCTGCGATCGGCGACGAAGTCGATGACGTCCGAGCCGATCCCGAAGTGGTTGAGGAGCGTGCTTCCCTTCGCGGCCGCGCCGTACGCGGCGATGGTCTTGCCCTCCGCCTTGAGCCGGCGGACCAGCGCCACGAGCTCCTCCTTGAGGCGCGCCACGCGCTCCGCGAACGGGCGGTAGGCGTCCGCGCGCCCGACGCCCCACGCGTGCTCCTCCGCGAGGAGGGTCGTGACCGCCGCGCTCGGCTTCGACACGCCTTCGCGCTGCATGAAGACGCGGACCGATCCGCCGTGGATCGGGAGGTGCTCGACGTCGACGACCTCGAGCCCCGTCCGGCGTGCGACCGCGCCGAGCGCCGTGAGCGACCAGTAGAAGAGGTGCTCGTGGTAGATGGTATCGAACTCGCAGTGGTCGAGCATCGGCTTGACGTACGGCGACTCCATCACGAACACGCCGCCTTCCTTCAGGAAGGCGTGCACGCCGGCGAGCACGCCGCGGATGTCCGGCACGTGCGCCATCACGTTGTTCGCGTGAAGGACGTCCGCCCGCATCCCCTTCCCCGCCAGCTCGGCGCCGAGGTCCTTGCCGAAGAACTCGGCGATCGTGCGGACCCCTCTTTCTTCGGCGACCTTTGCGACGTTGCGCGCCGGCTCGATCCCGAGCACCGGCACGCCGCGCGCGACGTAGTTCTTCAGCAGGTAGCCGTCGTTGGACGCGATCTCCGCGGCGAGGCTCGAGCTTCCCAGCTTCCGCTCGTCGACGAGCCGATCGGCGATCGCCTTCGCATGGCGAAGCATCGTGTCCGAGAACGACGAGAAGTACCGGTAGTCCCGGAAGAGGATCTCGGGCGGGACAGTCTCGGTGATCTGGAGGAGCGAGCAGCTCTCGCAGAGCACGAGGTCCAGCAGGTAGCGCGGCTCGGGCTCGCCGCGGCGCGTGGGATCGACGAGCGCGTTCGCGAGCGGCGTCTCGCCGAGGGAGAGGACGAGCGTGAGCTTCTCGCCGTCGCACGCGCGGCAGGCGCAGATGGTGCTCATGCGCCGAGGAACTCCCGGTACCACGCGATTGTTCGCGTGAGGCCCTCGTCCAGCGAGAGCTCCGGCTTCCACCCGAGCGCTTCGCGCGCTTTCTTCGCCGACAGGTACTGGATCCGGATCTCCTTGATCGGCTCGTTTCGCACGTCCGGCTTCAGATCGCTCTTCATCGCACGCAGGATCTTGTCCACGAGCTCGAGGACCGTGACCTGCATCTCGTTCGAGAAGTTGAACGCCTCGCCGCGGAGCTTCGCGTCCTGGGCGAGTCGCTCGGCGAGCATCATGTACACGCGCGCGCCTTCCTCGACGTAGAAGTAGTCGCGCACGAACTCGCCGTCGGACCGGATGAGCGGGCGCTCGCCGCGCACGACGCTGCGGATCGTACCGGGGACGATGCGGTTCCAGTTGAGATCGCCGCCGCCGTAGAAGTTGCCGCAGCGGGTGACGACGACCGGCAGGCCGTAGGTGTGCGCGTAGCTCTGCGTGATGAGATCCGCGCACGACTTGCTCACGTCGTACGGGTGCTTGCCCTCGAGGCGCGTGGTCTCGTCGTAGGGCATCACCTTCGCGTCGCCGTACGCCTTGTCGCTCGAGGCAACGACGATCGACTCGACCTTCGGGCTCCGGCGGCACGCCTCGAGGAGCGCCCAGGTGCCCTTGATGTTCGCCTCGAACGTCGAGACCGGGTTGCGGTTCGCGATGCCGACGATGGTCTGCGCCGCCAGGTGGATGACCGTCGAGATCTCGTACTCGCCGAGGATCCGCTCCATCAGCTCCTGGTCGCAGACGTCGCCGCGCACCACGCGCACGCGGTCGATCGTCTTGCTCCGGACGAGCTCGCTCTGGGGGACCCAGTCGCGTACGAGGCAGACCACGTCGGCCCCCGCCTCGACGAGGCGCCGCACGAGCCAGCTGCCGACGAGGCCTGCGCCCCCGGTGACGAACGTCGGTCGATCGGTCCAGAACCTAGTCACGGGCCTCACTTAGCGTCTTCTCGGCCGGGATTGAAGCTTCCTGACCGGCGATCCCGCCGGAAACGCTCGCGATCGTTGGTGGCGCGAGAAAGGCCGAGCGTTCAGCGGGCGCAGCGACCGCCCGCGGCGTAGTACGTCTTCTGGACCTTGTAGTGGTACCGGAACGTCGCGTAGAGGATGTGGGTCGGGTCCCACGAGCCCCCGCGGAGCGAGCGCATCCCGTCGGGGAAGTCCTCGTCGACCGACGGATCGGACGGCTCGGGCACCACCCAGTAGGGTGGATAGACCCCGACGTCGCCCTGCGGCGGGTCGGGGAAATTTACGTTCGCGCAGTCGGTGCACTGCCCTTCGGGCGTCGGAATCACGTCGAGCAGGAACTCGAGGACGTTCCCCGTGAGGTCGGCGTGACCCCAGCGCGCGTAGCCCTTCGTCCGTCCCGGCGGCGAGATGTGCGCGGGGCCGTCGTTCACCTGACCCGTCACGGGATCCACCGTCCGCAGCGGCGTCCCCCAGGTCTGCTTCGTCAGGCCGTCGACCGGATCGAGGAGCCCGGTCACGACGAGCTCCTTCGTCGCGGGGCTCCACGTGAGCGGCCCGCCCTTGCCCCAAGCGTAGTCGCGTTGCTCGTCGCCGCCCTCGGCCGCGAAGCCCCACTCGGCGTCCGTCGGAAGGCGTCCGCGGTCCCAGACGCAGAAGGCGAAGAGCGTGTACCAGTCGATGCACGTGATCGGCAGCGCCTCGTACGGCCCGGGCGTCGCCGTCCACGTTGCAGCACCGCCGTCGGTGTTGTCTCCGCCCACGGTGCAGCCCGCGGCCCCGAGGCGGTCGTGGATCTCGATCGCGCTCGCGGGCAGGCGGACGTCGAACGTCGCGCGCCACCCGCTGTTCGGGATCTTCGGGTGGGCGCCCGCGCCAGGTGCAGGTGGATTCGCCTTCGGGCTCCAGCCGACGGCCTCGAAATACGCGCGAAGGCGCCCCACGGTGATCTCGTACTCGTCGAGCGCGAACGCGCTCACGGTCGCCGGGTTCTCGACGTGCCCCTGCCGGAGGTAGCTCCCGCCTGGCACCGGCAAGCTCGTGCAGCAGTCCTCGTCGCCCGCGAGGCCGCACGAGAAGGTGCCGGGACCGCCGTCGCAGCTCGGCGCCTGGAGGCACCGGCCGGCCGCCCGTCCCTTCGTCCCGCAGAGCTGGCTCGCGCAGTCCCTCGGGGCGGCGCACGTCGCGTGGGCCTTGCAGCGCGGCGTCGCCGGATCCGATCCGCCGCAATCGACGTCCGTCTCCGTGCCGTTCTTCCGGCCGTCCGCGGGCGACGGCGCGGCACACCTGCCCGCCTTGCAGACGTTGCTGATGCATCCGCTCGCGTCGGTGCAGGGGGAGCCATCGGGAGCAGGCGCCGCCGGAGCGCCTGCATCGCTCGACGGAGCGGGAGCCCGCGGGGTAGCGGACGACGTCGCCGAAGGCGCGGGACCCGCGGCCGGGGCGCCCGATGCGCCCGGGGCCCCTGCGTCGGACGACGATCCGCACGCGACGAGCAGGACGAGCACGCCCGCCCGCGCGGCGATCGCGCGGCGCCCCTCCCCCTCGGCCTTCATGGGCGGTGATGATGCCACCGCGCGAGGCGCTGTCCAGGGCGGCTAAGTCAGATCAGCGTGGCATGCGCGCGCGGCGGCGCAGGCGCAGGGACGCGAGCGCGGCGACCACCACGATCGGCGCGGCGCACGCGAGCGGCGCCTCGCGCCCGACTCCGCAACCGCCCCCTCCGACGAAAACTTCGTCCGCGAGCGCATCCTTCCCCCGGTCGCCGTCGAGGCGCCCGCTGCCCGCGTCCTTCGGGGGCGGAACGCCGGCGGCATCGCGCGCCCCCGCGTCGATGGCGCCCGCCTCGAGTCCGGCCGCATCCGGTGTTCCGGCGTCGGCCAGCGGTCCGGCGTCGGCGGCGGGCACCGTCGGGTCGAAGAGCTCGGCGGAGGCGCTCCGCCCCCAGGAGCCGGTGAGGAGCACTTCGCCTGAGAGCAACGTCGTCGCCGTGTGATGCCTGCGCACCGTCGTCATGGGCGGGACGGGCGCGAAGCTCCCCGTCGCCGGATCGTAGATCTCCGCCGTCGCCGTCACGGCATCGTTTGCATCGACGCCCCCCGTGAAGAGGACGCGACCGTCGAGCAGCTGCGTCGCGGCGAAACCGAGTCGCGAAACCACCATCGATCCGGTCGCGGCGAAGGTGCCGGTGGCGACATCGTAGAGCTCGGCGACGGGGACCAGCACGCCCGCAGCATCGACACCCCCCGCGACGAGGACCTTCCCCGACGGCAGGCGGTGCGCGGAGTGGCCGCTGCGCGCCTGCGCCATCGAGCCCGTCGCGGAGAATGCGCCGGTCGCCGGATCGTAGACCTCCGCGCTCGCGTGTCGGGCGACAGGATGGGTGTTCTCCCCTCCGACGATCAGCACCTTCCCATCGGCCAGGAGCGTCGCGGTGTGCCTCAGCCTTCTCTCGCCCATCGAGCCCGTGAGCGCGAACGTCTCGGTCGCCGGATCGAACAGCGCCGCAGTCGTCAGGCTCGGTCGCGCCGTCTTCGCGTCCTGGATGCCGCCGGTGAACAGCACCCGCCCGTCCTGGAGGAGCGTCGGAACCCTTCCCAAGCAGAATCGGTAGCTCGGATCGAAGGAGCCGCTCGTGGCACGGAACGCACCGGCACCCGAATCGAAGATCACGCCGTGGTAGTGCGTGGGCCAGAACGGCTCCCCCGACAGGAGGGTCACCCCTTGCGGGGGGCAGGAGGCGCAACTCATGCCCAGGTAGTAGTCGTTCGGGAACACAGCTCCCGGCACGGCGGCGAACGTGCCCGAGGCGGGATCGTAGATCTCGACGACCTGGTCATTGCCGCCTCCCACGACGAGGATCCGGCCGTCGGCGAGACGCGCCGCGCCGTGCCTGCCGCGGGCCTGCGTCATCGCTCCGGTCGGTGAGAACCCGACCGCCGCGCGCGCGCGGCCGACGGACTCTCCGTCGGAGATGCGCTCGGCGGGTGCGCACGCCTGTGGAGCTGCCATCAGCGAAAGCGCGGCCACGAGCCCGAGCGTCGCGCGCATCCTCGACGGATAACACGCCGCTGTTCGCTGTGATAGGGACGGAGGCGTGTCCGGCTACGCGCGCGTTCTCACGGCGGCGGCGATCGCGTGCTTCGTGGTGAGCCTCGCGCTCTGCGAGGTGATCCGCCGTCAGGCGATCCATCGCGCCCTGCTCGACGCGGTGAACGAGCGCAGCCTCCACACCGCGCCGACGCCGCGCCTCGGCGGCGTCGCGATCGTCGTCACGACGCTCCTCGCCTCGATGGCGACCTGGCAGCTCGCGTCGAGGGAGCTGCGCGTGCTCGTCGTCCTCTGCGGAGGCATCGCGCTCGTCGGGCTCCGCGACGATCTGAGGCCCGTCTCGGCGCTGACACGCTTCGCGCTCCAGTTCGCGGCGGCGATCGCGTTCGTCTGGATCGCCGGCGTGCCTCCCCTGCTCGTCGCGCGCGGGATCGCGCTGCCGGTGCCGTCGCTCGTGACCGGCGCGATCCTCGTCGTGTGGATCGTCGGCGTCCTGAACATCTACAACTTCATGGACGGCATGGACGGCCTCGCCGGCTTCCAGACCGTGGCGGCATCGGCTGCGCTCGCCGCGCTGCTCGGAGGCGGCTCACCATCACTGTTCGCGCTCGCGCTCGGCGCATCGGCGTCCGGCTTCCTCGCGCACAACTTCCCGCCTGCGCGCATCTTCATGGGGGACGCCGGCAGCACCTTCATCGGCATGGCGTTCGCCGCGCTCGCCGTGCTCGGGATGCACCACGACAAGCCGCTGACCGAGAGCGCGCTTCCGCTCGCGCCCTTCCTGCTCGACGGGACGTTCACGATCTTCCGGCGCGCGCTCCGCAGGGAGAAGGTCTGGCAAGCGCACCGGACGCACCTCTACCAGCGCGCGGTCCAGACCGGGCTCGCGCATCGCGAGGTGCTGCTCGTGTACATGGCCTGGATCGGCGTCTCCTGCACCGGCGCGCTGCTCGCCTCGTCCGCCGCGGGAGCGATTGCGCTCGCCTGGGGCGCGTCGGTCCTCGGTCTGGCGCTCGTGTGGCGCTGGGTGGTTCGCCGCGAGTCAGAGCGCGCGAACGCTCCGTAGCCAGTGGATCTCCTCGGCGAGCGCCTCCTCGAGGTCGACGGAGCACGTCACGCCGAGCTCTCGCTCGGCCCGCGACGGATCGCACACGCTGCTCGTCATCGCCTTGTCGATGAGCTCGCCCGAGACCGGCGTCTTGATTCGAGCGGCGCGCGCGGCGCGCCCGACGAGCGCTGCGGTGCCGCGCAGGATCGGACGTGGGATTGACAGCGGCCGCCGCCGGCCGAGGAGCTTCGCGATCGTGTCGGCGAGCTCGCGCATCGACGGCGCGTGGCGGTCGGCGACGACGAAGACGCCCGTCGCGTCCTTCTCCGATGCCGCACGGACGACGTCGGCCACCGTGGAGACGTGCACGATGCTCTTGCGCGTCGAGCCGTCGCCGGGGACGAAGAACCTCCTCCGGGCGATCGCGCGGATCACCGTCCTCACGTTCCCCTTGTCGCCGCGGCCGTAGACGGGGCAGAGCCTCAAGACGACCGGCCGGAGATCCGACGCGGCGAGGACGATCCGCTCCGCCTCGGCCTTCGTGCGCGCGTAGTCGGCCTCGGCGGCGACCGGCGTGTGCTCGTCGATCACGCCGGCGGGCATCTCACCGTGCACCTTGATCGAGCTCATGAACACGAACCGCTTCACGCCGGCCGCACGCGCGGCTTCGACGAGCGCCCGCGTGCCTTCGACGTTGAAGCGCGTGTACTCGGCGGACGGCGTCCCGGGACGATGCACGACGCTCGCCGAGTGGATCACGCCCTCGGCGCCCTCGAGCGCGCGGCGGAGGGTGGGCTCCGTCCAGTCGCCGAGGTCGCGGCGATGGAGCCCACGCGCGGCGGAGCCGAGGCGCGCGAGCACGTGCCCTCCCACGAAGCCGGATGCACCCGTGACGATCCACACGACGCGTCGTCTAGTACGATGACCGTCCGATGCCCGCAAGCCGTCGCTTGCTCATGGTGGTCAACGACGCCGCCTTCTTCCTCTCCCACCGGCTGCCGCTCGCGCTCGGCGCACGCGATGCCGGCTACGACGTGCACATCGCCACGCCGCGGGACGACGCATCGCCTCGCATCGAAAAGGCCGGCCTCGCGTTCCACCCGATCCCGCTCTCGCGACGCGGGACTTCTCCGGCAGACGAGCTCCGTACGATCGCCGCGCTCGTGAAGCTCTACCGCGAGGTCGCGCCCGACATCGTCCACCACGTCACCGCCAAGCCGATCCTCTACGGCGGCATCGCGGCGCGCATCGCCCGCGTCCCGGCCGTCGTGCATGCCGTGACCGGCCTGGGCTACGTCTTCATCTCCGACGAGCCTCGTGCGCGCGCGCTCCGCCACGCCATCCGCGCGACGTACCGCCTCGCGACGTCCCACCCGAACTGCGCGGTGATCTTCCAGAACGAAGACGACCGCGCCACGTTCGGCGGAGCGATCCGCACCTCCCGCGTCGTCATGGTGCGAGGGAGCGGCGTGGATCTGTCTTCCTTCCGGGCGACGCCCCTGCCCCGCGATGTCCCGGTCGTGGTCCTGCCGAGCCGCATGCTCTGGGACAAGGGCGTCGCGGAGCTGGTCGAGGCCGCGCGGATCCTGAAGAGCCGGGGCGTCCGCGCGCGCTTCGTCCTGGTCGGTGGGATCGATCCGGGCAACCCCGCGGCGGTCCCGCGAGAGCGCATCGAGCAGTGGGTCTCCGAGGGCGCCGTCGAGTGGTGGGGCATGCGCTCGGACATGCCGGAGGTGCTGGCGGGCGCGACCGTCGTCTGCCTGCCGTCGTACCGCGAAGGGATGCCGAAGTCGCTGCTCGAGGCGTGCGCCGCAGGGCGCCCGATCGTCACGACGGACGTCCCGGGCTGCCGCGACGTCCTCGCCGCCGGCGACTTCGGCGTGCTCGTTCCGCCGCGGGATGCGCAGGCGCTGGCAGACGCGCTCGGGACGGTCCTCGCCGATCGTCCTGCCCTCGAACGCATGGCGCATGCGGCCGCGGACGCCGCGCCGGCCTTCGCCGTCGAGGAGGTGCTCGCACGCACCCTCGAGGTCTACCGATCGCTCGTACGCTGATCGTCACGCGGCGAGACGCGCCCGCTGCACCCTGCGCGCGGGCCGCGCGCGGGCCACTCGCGCGCGCTCCTTCGGGACGTACAGCGAGGCGAGCACCGCCGTCACCACGACGATGATGAGCCGCTGGCGGAGGATGAGGCCGACGTTCGAGACCGTCATCGCGTACATCACCGTCGTCGGGAGGACGAATGTCGCGAACATCAGGGCGACGCGCCGGTCCACCTGCCGCGCCGCCCGCACCGCCCGGTAGATGATGAAGTACCAGAGGAAGACGTCGAGCTTGCCGATGTGGAAACCGATCGAGCCGCCCGCCCACGGAAAGGGCGAGAAGAGCGTGTACGCGAGCTTCTGCGGGAGAGCGCGATAAGGGACCCCGCCGTCATCGAAGACGACGCCCGAGCCGCCCTTGTTCGCGTTCGCCATGATGACGCGCGTCGACGTCCCGACGTCGTACGTCTCCTCCGCGCGCTGCGTCGCCATCTGGAGGATGTCGGTGAACGCCGCGAGGGCGACGACCGCCGTGGCGAGGGTCACCGCGGCGATCACCGGGCGCGCGATGTTCTTGCTCCCGACGCCGATGGCGCCGACGAGCATCGGAGCGACCGTCACGAAGACGAGGTAGTAGCGCACGAACCAGAGCGCGAACGCGCAGAGGACGCCGAGGACGACGTGCAGGGGCGTCAGCTTGGAGCTGAGCCGGATCGCGCTCGCGAGGGCCCCGAACGCGAAGCACACGACGAGGCCGTCCTTGTACATGTCCGACGTGTAGAAGAGGAACCCGGGCTCGAAGTAGATGATCGTGGCGAACAGGAGCGCGCGCTCCCGGCTCGCGCCGAGCTCGACGCAGAGGCTGTACAGGTTGATGGCGGTGAGCGCCGCGGCGACCGCCACGAGGGCCGTGCACCCGAGGCGCGCAGGCTCTCCGTCGTTCAGGTGGATGATCAGCGCGAAGAGGTTCGGCGGCAGCGAGGTTGCGCCGATCTGCGGAAAATCGTGCGCGGTGATGAACTCGAAACCGCGCTCGCGCCACATCAGCGAGATGAGGCGGCCATACGCCTCGTACAGCTGCGAGTCGCCGCCGGCGGCGTGCGAGAAGAGCTGCACGTCGCGGATGAAGAACTGAATGATCAAGCGCAGGACGTAGCCGCCGAGGACGATGCCCGGCAGCTTCCCTCTCCGGTGCTCCGGCGCGAGCAGCCCCAGAACGGCCACGAGCACCCCGAAGAACAGGATCGCGAGGACGAAGCCGATCAGCATCCGGCGTCCACCATCGTGAGGTCGATTACCACGCGACGCTCGCCCCGGCCAGGCAGGCGACCATGGCGGGCGAGTCTGCGCGCAGCCCGCTCGAGGCACTTCGATGATCGCATGCCCCTTGCGCGCCCAGCCGTGTACACGAGCGCCGTCATCATGGCTGCCTCTCTCGTCGCCGTGTCCTCACTCCCTGGTCGGTCCAGCGTCCACGAGCGGGTCACGATCGAAGAGCTGTCGGCTGCCCCTACGAGCGACGGGTTCCAGCTCGGCCCGCTACGCTGGGCGACGGACGCCCTGCACCACGACCGAAGCTTGGATCCGTTTCGCGAGCTCGTGGCGCAGGACTGTCCGGGCAGGCGCGGGCTCGAAGCTGCGATCTGCTTCTCGAACGTGCTCGCGCGTCATTTCCCTCACGGCGACCCCAACCACGAGTTCCTCGACGGAGCGTACGATCCCGTCGAGGATCTGAGGCTCCGGATGGGCGGCGCCTCCGGGCACTGCGTGACGCGCTCCGGGCTCCTCGCTACGGCGCTGCTCGCGTCCGGCATCCATGCCCGCCAGGTGCAGCTCATCGGGCCAAGGGGGCACAACGTGGACGAGGTCTTCGACGAGCATCTCGGCTGGGTCGTCTTCGATCCGACCTTCGGTACCGTCTACGGAGGCGCGGAGCACCCGCTCTCCGCAGCGAGCTTGCTGCTGAGCGGGCATGCGGAAATCGCGCCCGTCGCGGCGACCAGCTCCCTTCGCGAGGACGCACCGCACGAGTTCGACGAGATCGTCTACCCCGATCCGTGGCTCTATACCCGACGCGGAGCAAGAGCGGCGCCTTGGCCGTTCCGCGGCCTTTTCGTCGACGCGGGCAAGCGTTCGATCGGGATGGGGCTGGGGCAGCAGATGGCCCGTGCCGCGCTCGCGGTGTCCGTAGTGAGCTTGGTGCTGAGCCTTCTCGTGTGGAAGCGAGGACGGCGCCTCTCCTCCTCGCCTCGGCTATAAGGTGCGCGTGCGGTGCGCGCTCGTGGCATTGGAGCTCGGGGTCCGGTTCGCCGGGATCGACAAGGCGATGATGGGTCAGGCGCGCGCCGCCGCCGAGATCGGCGTGCCCGTCGACGTCATCGTCGTGAACCCCGACCGTACGGGCGTCGAGGGCGGCGTCCGGTACCTTCGCTACGGCCCCGTCCCTCGCGCGCTCACCCGCATCTCGCGCCTCACGAAGGCGCGGCTGCTCGCCTCCGTCCCCGAGCTCGGCGCCTACGACGTGGTCTTCCTGCGCTACCCGACGGCGGTGGACCTCGACCCCCTTCGGTTCATCCGGCGGACGAAGGCGCGCGTCGCCACCGTCCATCACGCGAAGGAGCTCGTCGAGCAGCTGTCGGCCGGTCGGTCGCCCGGGATCCTCGCGCGGGCGGCGCTCGAGTACGTCCAGGGCCGCCGCGTCCTCCGTAACGTCGACGGGCTCGTCGGCGTCACGGACGAGATCCGCGACTACCAGCTCGCTCGAGCGGGGAATCGCGTGCCGGGGCGCACCGTCGCGAACGGCGTCGACGTGAAGACGATCGCGGAGACCGGGTTCGTTCCGTACGACGGAAACGAGCTCCGCCTCGCGTTCATGGCGAGCTCGCACGCCGTCTGGCACGGGACCGACCGCCTGCTCGCGATGTTGCGCTCCTATCGCGGCGACACGCGAATCGTCGTCGACATGATCGGCAAGGGCTCGGGCCCGCCCGGCACCGAAGAGCCAATCGGCGAGGCGGCCGTCCTTCGGCACCACGGCATGCTGAGCGGCGCGGCGCTCGACGACGTCCTCCGCGGAGCGACGCTCGGCATCAGCACGCTCGCCTTCTTCCGCACGGGGCTCCGGCAGGCGGCCGTCCTCAAGACCCGCGAGTACATCGCGCGCGGGCTGCCGACGGTGCTCGGATACGACGACGTCGATCTGCCCGCGGACTGCCCGTTCGTCCTCCGCGTCCCGAACGACGACTCGCTCCTCTCGGCGGACGCGCTGCTCGCGTTCGCCGAGCGCGTCTCTCGTGAGGGTGACCTCGTCCGGACGATGCGTTCGTTCGCCGAGCAGACGCTCGACTGGCGGGTGAAAGTCCCGCGGTTCGTCGCGTTCGGCGAGGAGCTCCTGGCGTCGCCGCGACACGCCGATTCGTGAAAATTGTCGCGCACATCGATGCGCGGTTATCAGGATCCGGATGCGGCGTGGTAGAAAGCGCGTCGAACGTCGAGGCGTGCCCGCGCCACCAATTGCCGGGCGAGGTTCATCCAGATGCTCAGGTTTGCGCTCGTAGGCTGCGGGAGGATCGCTCATAGACACGCGCAGCTCCTCGCGCAGAAGCAAGTGGCAGGCGCCGAGCTCGCCGGCGTGTGCGACGTCGTTCCGGAGCGGGCTGCGGAGTTCAGCACGAAGTACGGCGTCCCGCACTTCACCGACATGGACGAGATGATGGTCGCCACCAAGGCCGACGTCGTCTCGGTGCTGACACCGAGCGGGCTCCACGCCGAGCACACCATCCGCCTGGCACGTCACGGCAAGCCCATCGTCTGCGAGAAACCGATGGCGCTCACGCTCGACGATGCGGACGCGATGATCCGCGCCTGCGACCTCGCCGGATGCCGGCTGTTCATCGTGAAGCAGAACCGCTGGAACCGTCCGGTGGTGAAGCTCCGGGAGGCGTTCGAGGCCGGGCGTTTCGGCAAGCTCGTCATGGGCACGGTCCGCGTGCGCTGGTGCCGGACGCAGGCGTACTACGATCAGGACGCGTGGCGCGGCACGTGGCGCTACGACGGCGGCATCCTCGCAAACCAGGCGAGCCACCATCTCGATCTCCTCGAGTGGATGATGGGGGACGTCGAGACCGTGTTCGCAAAGAGCAGCACGGCCCTCGTGAACGTCGAGACCGAGGACACCGCGGTCGCCGTCCTCCGGTTCACGAGCGGCGCGCTCGGCGTCATCGAGGCCACGACCGCCGTCCGGCCGAAGGACCTCGAGGGGTCTCTATCCATCCTCGGCGAGAACGGCACGGTCGAAATCGCCGGCTTCGCGGTGAACGAGATCCGTCACTGGAACTTCGTAGACAAGCTCCCGGACGACGCCGACGTGCTGGCGAGCCACTCGGTCAACCCGCCCAACGTCTACGGGTTCGGGCACCAGGCCTATCTCGAGCACGTGGTCGACTGCATCACCAACGACAGAGCGGCGTTGGTCGATGGCCTCGAGGGTCGCAAGAGCCTCGAGCTCATCAACGCGCTCTACGAGTCGATCGAGTCCGGCCAGGAGGTACGCCTCCGGTTCCGTCCCAAGTGGAGCAAGCTCGGACACGCGACAAAGGCGGGCGCGTGAAGGTCCCCTTCCTCGACCTCAAGGCGCAGTACGCCTCGCTCAAAGGCGAGATGGACGCCGCGATCCACGGCGTCCTCGACGCGACGGAGTTCGTCGGCGGTCCGGCGCTCCGCGCGTTCGAGGCGGCGTTCGCCGCCGCGCATTCGGCGAAGCACGCGATCGGCGTCGCGAACGGTACGGATGCGATCGTCGTCGCCCTCAAGTGCCTCGGCATCGGGCCAGGCGATCACGTCGTCACCGCGGCGAACTCGTTCATCGCGAGCTCCGAGGCGATCACCCTCGCGGGCGCACGGCCGGTGTTCGTCGATTGCGGGAAGGACTACACGCTCGACGTCGAGGCCCTCGCGCGCACGCTGCAGCGCCAGAAGCGCGACGGCACGCCCGTACGCGCGATCGTCCCCGTGCACCTCTACGGACGCACGTGCGACATGACCACGATAGGCGAGCTCGCGCGCGCCTACGGCTGCGCGATCGTCGAGGACTGCGCGCAGGCGCACCTCGGCGAGCATCGCGGGAGGCCGGTCGGCTCCTTCGGCGCGGCCGCGTGCTTCAGCTTCTATCCGGGCAAGAACCTCGGCGCCTACGGCGACGCCGGCGCGATCGTCACGAACGACGACGCGCTCGCGGAGAAGATGCGCATGTTCGCGAACCACGGTCGCAAGGCGAAGTACGACCACGAGTTCGAGGGCACGAACAGCCGGCTCGACAACCTCCAGGCCGCCGTCCTCGGGGTGAAGCTGCCGCGCCTTCGCGAGTGGACGCGAGCTCGCATCGACGTCGCCGATCGCTACCGCGCGCGCCTCGCCGGGACCCGCGGCCTCGAGCTGCCCGCGGCGGCGAGCGGCTTCGAGCACGTCTACCACCTCTTCGTCGTGCGCGTGCCGAGCCGCGAGGCCGTGCGGACGCGGCTGAAGGAGGAGGGGATCGACACCGGCGTGCACTACCCGGCGACCTTGCCGAGCCTCGGCGCGTACCGCTACCTCGGTCACACGCGCGAGGACTTCCCCAACGCGTCGGCGTTCGAGGCCGAGATCCTCAGCCTGCCGATGTTCCCCGAGCTCACCGGGGCGCAGATCGACCACGTGGCCGATGCCCTGCGCCGCGCGCTCACCTGAGAGGCGAGCATGACCGCGCGCGAAGGCGTCTTCGTCCATCCCTCGTCGTACGTCGACGAGCCCTGCGAGATCGGTCCCGGCACGAAGATCTGGTTCTTCTGCCACGTCTCCAAGGGCGCGCGCCTCGGGGACGCCTGCAACCTGGGCCAGAACGTGTTCGTCGGAGACGGCGTCCACATCGGTCACCGGGTGAAGATCCAGAACAACGTCTCGGTCTACCCCGGCGTCACCATCGAGGACGACGTCTTCCTCGGACCCTCGTGCGTGTTCACCAACGTGTCGAACCCGCGCTCGCCCGTGAACCGCCGCCACCTCTACGAGAAGACGCTCGTGAAGCGCGGCGCGTCGATCGGCGCTAACGCGACGATCGTCTGCGGCGCGACCGTCGGCCGGCACGCGTTCATCGCCGCCGGGGCCGTGGTCACGCGCGACGTCCCGGACTACGCGATGATCGTCGGCGTCCCGGGACGGCAGGTCGGATGGGTGAGCCGCCACGGCCACCGCATGAAGCCCGGGCCCGACGGCGTCTACGTGTGCCCCGAGTCGAAGCTCCGCTACGTCCTCGAGGACGGCCGCATGCGCGGGCTCGACGTCGGCGAGGACGAGCCGCTCCCCGAGGAGCTGAGCGTCGGCACGAAGGCCTACCGCGAGTTCAGCGGCTGACGCCGAGCAGCGATCGAGCCGCGCGGTAGACGGTGCGCCCTGCGCGGTACGGCCGCGACGTGAAGAGGCTGTCGAAGTCGGCGGCGGTGCGACGGGGCGCGGCCATGATCTCCTCGAACGCCGTCTCGGTGAGGCCGAGCTTCTTGAGGACGAAGATGCGGTCCTGCTCGAGCAGGTCCTCGGACTCGTACGTGGGCGTCTCCAGGATCGCGAGCGCCTCGTCGCGCGTCTTCTGCCCCGAGAGGACCTGGCTCGCGAGGTGCGCGCGGCGCTTGTCGTAGCCGAAGCGCACCGGGAGCATGTAGCCCTGGACGAAGCGCGTGTAGATCGACTCGTAGTGCTTGCCGCCATAGTTGCGCCAGCCGACGGCGCGCTCGAGCTCCGCGATGGCGCGACCGCGGTCGTAGTCGAGGTGGTTGAGGATGGCGAACGACCGCCTGGCGCCCCAGCGGCGGAAGCGGAAGTACTCGGCCGCATTGAAGTGGGGGAACGTGCGAAGCGGCCGACGGCCGTAGCGCTCGTGCACCGAGCGCAGGTACGGCCAGTCGGAGTGCCCCTGCGCCCAGGAGAGGGGCAGCACGAGCTCGCTCGCGATGTTGTGCCCGAGGACGAGCCAGGGGATGCGGAAGCGCCAGGCGGTCTTGAAGTTCGAGACGTAGATCGCGTGGTCGCTCGGGATCTCGTAGTCGGGCGTCCCGGCGCGGAGGTACGCGAGCTGGAGATCGCGGAACTCCTCCCAGTCGAGCACCCAGGTGTAGAGATCGATGCCGAGCGAGCGGACGACGCGCTCGATGTTGCCGACGGCGATCTCCGAGTTCCACCCGTTGTCGAGGTGCACCGCGAGCGGCCGGAGCCCGAGCTCCTTCACCTTGAGCGCCACGTACGAGCTGTCGACACCGCCGCTCAGGCCGACGACGCAGTCGTAGCGCCGCCCCTTCCCTTCCCGCTTGATGATCTCGACCGCGCGCGCGAGCTTCTCCGCCTTCTCGTGTGGCTCGAGCCTCCCCGCGTGGCGCGCCTTCGCCTCGTACGTCGTGCAGTGGATGCACTCGCCCTTGTCGTCGAACGTGATGTCGACGTCCGACGTGTCCATCACGCAGCGCGTGCAGATGCGGTACTCGCCTCTCGCGGGTGCGACCGCCTGGACGGGCGCCTTGCGCACCTGCGTGCTCGGAACGGCCTGTTGCACGGGCGAACCCTATCGCATCGATGCCGGACGGTCCAACGCCGGGCTCACGTCTCGCGCGCCGCGCGGCCCTCCGCCCATGCCTCGCGGAGCGGTCGGCGATAGAGCAGGGCGATCGCCGCCGCGAGCGTGAGGACGAGCAGCGTACCGAGCCCGATCATCGGCCCGAGGCTCTCCGCGAAGCGCCGCCCGCCGGCGAAGAGCGCCACCCAGATCGCGATGAGCGCCGACGCGCCGCCGACGCGACCGAGGTGCACGTCGATCGGGAACACGCTCTGCGACGCGCGGAAGGTCAGCACCAGGATGATCAGCGTGCCGACCAGGACCGCCAGCGCGGCACCCTCCTTCCCCATGCGTGAAGCGAGGAGCGGGACGAGCGCCACGGTGACCACGGCGCCGACGGCCGTCGCCTTCGCCAGCGGCATCGTCACCTTCTCACGCGCGAACGTCACGCTGAGGATGGACGGCACGTTGATGAGCACGGTGTTGAGCGCCAGGATCGCGAGCACCCAGCGGGCGGGGACGTACTCGGGGTGCGTGATGACGAGGAGCGCGGGGGTCGCGAACACGGTCGCCGCGAACGCGAGGAGCAGGCCGAGCACGAGCGCGGCCTCCACGGTCACGCCGTACACGCGCCGCGCGACCGGCACCTCGCGGATCGACAGCGCGATCGGCGCCCAGGCCTGATCGAACGCGAAGATGACGAGCCCGAGCACGCTCGAGAGCGAGTTCGCCACCTGGTAGAGCCCCGCGTCTTCGCGCGAGCAGAGGAAGTTCACGAAGTACGCGACGGCTCCGCTCATGACCCAGTTGAGGTTCGTCATGAGCACGAGCGGAGCGCTCACGCGCAGCATCGGCGGGAGGCGCGGCGGATCGACGGCGCGGACGGAGAACACCCGCCGGAGCGCGATCAGCGCAGCGATGGTCCCGAGCCAGGATCCGATGGCCTGCCCCGCGATCACGCCGGAGAGGCCGACGTGGAGGTAGACGACGAACAGGACGCCGAACGCGGCCGTGCCGACCGAGGTGACCGCGCCGAGCCCCACCGCAGGCCAGGGCTTGCGCTCCATCCGGTACCAGAGGATGCCGATACGCGGGATGTTCACCGCGACCAGGTTCACGGCGAAGAGCACCCAGAGGCCCGACAGGCGCACGTCGTCGAAGAGCCACCGCGAGAGCGGCGCGCGAAGCACGAGAGCGAGGGCGGCCACCGCCACCGAGGTGACCGTCGTGAACGCGAGCCAGGACGAGAACGTCTTCGAGCGCTCGTGCTTCTCGGGGTGCTCCCAGAACCAGATGGCCGACGAGTTGTCGAGCCCGAACACCACGAAGATGGTCGCCAGCGTGGTCGTGGTGTTCACGAGCGCGAGCGCGCCGTAGTCGGTCGGCGAGAACGTCCGCGTGTAGACCGGGACGAGGAGGAACCCGACGAGCGAAGACAGCAGCGGCGTCAGGCTGTAGACCACCGCGTCGCTGAGCAGGCGTCGGAAGATGCTCATTCGAATGCCGCGGCCTTGCCGGGCAACGAGTCTCTTACCAGCTTTACAAAGCGGGCCGAACGCGTAAGTAGAGCTGTCCTACATGGAGAGCGCCGCTCCGAAGAACGAACGCCGGCCGCCGATCGCCGTCATCGACTACGGCGTGAACAACGTCGGCTCGGTGATGAACGCGCTCCGTCGCGTCGGCGCCGCCCCGACGCTCGCGCGCTCGGAGGCGGACCTCGCGAACGCCGAGGCCATGGTGCTCCCGGGCATCGGCGCCTTCGACACCGGGGTGAAGAACCTCCGCGAGCTCGGCCTGTTCGACGCCATCAAGGCGCGCGTCGCGGCGGACGTCCCGATCCTCGGCATCTGCCTCGGCATGCAGCTGCTCACCAAGGGCAGCGAGGAAGGGACGCTCGAAGGCCTCTCGCTGATCGACGCGTCGACGAAGAGGTTCGCCTTCGAGGGCGCCGCGCGCGACCTCAAGATCCCGCACATGGGGTGGCACGACACGCACTGCAAGGACACGGCGCTCTTCGACGGCCTCCTCGGCGACGACACGCGCTTCTACTACGTGCACTCGTATCACGTGGTCTGCAACGACCCGGCCGACGTCGCCGCCACGTGCGACTACGGGCTCGAGTTCGCGAGCGCGCTCCACCGCGGCAAGGTCTACGGCACGCAGTTCCACCCCGAGAAGAGCCATCGCTTCGGGCTCCGCGTGTTCGCCAACTACGTCCGACTCACGCGCCGTGATTAGGGTCCGCGTCATCCCCGTCCTCCTCCTGTCGCGCCGCGGCGCCGTGAAGACCACGCGGTTCCGCAGGCCGGAGTACGTCGGCGATCCGCTGAACATCGTCCGCATCTGGAACATGAAGGAGGTCGACGAGCTCATCCTCGCCGACATCGACGTCAGCAAGCGGCGCGGCGTCCCCGACTTCGATCTCATCGAGCAGATCGCGAGCGAGGCCTTCATGCCGATCGCCTACGGCGGCGGCGTGCGCTCGATCGCGGAGGCGCGGCGCCTCCTCTACATCGGCGTCGAGAAGGTCTGCATCAACACGGCCGCCTTCGACGATCCGACGCTCATCCCGAAGCTCTCCGCCGAGCTCGGCGCGCAGTGCGTCGTCGCGTCGGTCGACGTCACGCGCACCTTCGGCGGCGGCTACCGCGTGTTCTCGCATGCCGGACGGCGCGTACCCGAGCGCGATCCGGTCCGCTGGGCCGAGCGCCTCGTCGCGATGGGCGCGGGCGAGGTGGTCGTCAACGCGGTCCACCGCGACGGCACGAAGGCCGGTTACGACAAGAAGCTGCTCCGGCTCTTCTCCGGACGCTTCGACGTGCCCATCGTCGTCTGCGGTGGGGCCGCGTCCGTCGCCGATCTCGCCGAGACGGTGCGCACGACGGCGCTCCGCTCGCTCGCCGCGGGCGCGCTCTTCATCTACGAGGGGCCTCACCGCGCCGTCTTGCCGACGTATCTCTCGAGCGACGATCTCGCGACGCTCGCTCGAGCCGCAGGAGATCAGCGATGAACCAGGGCATCGTCGTGTGGATCACGGGCCTCTCCGGCGCCGGCAAGAGCACGCTCGCGCGCACGTGCGCCGAGCTCCTCCGCGCCGAGGGCAAGCTTCCCGTCCTCCTCGACGGCGACGAGTTCCGCGCCGCGGTCGGCGACGACCTCGGACACGACCACTCCGGGCGTCTGTTGAACGCCTACCGCCTCGCGCGCTTCGCCGCGTACCTCGCGAAGCAGGGCCACACCGTGCTCTGCGCAACGATGTCGCTCTTTCACGAAGTGCAGGAGTGGAACCGCAAGAACGCGACGCGGTACTTCGAAGTCTACGTGCGGGTGTCGCTCGACCACCTCGTCGAGCGCGATCCCAAGGGCCTCTACGCACGCGCGCGCCGCGGCGAGGTCAGCGGCGTCGTCGCGGTCGATCTGCCGTTCGCCGAGCCTCTCGCGCCCGATCTCGTCCTCGACAACGAGGAGAAGCGCGACGATCTCACGCCCCTCGCGCGCATCGTACTCGACGAGGTCGCGAAGGCCCAGGCGCGCTGACTCACGGCTCGAGGCGGAAGAGAGCGAAGTCGTTTCCGGTGGGGCTCCGGAAGGCGCGCCCACCGGCGAGGAGCTTTCCGTCGGACTGGATGGCGATGGCGCGGACGCTGGACTCGGTGGTCGCGGCGTCGACGTAGACGCCTCCGCTCCCGAAGGTGGTGTCGAAGGAGCCGTTGGCGTTCAGGCGGGCGAGCCAGGCGTGCTCTCGCTTCCCGTCGTGGAGGATGCCGCCGACCCAGATGCGCCCGTCGATGCGCCGCTTGATGGTGAAGGCCGTGGCGGAGACGGCGCCGAGCTTCGTGACGAGCTTGCCGCTCGCCGCAAACGTCGTGTCGAGCGAGCCGTCGGCGTTGTAGCGGAGCACGAGGGCCTGCGCGTCGGCCGAGCGGACGTCGGGGCTGATGGTCGGAGTCGAGCCTGCGCTTCCTGCGACGAGGATCTTGCCGTCCGGCTGGAGCTCGACCGCGCGCGCGTGCTCGGCGACGAGCGCGGTGGCGTCGGTCGTCGTGACGCCGCCGCTGCCGAACGTACCGTCGAGCACGCCGGTAGCGTCGAAGCGCGTGAGCGTGAGGTCGAAGTGATCGGCGACCTTGCTGCTGCCCGCCGCGAGGATCTTGCCGTCGGG
>JBDHVD010000026.1:0-36849 GCA_039809525.1 Labilithrix sp. | reverse complement strand
AAAAGAGGACCGCCGATCTCGTGAGCACGACTCAACCCATCCTCGTTGCCCCCTCGATCCTCTCGGCCGACTTCGCGCGACTCGGAGAGGAGGTCGCCGCGGTCGAGTCGGCCGGAGCCGACTGGATCCACGTCGACGTGATGGACGGTCGCTTCGTCCCGAACCTCACGATCGGCCCGCCGGTGGTGAAGGCCCTGCGGAAGGTGACGAAGCTGCCGCTCGACGTCCACCTGATGATCGTGGAGCCGGAGAGGTACGTCGACGCGTTCGCCGAAGCGGGCGCGGACACGATCACCATCCACGTCGAGGCGTGCACGCATCTGCATCGCACGCTCTGCCACATTCGCTCGCTGGGGAAGCGGGCGGGCGTCACCATGAATCCCTCGACCTCGGAGGAGTCGATCCGCTACGTCCTCGAGGTGGTCGATCAGGTCCTCGTCATGAGCGTCAACCCGGGCTTCGGCGGTCAGTCCTTCATCCGCGAGCAGCTGACGAAGGTCGCGGCGATCCGGAAGATGATCGACGACCGGAAGCTCCCGATCGATCTCGAGATCGACGGCGGCATCACCCCCGACACGGCACCCGACGCGATCGCCGCGGGCGCGCGCGTCCTCGTCGCGGGCAACGCCGTCTTCAACGGCAAGGACTACGCGTCGGCGATCGCCGCGCTGAAGGGGGCGAAGCGATGAAGCGCGTGCTCGCGACCGCGGCCCTCCTCCTCGTCTCGTGCGGCGGCGGGCAGGCGCCCGCGCCGGCGATCCCTCCGCCCGCGGCCTCGACCGCTTCGGCCGATGCGGGCACGCCGGCGCCGAAGGACCGCGACGCGGCGGGCACGAACGATCGCGATCCGCAGCTGTCGCCGAAGGAGCAGCGCGTCGTCGCGCGCACGCTCGAGACGATGAGCGAGCTCCGCGGGGTGAAGTCGACGAAGGTCGTGCCCGGCGTGAAGCTCCGGCGCGAGGAGCTCGTCGCGCGCGTGAAGGAGAAGGCGCTCCGCGAATACCCGCCGGAGGCGCTCCGCCGCGAGGGCCAGCTCATCCAGATCATGGGCTTCGCGCCCGCGACGTTCGACTACCTCGGCGAGATGATGCGCCTGCTCGAGGCGCAGCTCGAGGGCTTCTACGATCCCAAGAACGGCACCATGTATCTCGCGTCGGAGCTGCGCGGGAAGGAGGCGCAGGCGACGCTCGCGCACGAGCTGGTGCACGCGCTGCAAGACCAGCACTGGGACCTCCGGTCTCGCTCCGATTACAAGCCGGGTCAGGGCGACAAGTCGCTCGCCCTCGCGTCGCTCGCCGAGGGCGATGCGACGAGCGCGATGTTCGACTTCGTGATGTTCGACGCGAAGACGCCGAAGGCGCAGAACAAGACCGCGCTCGACATCCCCGAGGACATGCTGCGCGAGATGATGCGCACGGCGATCAACACCGGCGACATCCGGACGGTGCCGCACATCCTCCGGACGACGCTGATCGCCCCGTACGTCGACGGGCTCGCGTTCGTGCAGGCGCTCCGCCGCAAGGGCGGCTGGGCGGCGGTCGACAAGGCGTGGGAGCGCCTGCCGACGACCACCGAGCAGATCCTGCACATCGACAAGTGGGAGGCGAACGAGCCGGCCCTGTCGGTCCCCGTGCCCACCGCGCAGGCGCTCGGCGAGGGCTGGAAGAAGGAGGACGACGACACCTTCGGCGAGCTCGGCTTCGCGCTGACGTTCGAGGAGTGGGTCGATCACACCGAGGCGCGCCTCGCGGCGACCGGCTGGGGCGGCGATCGGTCCGCCGCGTTCCAGAAGGGCGACGAGATCGCCTTCGTGGTGCACGCCCGCTACGACGCGCTGCCGTTCGCCGAGCGCGCGATGCAGAAGGTCTCGCCCGGCCTGAAGAAGAGCCTCGGCAAGCCGGCGATCGGCGACGGCTGGACGCTCTGCTTCGAGCGCAAGGACACCGGCCCGCTCCTCTTCGCGCGCAAGGACAAGGACATCGTCCTCATGGCCGGACCGGCGAAGGTCGCGAAGGACGTGTGGACCTCGACGGGCACGTGCGCGACCGCGAAGAAGTGGGCCGACGAAGTGCTCGGCCAGAAGTGATGCGCGCGCGAGACCTCGTCGTCGCCGTCGTGGTGGCCGGCGCGATCGCGCTCGTCGCGTGCAAGAAGACGCCGGCCTCGCCGGTCGGGCCGCGGGAGTGCAAGCAAGACGACGAGTGCGTCTTCTCGTGCGAGCCGAAGGGCGACTGCTGTCACAACCCGTACTGCGAGAGCGCCATGCACCGCGACGACGCCGAGGAGGCGCGCGCGTACAACGCGGAGCACTGCACGGCCGAGGATCACGCGAAGTGCCCCGTCATCGGCGCACGCGGACCGCGGGATTACAAGGCGACCGCGAAGTGCCGCTCGGGCGCGTGCGTCACCGAGAAGACGCCGCTCGCCGACGGCTCGGCGCCGCTCTAGTCCTCGCCTCGTTCGAGGCGTTCGATGTCCGCTAGATCTTGCAAGCGGCCCGACGCGCGCTTGTTCCGGATCAGGTGCTCGCGCGAGAGAACCGCGACCGGCTCTCCGCCGAAACGCGCCTGCATGCGATCGGCCCATGCCTCCTCGAACGAGACGCCGTCGATCGACGTGAGGACATCGACGCGGTTCGGCGGGACGCCGATCTGGAAGACGGTGCCTTCAATCGTGAGGTCCTCGACAGTCAAATCCGAGAGCGGCGCTCCGAATGCACCGAGCGCGCGGTACGTGTGCTCCGCGTTTTCTTGGCTCGGCCGGATCCACACATCGAGATCTTTCGTCGCGCGGACATGACCATGAGCGGCGAGCGCGTGCGCCCCGACGACGATGAACTCAACGCTGTGGTCGGAGAACGCGCGTAGCAGTTCGATCAAGTCTTGGTTCACGCGCATCATCGCCATTCCAGGCCAGGCACTGCAGAGTGAGCTCCCAGACCGCGTCCATTCGTTCCGACGGAGAGAGCCCGGCGGGTGCCGGACGACCTCGTCGTTCGACCCGGATCACCTTCGGAGCTCGACGTCCCGCCTCCGTCATCCATCGAATGCTACCACGCCCACACGGGCGGGCCGGTGAGGTCAGCGGGAGGCTTCGAGGACCATCTGCAAGCCCGCGTACGCGGCGATGGTCTGGATCTGCGCACGGTCGCGGTACTGGAAGTTCCGCTCCTTCACCACCGTGCCCTTGTTCGTCGACACCGCGAGGTACACGAGGCCGACCGGCTTCGTCTCGGTGCCGCCGGTCGGGCCCGCGATGCCGGTGATCGAGAGCGCCACGTCCGCGCCCGACACGCGGCGCGCGCCCTCGGCCATGCGCGTCGCGACCTCCGCGCTCACCGCGCCGTGGCCGCGGAGCGCGTCCTCGTCGACGCCGAGCACCTGCTGCTTGGCCGAGTTCGCGTACGTCACCGCGTCGAGCACGAGGAAGTCGGACGCGCCCGGCTCGCGCGTGAGGAGGTGCCCGACGAGACCGCCGGTGCACGACTCGGCGATCGCGAGCGTCCAGCCGCGCGTCCGGAGCGCGCGGCCGACGACGCCGGGGAACGTGTCCTCGCCCTCGCCGTAGACGACGTCGGAGAGGCGCGCGCGGACCTCGGCGGCGACGCGCGTCGCGAGCTCGTGGGCCTCGGACTTGTCCTTCGCGCGCGCGAGGACCTTCACCTCGATCTCGGGGAAGTGCGCGCGGTACCCGATGGTCACGCCCGGGTTCTGCTCCTCGATCCCGGCGAGCTTCTCGCCGACGACGCTCTCCGGCAGCCCGAACGTGCGGAAGCGGATCTGGTGGCTGTCGTTCGGCGACAGCTCGCGGATGCGCGGCGTCACCTGCTCGTCGAACATCCGCATCATCTCGCGCGGCACGCCGGGCATGAAGAACGCGCGCGCCTGGCCGAGGCTCACCTCGAAGCCGGGCGCGGTGCCGATCGGGTTCGCGAGGACGGTCGCCCCCTTCGGAAAATCGGCCTGCTTCGCGTTCGACGCGCTCATCGTGCGTCCGAGCTTGTCGAAGCGGCGGCGGATCTGGTCGAGCGAGCCCTCGTCGCGCTCGAGCGGAACACCGAGCGCCTTCGCCACGGCGACCGTCGTGAGATCGTCGGTGGTCGGACCGAGGCCGCCGGTCGACACGATCACCTTCGCCGTCCTCGACAGGCGCTCGAGCGCCGCCACGATGCGCGCCTCGTCGTCGTCGACGGTGCAGTGCTCGAGCACCTCGAAGCCGAGGTCGGCGAGCGCGGCGGCGAGCCAGGCGGCGTTCGTGTTCACGAGCTCGCCGCGCGTGATCTCGGTGCCGATGCTGAGGATCGCGCAGGTCATCGCGGGGCAGTTCCTGTAGCAACGTCGTAGGCGCAGCGAAAGCCGATCGTGGGCTCCTCGGCGTCTCCACGCACCGTCCGGCGGACCCACGTCCGGAGCTCCGTCGCGAGCTCGGTGTCCCAGGCGCCGCCGCGCACCGCCTCCGGACCGCCGGTCTCGACCCATTCCGCGACGTTGCCCGCGAGGTCGTGGATCCCGAGCGGGGTCGCGCCCTCGGGATGCGCGCCGACGGTGTCCGGACCGGTCGCGCCGTTCGCGCACGGCCCCTTCTCGAGGCCGAACGCCGCGCGCCGGCAGACCGCGCCGGTGTCGCCCCACGGATAGCGGCGCGGCTTGTCCCCGGCCGCGGCGGCGATCCACTCGTCCTCCGTGGGCAGCCTGCCGTTGCGTTCTTTGCAGAATGCACGGGCCTTCGCGAGGGTGACGCCATGGGCGGCGCGCCCGGGGTCGGACGCGCAGAAGCCGGCGCCGGCGAACACCGCCGACGCGCAGGCGCGGCCGGCGCTCACCTCGTAGCGATCGAGCCGGAACGGCGCGGTCTTCAGCGTGCGCGGCGCCACCCGGCCCTCGGCCTCCCAGTCCGACGGGCCGATGGTGACGGTGACGGCGGGGACGTCGACGATCGCCGGGGCGGGCTCCGGTCCCATGCAGCGCGGACCCTCGCGCACGAAGCCGGGACCGCACGGGCTCTCGCGGTTCGCGCGACGCGCGGCGGTGACGCCGATCATCAGCGCGCCGGCGACCACGGCGGCGGCGACGATCGTCGTCGCCGGGCGCTTCACGTCTCGGCGCCGCCGACGACGCCGACCGTGAGATCACCGATCCCGTCGATCGACACGGTGAGCTTGTTCCCCGGAGCGAGCGGGCCCACGCCCTCGGGGGTGCCGGTCACGACGAGGTCGCCCGGCTCGAGGGTCATCGCCGCGCTCGCGTAGGCGAGGAGCGTCGGGATGTCGAAGATCATCTGCGAGGTGCGACCGCGCTGGCGGATCTCGCCGTCGACGAGACAGCGGACCTCGATGTCGCGCGGATCGAGCTCCGTCTCGATCCACGGCCCCACCGGGCAGAACGTGTCGAAGCCCTTCGCGCGCGACCACTGACCGTCCTTCTTCTGGAGGTCGCGCGCGGTCACGTCGCAGACGCAGGTGTAGCCGTAGATCGCGTTCTTCGCGTCCTCGGGCGACGCCCGGCGGATGCGGCGGCCGATGACCACGCCGAGCTCGGCCTCGTGCTCGACCCGCTCGCTCTCCTTCGGGAGGACGACGGCGCCGCCCGGCCCGACGATCGCCGAGGGCGCCTTGAGGAACAGGAGCGGCTCCTTCGGGACGTCGTGACCGAGCTCCTTCGCGTGCGCGGCGTAGTTCCGGCCGACGCACACGATCTTGGAGGGGCGGACGGGCGCGCGGAGATCGGCGGGCGACCACGCGGTCTCGATCGAGCCGAGGCGCGCGCCCTCGAACGGCGAGCCGTCGAAGCGCCGCGCGCGATCGCCGTCGAGCGCGTAGAAGCCGCGGTCTCCGCCCGGGTACTCGAGAACGGCGACGCGCATCGCGCGCACCTTACCACGAGACGCGCGAGACGCTGACGCGACGCGAAATCCGCTTGAGTTTCCCTGCCGCCATGGCATTGGGAGCCCGCCATGGATCGCCGGAGCACCACCTCGTTCTCGTCGCTGACCCTCGTCGTCGGAAGCCTCCTGTTCGCGTGCGGCACCTCGCCGGAGAGCCGCAAGGGCTTCGACGATCCTGCGGGCGAGGCCGCCGCGGATCCGGGCGATCCCGGCGCGGGCGACACCCCGGGCTCGGGAGGCACGACGCCGAACCCGTCGAAGCCCGGCTGCGCGCAGGGCTCGTACACCGAGGCGCTGCCGACGAAGGCCTCCCTCTCGGGGCTCACGTTCTCCACGGCGCAGGCGAACGCGTACCTGCTCGGCGCGCTCGGCAAGCGGTATCCGCTCGGCAAGGAGATCGTCGAGGGCGGCCTCTCGAGCGACCTCGCGCAGAGCCAGGGCAACTGCATCGATCGCTTCCTCGACGACAGGTCGAGCGCGGAGGCGGTGCTCCGTCAGGCGCCCACCGTCGTGCACGAGTGCGGGCACTTCTTCGATCTCGGCGAGGGCTCGGGATCGACGAGCGGCTACGTCGTCCGCCCGGACCTGCGGTTCACGTGCAAGATGGGCGACACGACCACGCGCGGCGGCAAGACCTTCGCGCGGAGCCTGCTCAAGACGGATGCATACTACAACAAGCGGAAGGCCTGCGGCGGCCAGGTGAAGCAGGGCTGCGACTTCTACGCGGACGTCTATCTCGACGGCAGCGCGTCGGACGCGGCCTTCCAGAGCGGCGACCAGGGTTACAACTCGGTGCTCGAGGAGGCGAACCAGTACGTCAACTCGCTCGCGACCGCGCTCGCGTTCGAGGAGACCTACCAGGGCTCGAAGGCGAGCGAGCGCGACGGCATCCTCACGTTCCTCTGGTACATCGAGCGCTACCTGAAGATGGCGCGCGAAGAGTATCCGGAGGCCTATGCGCTCATCAGCGACGACCCGTGCTGGCGTCAGGCGACGCTCTCGGTGTGGGATCGCGGCTGGTTCTATCTCGACGCCACGAAGTCCTCGTCGAACCTCGGCATGGACGACGCTGCGATCACCACGCTCGCCAAGGAGTCCTCGTTGACGAGCGAGATCGACGCCCTACGAAAGCTCGAATGCCAGTGAACGATCCGCTCCGGCTCGCCTTCAGCCCCGACAGCGACGACATCTTCATGTTCTGGGCCTTGCTGAACGGCAAGGTCGACGCCGGCGGCCTGACCTTCGACGCGGCGCGCGCGGACACCGAGACGCTCAACGCGCGCGCCGAGCGAGGCGACGCGGACGTCGTCGCGGTCTCGATCGCGCAGTATGCACGCGTGGCGAAGGACTACCTGCTGCTGCCGCACGGCATGTCGGTCGGCCGCGGCTACGGCCCGGTGCTCGTCGCGCGGGAGGCGCGCGATCTCGCGTCGCTCGCGGGCAAGCGCATCGGCGTGCCCGGCCTCCGCACGACCGCGTACCTCGTCCTGCGCCTGCTGCTGCCCGAGTTCGAGGCGGTCGTCGTGCCGATCGCGCCCTACGCGCGCGCGTTCGAGGAGCTCCGCTCCGGCGCGATCGACGCCGCGCTCCTCATCCACGAAGGGCGGCTCTTCTACGAGCGCGAGGGCACGAAGAAGGTCGTCGACATCGGCGAGGAGTGGGCGCGCCAGACGGGCGGGCTGCCGCTCCCGCTCGGGGGCAACGCGATCCGTCGCGGGCTCGGCGACGCGCTCGTCCAGAAGACGTCGGACGTCTGCCGCGCGTCGATCCGCTGGGCGATCGATCACGCGGACGAGGTCACGCGTGCGCTGCTCGCGGAGGAGAAGCGCGAGGACCTCGCGCTCGATCGCGCCTCGCTCGATCGCTACCTCGCGATGTACGCGAACGCGGACACGCTCGACGCGCCCGACGACGTCCGCCGCGCGATCGACGTGCTCTTCACGCGCGGAAGCGAAGCCGGCGTGCTCCCGAAGGACGCACGCGCCGACTTCGCTCCCTGATCGCGATCCTCACTCAGCCGGCGTCGGTCGCCGGTCGCGGCGGGGCGCTCGCGTCGAGCGTCGAGCCACCACCGCTGCCGCCGCTCGACGAGCTGCCGCTCGTGCCGCCGCCGGTGGCGCTCGTGCGGACGCACGTGAACGAGCCGTCCTCCGTGGTGACGGTGAGCGTGTTCCCGTCGCTCTTCCACGTCCCCTCGTCCTCGCCGCCGTCCTTCGTGCTCTTGATCGTGCCGTCGGGCGCGAGCACCGCGCCGTTCGCGGTGCACTGGCCGTTCTGGTTCTGGAGCCGGATGTTGACGGTGACCGTCTGGCCCTTGCTCGTGACCGAGCAAGCGTAGACGCCGGAGCAGACGAACGCGGTGGTCCCGCCGCCGCCGCCGGAGCCGGGCGCGAGGTCCTGCCCGTTCGTCGGGCTCTCCTGCGAGGTCGCCGGACGCTCGGTCCCGTTCGTCGGGACCTCGCGCTGGTTGCGCTCGCCGGTGTCCTCTTCCCAGCCGTCGGTGAAGCCGGGAAGGGCGCCGCCGCCGCCCGTGCAGGCGATCACGCCCGCGAGGCTGCTCGCTGCGAGCGCGAGGAAGATGCTCGTTCGCCTCATGACGACCTCACATGAAGCGTAGCGCGCGTCACGGGAAGTAATAGATGGCGGAGATGTTGTTCACGAACAGCGCCCACGGATCGGACTGCACCGTGGTGCCGAGCGAGGTCTCGCCGTCCGACGAGGAGCTGGGGGGCGCGCCGTTCGCGCCGTCCTGGCTGTTCTTCCAGACCTGACGGCGGAAGTTCAGGCCGACCGTCGCCTGGAGCGCGAGCTCCGGGACCCCGATGAATCCGAACTGGATCTCGGTGCCGACGCGCGCGCCGACGTCGAGGCGGAAGCCGGTGCGGACGATGTCCGGCGGCGGGTTCGCGCCCGTCTGCTTCTCGCCGCGGTGGGTGAAGCCGACGTTCAGCTCGGGGACGAGGAGGAACTTGTAGTGCTTCGCATGGGCGAACGCGAGGGGCAGACCGCCGTGGAACGCGAGGCCGAAGGCCGCCGGCCCGTCGGTCTCGGTGAGCGTGTTGGCCTGCTCGACCGCGCGGCTCGAGCTGAAGAACGTGAAGCCGATGCCCGCGTCGATGCCGAGCTTCTCCATCAGCCAGTAGCGGACGCCGATGATCGGCGCGTCGAGCGTGGCGCGCTGCACGCCGGTGACGGCGCCCGAGCCGATCGGGAGCTGCGTCATGCCGAGGTAGCCGACGCCGAAGTGGCCGACGACCTTCTCGTGGTCGGTGAGGCCGTCGTCGGCCTTCGCCGCGCCGCCGCCGGCGGGCTCGGTCGTGGTCACCGTCCTCGTGGTGGTGACCTTCGGCGGCTCGACGTTCGTCGAGGCGCTCGTGTCGACGCCGCCCGACGCCGTGCCGGTCGCGCCGGCGCCGGTTCCGGTGCTCGGTGGGGTTCCGGTCCCCGTGCCGGTCTGAGTGTCCTGCGCCAGTGCCGCCTGCGCCGAGAGCGTAAGCGCCATGCCCAAAGCGATCGCGAGACCCGTCCTCATGGATGCCTCCGGTCGCAAGAAGGCCAGAAACCGCCCGGGTGGGCCAAAAACGCGGCGAATTTTCCGACGCGCCGCGGCATGAACCACACGTGAGTTGCCGGAAGCCGTCCGGCTCGTAAACTCCTCGCCTCACATGCGACTCGCTTGGCTCGGCGCAGGGGCGGCGCTTACCTTCATCCTCGTCTCTGGCTGCTCGTCCCGCGAGCACGCTTCCACCACCGATGGCCCCGGTCGCACCGGCTCGGCCGCGCAGGCGATCCAGGGCGGCGCGCCCGACACGACGCACAAGTACGCGGTCGGGGTGTGCGCCGGCCAGAAGGGCCAGTGCTACGGCATCTGCTCGGGCGCGCTCATCACGCCGAACATCGTCGTGACCGCGCGTCACTGCGTCGACGACATCGACACGAAGCACAACGGTCCCGAGATCGACTGCACGCTCTCGCCGGTGTTCACGAGCCGCAAGGGCCCGTTCAACATCACGACGTCGAGCAACATGTTCCAGTCGCAGACCGGCTGGCACTCGGTGAAGAAGGTCGTGGTCCCGACGGACGACCACGTCTGCCGCAACGACATCGCGCTGCTCGTGCTGAGCGACCTCGTCACCGAGGCGGACCCGATCATCCCGGGCGTGCAGTACCCGATCAACTACAAGAAGTACCTCGGGCAGTTCACCGCGATCGGCTACGGGAACACCGGCCCGACCGTGCAGGACGCCGGCACGCGGCGCATCCGTCAGGGCATCCGCATCCAGTGCATCCCGGGCGACCCGGTCCAGGACTGCCCGCCGGGGTTCGAGCCGGGCGAGTTCATCGCGGGCGACGGCACGTGCTCGGGCGACAGCGGCTCGTCGGCGTTCGAGCAGCTCACGTTCGAGCAGGGCATGCCGGTCTCCTTCGGCGTCCTCTCGCGCGGCGGCACCAGCAAGGACGGCCTGTCGTGCGAGGGCTCGATCTACACGCGCCTCGACGCGTGGCGCGACCTGGTCGTCGACACCGCGACCGCGGAGTCGAAGAACTGGACGCTCTACCCCAAGCCGACCCCGGACTGGACGATCTACGTCCCGCCGGAGACGAGCGACGCGGGGACGAAGGACGGCGGGACGACGACGAAGCCCTCCGGCCTCGGCTTCGGCGAGACCTGCGAGGCGGACCTCGACTGCTCGAGCCGCGTCTGCTCGGACGGCATCTGCACGCGCGCCTGCACCGCCGACGACCCGACGAGCTGCCCGGACGGGTACGAGTGCCGGAACGACCTCTGCCTGCCGTCGGGCTCGGGTCCGCAGGATCCGCAGGCGTCGACCACGACCACCACGACCGACGGCTGCGCCAGCGCGCCCGCCGGCCAGCAGGACCGGCCGTGGGGCACCCTCGTGCTGGCGGGCGTGGTCGCGCTCGGCCTCTGCGGCCGCCGGCGCAAAGGGGCCTGAGCGGCCCGGAAACGCGGGAAATCCGCGCGCAACCCGGACCTCCCCGCCGGCATCGGACAGGGAGGTCGGCTATGATGTGGGCGATGAACGGCGAGCTCGCGACGGAACGCCAGAGGGCGCGCTTCGAGGCCGTCCGCAAGCGCGTCTTCGAAGAGATGAAGAGCATGGCGTCGCGCTGGCGCCTCGCGCTCATGGTGCCGTTCCACCTGCTCGTCATCGGCATCCTCGCGACGCGTGACTTTCCGCGGGACCGCCTCGCCATCCAGATCCTCGCGTTCCTGACGTGCCTCGGCGCGATGAGCGTCGCGGAGAAGTCGCAGGGGCGGAAGGCGAAGCTCGCGCTGCTCGTCGGCACCGTCGGTCTGTTCGTCGGCATCGGCAACACCGGCGGCCTCGCGAGCCCGCTCGTCCTGAGCGTGGTGCCGCTCATGATCGGCGTGTCGATGAACCCGGAGCTGCAGCGCAAGCGCCGCGCGTTCCTGTTCGTCAAGATCGGCGCGTTCACCGCGCTCGCGTGGCTCTCGCGCCACGCCGCCTGCGCGCTCACCGGGCCCCTCGCGCCGGACGGGACGGTCGCCAGCACCGAGTACGTCGTCATCGCGCTCGCGAGCGTCACGCTGAGCCTCGTGGCCGTCGGGCACATCGGCCTCGGCGTCACCGCCGCCTACGAGCGGATCGCGCTCGAGCTGGCCGCGCGTCGCGAAGAGCTCTGCGACGAGAACGAGGGCCGGACCCGCGCGCTCGAGGGCATCGCCGCCCGTCTCGCCCACGAGGTGAAGAACCCGCTCGCGGCGATCAAGGGACTGTCCACGCACGTCGCGCGCAACGCCGAGGACCCGAAGGTCAAGGAGCGCCTCACGATCGTCGCCGCCGAGGCCGAGCGCCTCCAGGAGATCGTCGACGGCTTCCTCTCGTTCTCGCGCGGCCTCGACGATCTGTCGGTCGGGCCGACGAAGCCCTACGACATCGCGCGCGAGCTCTCGCTCCTCCTCGAGACGCGCGCCGCCGACGCCGGCGTCACCCTCGAGGTGCGGGGCAGCCGCGAGCTCACCCTCGAGGCCGACGGGAAGAAGCTTCGCCAGGCGCTGCTCAACCTCGTGCTCAACGCGATGCACGCGTCGTCGAAGGGCTCGACGGTCACCCTCGAGGTGGCGAAGAGCTGCGCCGACGGCGCCGCCGTCATCCGCGTGCAGGACCGCGGCGCGGGCATGACGCCCGAGATCCTCGACCGGATCCGCAAGCCGTACTTCACGACGAAGGAAGGCGGCACCGGCCTCGGCATCGCCGTCGCGCGCGGGATCATCGAGCAGCACGGCGGCACGCTCCGCTTCGAGAGCACGTCCGGCCGCGGCACGACCGCGACGGTGGTGCTCCCGGCGAGCGCGCAGAAGTGCCGCCAGAAGCTGCCGATGCCCTGCCACGAGATGCTCAAGGACAAGCTCGCCGGGGTCGCCCGCGCGGCGAACGTCCCCCACGCCCCGGCGCCGGTGCACGCTCCCGAGCCCGAGAAGGTCTGAGAAGGGATAGAGTGCCGGACGATGGCACACGTGCTGGTGATCGATGACGAAGCCTCGATGCGCTACACGCTCGAGGCCGTGCTCGGCGACGCTGGGCACCAGATCACCGTCGCCGACGGCGGCGCCGCGGGGATCGAGGCGTTCGAGGACGGCGGCGCCGACGTCGTGATCACCGACCTCGCGATGCCCGAGGTCGACGGCATGACGGTGCTCGCGACCCTGCGCGCGCAGGACCCCACCGTTCCGGTGATGATGCTCACCGCGCACGGCTCGGAGCGCGTCGCGGTCGCGGCGATGAAGGCCGGCGCGTTCGACTACATCCCGAAGCCGTTCGATCCGGACGAGATCGTCCTGTCGGTCTCGCGCGCCGCGGACACGCGCCGCCTCCGGCTCGAGAACGCGCGCCTCCGCACCGAGGCCTCCCTCGGCCGTCCGATCGTGGCCGAGAGCCCGGCGCTCCGCCGGGTGCTCGATCTCGTCACGCGCGTCGCGCCGAAGGACGTCACCGTGCTGCTCACCGGCGAGAGCGGCGTCGGCAAGGACGTGCTCGCGGCGACCTTGCATGCGCACTCGAAGCGCGCCGACAAGCCGCTCGTCCGCTTCAACGCCGCGGCGATCCCCGCCGAGCTCGCCGAGAGCGAGCTGTTCGGCCACGTGAAGGGCGCGTTCACCGGCGCGACCGACTCGCGCAAGGGCTACTTCCAGCAGGCCGACAAGGGCACGCTGTTCATCGACGAGATCGGCGAGCTGCCGCTCGGCATCCAGGCGAAGATCCTCCGCGCGCTCCAGTCCGGCGAGGTGCAGCCGGTGGGCGGCCGCGCCGAGCACGTCGACGCGCGCCTCGTCGCGGCGACCAACCGCGATCTCGCCGCGGAGGCGAAGGCGGGACGCTTCCGCGAGGACCTCTACTACCGCCTCAACGTGGTGCCGATCCGGGTGCCGCCGCTCCGCGAGCGCCCCGAGGACATCGAGCCGCTCGTCCGCTCGTTCGTGCGCACCTACGCCGATCGCTACGGCATGGCGGAGGTGACGATCGAGCCCGCGCTCGTCGACGCGCTCAAGGCGCACGCCTGGCCGGGCAACGTGCGCGAGCTCGAGAACACGGTCGCGCGCCTGCTCGCCCTCACGGCCGACGACAAGCTGACGCTCGCGCTGTGGCGCTCGCTCTCCGATCAGAACGCGCCGTCGTCGACGATGCGCGCGTCGGTCCCCCCGGGCGATCCCGGACCGAGCAAGCCGCTCCGCGCGCGCGTCGAGGGCTTCGAGCGCGCGATCATCGCCGCCGAGTTCGAGTCGTCGAGCAAGAACCAGAGCGAGACCGCGCGTCGCCTCGGCGTGTCGCGCCCGGCGCTGATCGAGAAGCTGCACAAGTACGGCCTCCTCGAGCGCGGCTGAGCCGGGCGGTCGGCCGTCAGAAGCTTCCCTCGCGACACTCGACGCCGACCTCGCAATCGTTTCCGCTCGGCGACCAGACTCGATAGCTTGCGACGGTGCCGGACCTCTGCGCGAGGGTCGTCTTGGCGCTCGCGTCGGTGAATCGCACCGTGAAGACGTCTCCGTCCTCGAACCGTTCGGCCCGGTCCGCTGTGTACCGAACACGGACGCGAACGCCGGTCTCGAGCGTCTCGACGAGAGGGTCGCATCTGGCCTTGCCCCTTCCTGAAGTCCTTCCCGTCGATGAACAGATGAGCTCGCCGTCCGTCGAGCGGACGATGACTTCGGCGTGAGCGCACATACCGTTCCGACACACGTCGAGACGTGCGCCATCGAGCGCCTCGCGCGCGAGTGGGACGTCGACGATCCCCGCAGCGACGTTCTCGCAACCGATCGGAAGGCAGTTGTCTCCGGGCATGCTGCACCCGACGGCGATCAGCAGCGCAAGAGCGAGGAGAACGATCCACATCGTCGAGTCCGTCACGGACGAGGATAACGCATCGACCTCTCGACGCCGATCGGCGAGAGCGCTACGCGTGCGTGCGCGCCGTGAGCATGAACATCCGATCATCGTCCCTGGGGCGGAGGCTGTCGGTCGTGCTCTGGCTGATCGCGACGCTTCTCGGGGTCGTCTCCTGCACGAAGGCGAAGCCGACCGCCGGTACCGCGAAGCGCATCGTCTCGCTCTCGCCCTCGACCACCGAGGCGGTCTTCGTCGTCGGCGCCGGCGAGCGGCTCGTCGGGCGATCGCGCTACTGCAACTGGCCGCCGGAGGTCACGAAGCTGCCGCAGATCGGCGGCTACGTCGATCCGTCGTTCGAGGCCATCCTCGCGCTCAAGCCCGACCTCGTGGTCGGCGCGCGCGGACCGGCGGGCACGGCGATCACCGACAAGCTCGAGGCGCGCGGCATCGCCTGGTACTTCCCGGAGTCCGAGTCGCTGTCGCAGATCGACGCGATGATCCTCGGCATCGGCGAGCGCACGGACCGGAAGGACGCGGCGAAGGCGTACGTGGACACGATGCACGCGAAGATCGCCGAGGTGGAGCGTTCGGTCGCCGCCCTGCCGCGCGTCCGCGTGCTGCTCGTCTTCGGGCTCGAGCCCATCAGCGTCGCGGGCCCGGCGAGCTTCCCCGACGAGATGCTGAAGAAGATCGGCGCGGAGAACGTGGTCACCGAGGGCTCCGCGTATCCGACGATGGGCATCGAGCGCGTGCTGGTGCTCGATCCCGACGTGGTGATCGACGCGGCGATGGGCGAGGCGAACACCGCGCAGCGCATGGGCAAGGACGCGCCGGGATGGGGCCGCGTCCGCGCGATCAAGGAGGGCCACCTCGTATCGATCCCCGACGAGAGCGTCCTCCGGCCCGGGCCGCGCATCGCCGAGGGCCTCGCCGCGCTCGCTCGCGCGGTGCACGGCCACCAGACCGGAGCGACGCCCCCGTGAAGGTGCGCGCCGATCAGCTGCTCGTCACCAGGGGCCTCGCGCCGTCGCGCGCGAAGGCGCAGGCGCTCGTCCTGGCGGGCAAGGTCTACGTCGGCGAGACGCGCATCGACAAGGCGGGCGCGATGGTCCCGGACGACGCGGCGATCGAGGTGCGCGGCGAGGACCACCCGTACGTCTCGCGCGGCGGCGTGAAGCTCGCGGGCGCGCTCGACGCGTTCGCGGTCGATCCCGCGGGAAAGCACTGCGTCGACCTCGGCGCGTCGACCGGAGGGTTCACCGACTGCCTCCTCCAGCGCGGCGCGGCAAAAGTCGCTGCGGTCGACGTCGGCTACGGACAGCTCGCGCACAAGCTCCGCGTCGATCCGCGCGTGCTCGTGCTCGAGCGCACGAACGCGAAGACGCTCGAGCCCGATCAGGTCGGCGGGCTCGCCGATCTCGTGGTCGTCGACGCGTCGTTCATCGGCCTCGGCAAGCTCCTGCCGGCGATCGCGCGCATCACGAAGGCGGGCGGCGAGCTCGTCGCCCTGGTGAAGCCGCAGTTCGAGGTGGGCCGCGAGGAGGCCGCGAAGAGCCGCGGCGTGATCAAGGACGCGGAGCTCCGCGCGCGCGCGATCGGGAACGTCGAGGAGGAGGTGGTCGCCGCCGGCTTCGATCTCCTCGGCACGGTGGACAGCACGCTGCCGGGCCCGAAGGGCAACGTCGAGGCGTTCGTGCACGCGCGGCGGCGCTGATCGATCAGGGGCCGACGAGCGAGAACGGTCTCGTACCCGTGCCGGGCGTCGCGTCGGTCACCCGGTAGAACGCGGCGTACGTCGCGGCGGTGCCGATGTTCCCGCCCGCGTTGGTCGTGGGCATCGGACCGTAGACGTAGCCGCCCGGCGAGGTCACGTACCCGAGCCACGCGAACGACGACGGCCGGCCCGCGGGGCGGATCGCCGTCCACGGGATCGCGATCTCGCGCACGTTGCCGGTCCCCGCCACCGTGATGCCGGCGGTGACGGGGGCGGACCATCCGTTCGCACCGTCGGCGACGCGGTGCTCCTGGTAGCTGCTCTTCACGTACGCGACGAAGTCGGCGGGGATCGGGAGCGACGCGATGTTCGTCCCGTCGTACGCGTTGCCCGCGGTCGAGCCCGCCGCCGCGCCCGGCGCATGATCGACGTAGAGCACGAGCCCTTCGGCGACGTTCGCCGCCGACACCGCGAGGTAGAGGTGCGTCTCGCTCCAGGTCATGTACCAGGTCGTCGTGGGCGCCGCGCCCGGCGAAGCCTGGCGGTTCTGGCCGTCGACGTGCACGCCGTACTCGCCGGGCGCGATCGTCCCGTCGATCGTGGGCGGAGGCCCCGCGTCGAACGGGCTCGCCGCGTCGGCGGCCGCGTCCGTGACGTTGCCCGCATCCGACGGCGCGGCATCGGCCGGAGGCGCGGCATCGTCCCCGGGCTCGCCGGCTCCGCCGTCCTCCGCTCCCGCTTCGCCGTCGGCCGGCGCGATCGCCGGGGCGCTCGGCCGCGGATCGCCGGGCTGGGTGCCGAACGTGGTCGTGTCGGCCGCGCCCTGCGCGCAGGCCGCGGCCAGGACGGCAGCGAGGGATCCGAGGGAAGCGCGCCTGAACGTCACTCTCACCAGAGTTACGTCGTCCCCGGGCGAGAACCAAGGCTCCGAAGCGTCTCTCGATCTGCTAACTCGGGACATCGATGGCAGACCGCCCGCGTCCTCCGCCCGGCCTCGGCGCGATCTTCCTCATTCTCTTCCTGGACATCCTGGGGTTCAGCCTCGTCCTGCCGTTCCTCGCGGAGGAGGCCCGGACGACGTTCGACACGACGCCGTTCGTCGGGACGCTGCTCGCGTCCATCTACTCGCTGATGCAGTTCCTGTTCGTCCCGGTGTGGGGGCGCATCTCGGACCGCGTCGGCCGCCGGCCCGTCCTCATGTGGAGCGTGGCCGCGACCGCGATCGGCATGACCGCGCTCGGCGGGGCGCTCATCTTCTCGACCAGCGTGCTCTGGCTGTTCGCCGCCCGCGCGTTCAGCGGCATCGCGACGGCCAACATCGGCACCGCGAGCGCGTACATCGCCGACGTCACGAAGCCCGAGGACCGCGCCCGCGGCATGGGCGTGATCGGCATCGCGTTCGGCATGGGGTTCATCATCGGCCCCGCGGTCGGCGGCGCGCTCGCCGACATCGCGATCGGCGGCCGTCACGGCGCGGTGCCGTGCTTCGTCGCCGCCGGCCTCTCGGTGCTCAACTTCGGCTGGGCCTGGTTCGGCCTCCGCGAGTCGCTCGCCCCCGAGCGGCGCGCCACGGGCAAGCGGAGCCTCGCGCCGCTCGACCTCCGCGCGGCACGCGAGGCGCTCGCGCGTCCGGGCATCGCCATCGCGGTGCTCGTGAACTTCGTGATGATCCTGTCGTTCACGATCCTCGACCAGACGTTCCGCTTCTACAACGCGGACCTCTTCCAGATGGGGGCGCTCGACACCGGTCTCGTGCTCACGTTCGTCGGGGTGATCGCCGCCGGCGTGCAGGGCGGGCTCATCCGGCCGCTCGCGCGCAAGTACGACGAGGCGGTCCTCATCCGCGCCGGCGCGCTCCTCCAGTCGATCGCGTTCGCCGGCTACGTCATCGCCCCCGCGTTCGGGAAGACCGCGCTCTATGCGACGAGCGCCGTCCTCGCCCTCGGCAACGGCCTCACCCAGCCGAGCGTGTCGGCCTACGTCTCGCGCCGCGCCGATCCGCAGGCGCAGGGATCGACGCTCGGCACGAACCAGTCGTTCGCCGCGCTCGCGCGCATGTTCGGCCCGGGCTTCGGCGGCTGGGTCTACGGCGCGTTCGGCCCGCGCTCGCCGTACGTGTTCTCGGCCGCGGGGATGGCGCTCGCGTTCCTCCTCGCGCTGCAGCTCCACCGCGCGGTCGTCTCGGAGTCGGCGCCGTCGACGTGAACCGCGTCGCGTGGCGTGGAGCGGAGCTCAGCGGAAGACGAGCACCCAGACGTCGTAGAGCGCGTGCGTCCACACCGCGGCCGCGAAGCCGCGCGTCACGTAGATGAGCGTGAGCACGAGGCCGAGGATCGCGCGGAACGTGAACGACGCGAGCTGGAACGAGTCGCTCATCGCGCCGATGTAGTGGATGGCGCTGAAGACGAGCGCGCAGGCCACGGCCCAGCCGACCATGACCATGATCGAGCGGAGCGTGAAGTTGCTCGCGACGGGACCGGTCGCCGACAGGACCATCCGCTGGTGGCCGAACATCGAGACGAGGAGCTTCGCGCCGAGGCCGAACAGGATCACCCGGAACGACAGCTCCTCGTAGAAGCCCGCGCCGAGCGACATGATGAAGCCGACGAAGCGGCCCTCGGTCGCGAGGTCGCCGGCGACCGCGTGGAGCGAGTCGACCGCGCTGCCCGCGGCGGTGACCGCGCTCCCGGCGAAGAGGCGGCCGACCACGACGCCGGCGACGACGCGCATCGCGACCGCGTAGACCACGCCCTCGACGGCGATCTGGAGGAACTTCTTCGGCCGGAACGCCTGGCCGCGGCCGAGGAGCGCGAAGCTGCCGGCGAAGATCACGCCGATCGCGAGCGTCGCGAGGAGGTACTTGCTCCGGTCGCCCATCGACAGGCGGAGGAGCGTGCCGGTCACCGGATCGGTGGCGTTCTGCACGCCCAGGAACACGACCGCGAGGTGATAGACGAGGAAGATCGGGAGCGTCAGCCCGAGGTCGACCCATGCGCCGGGTCGGTCGCGCAAGCGGTCGTCGGAGACGGGGACTGCGGCCATGATCGCGTTGCTGTCAGCGTAGCAACACGCCCGGCGGGCGGCCCATTCCTCGGCGATCGCGCGCGGGGCGAGGCGCGCTCAGCTCGGGCGCAGGCGATAGACGATCGCGAAGACGACGAGGACCCAGACCACGAGGTTCAGCACGAACGGCACGTCGCTCAGCATCTCCTGCGTCGGGCTCTCGGCCTTGCGGCCGCGGCCGGCGCGCCCGGAGACGAGGAAGAGGAAGCGGACGATGCCGAACACCGTGAACGGGGCCGTCAGCCACAGATAGTGGCTCTGGAAGAAGGCCTCGGTGTCCTTGTCGAGCGTGTACGCGAAGTACGTCGCCGCGGTCGCGATGCCGGTCGCGACGAGTGCGACATTGAGCGATCGCTTGCCGTACGCCTCGAGCGCGGCGCGCTGCTTGCCGGCGTGCTCGCCCTCGAGCTCGTGGCGTCGCTTGCCGAAGCCGAGGAACAGCGCGAGCAGGGCGGTGCACGCGATCATGTACCAGCTGACCTGCGTGCTCGTCGCGAAGCCGCCCGCGAGGACGCGCAGCACGAAGCCGAACGCGATCATCCCGACGTCGAGGAACGCGACCTTCTTCAGCTTGAAGCTGTAGGCGATGTTCTCGACGAAGTAGAGCGCGGCGACGGCGCCGAACTTCCAGTTGAGCTGGAGGAAGCCGATGGCGAGCGACGCGACGACCAGGCCGGCGGCGAAGAGCCGCGCGAGCGCCTCGGGGACGTCGCCGTTCGCGATCGGGCGAAAGCGCTTCACCGGGTGGACGCGATCGGCCTCGACGTCGACGAGGTCGTTGATCGTGTAGACGGCGCCGGCGAGCAGGCAGAACACGAGCGTGCCCATCAGCGCCTGCCCGGTCACCCGCAGGTTGAGCGCGGCGTCGCCCTGCGCGGTCGTCGAGACGAGGTCCTTGTGAAAGACCATCGGGGCCAGCACGAACAGGTTCTTCACCCATTGGTGCGGGCGGATCGTCTTGACGAGCCCACGGACCAACGACCGGCGCTTCGTTCGGATCGACGGGGGATGCTCGGACTCCACGGTCGTGGTCACCTCCCCGTTCTTACACCAGCCCGCGCGTCGCGTCAGTCGACCTGCGCTTCGCGCTGTCGGCCGGCCTCCGGCCGGACCTCAGTCGCAGGTCGCACAGCTTGACGCGGGGGCGGGTGCGTCGGAGAAAGCCGGGGTGCCGCAGCGCTCCTCATTCCTCGGCTTCCTCGGCCTCGCCTTCGTCGCCGTGCTGTTCGCGCTGGTGCCCGGCCTCGCGGCCGCCGACGTCGGCCAGCGTCTGCCCCGCCTGACACGTCTCTCCGAGCAGGTCGTGCGAGGCGGCGTCCCCTACGGGTACGTGCCGCTCCGGCAGATCTGGGCCGAGTACGACCAGGGCGACCCGACCGAGGTCGAGGAGGCGATGCGCAGCCTCGCGAGCGATCGACGGGTCGCGGCGCCCCTCCGCGTCTACGCGGGGCTGCTCGAGGCGTACGGGCGGCGACGGCGCGGCGACCTCGCGGGCGCGAAGGCGCGCGTGAAGGACCTCGGGTTCGTCGGACGATGGACCGTCATCGGGCCCTTCGACAACGAGGGCAAGGCCGGTCTCGATCGCGCGTTCGGTCCCGAGGAGGACATCAAGGAGCCGCTCAACCTCGCGAAGTCGTACGAGGGCAAGGAGCGGCCGGTCTCGAGCCGCCTCGCGCCCGACGTGTTCCCCTATGCCTGGGTCGATCTCGGGGCGCTCGTCCGCCCGCAGGAGAAGGCCTGCGCCTACGCCACGACGTTCGTGCGCGACGAGTGCGCGAAGAAGGGGCCGCGCCCGTTCAGCGTGTGGTTCGGCAGCGCGGGCGCCTCGAAGGTGTGGTTCGACGGCGTCGAGGTCCTGAAAGATGCAAAGTACAGGGACCTCGACACCGACCGCTTCGGGGTCGCCCTCACCATGCGCGAGGGCTGGCACCGCCTGACGGTCAAGGTCTGCGGCGACGAGGACTCGCCGATGTTCTCGCTCCGCCTCGCCGACGCGAGCGGCTCGCCCGATGGCGAGATCGAGTCGGATCCCGATCCGGCGCATGCGAAGGAGGCGGCGGCGGTCCGCTTCCGCAAGGGCGAGGCGACGGCGAAGCCGGTCCTGTCCGGCCCGGTGCCCGCGTTCGAGAAGATCGCGAAGGACGACCCGGCCGCGCTCGAGGCGTACGCGCGCTACCTGATCCTGACGGCCTCCGACGATCCGGCCGAGCACCGCGCGCGCGAGCTCGCGATCAAGGCCGCGACGAAGGCCCCGACGGTGCAGCGCTGCCTCCTCGCGGGCGATCTGTCGGAGAACCGCAACCAGCGCGCGATCTGGATCGATCGCGCCGAGGACCTGGTGAAGCGAGGCGCGAGCTTCGACGACCGCATCGCGGCGCTCCTCGCCCGGGCGGCCCATGCGCGCGGCGGCGCGAACTGGCGCGACGCGATCCCCTACTACGACAAGGTCCTCGCGCTCGATCCGGACAACGTCGCGGCGAACCTCGCGCGCGTGGAGCTGTACTCGGAGGCCGGCCTCCGCGAGACCGCGCTGGCGCTGATGGGCCGCACGCTCGCCCGCCGGCCGCGCAGCGTCGCGCTGCTGCGCGCGACGACCGCCGCGCTCCGCGAGATGGAGCGGACGACCGAGGCCGACGAGCTCACCGACCGCTACGCGACGCTCCGCTTCGACGACACGTCGGTGGTGTCGGACCGCATCGACCTCGCGCTCGCGCGACGTGACGCGGCGACCGCGAACCGCTGGGTCGAGCGGCTCGTCGAGACGAACCCCGACAGCGCCCGCGTGTACGGGACGGCCGCCCGGGCCTACGTGTCGCTCGGCGATCGGCCGAAGGCGATCGCGATGCAGCGCCGCGCGCTCGATCTCGCACCCGACGACGTGTCGACGCTCCGCGCGCTTGCCGACGTCTACGCCCTCGGCGGGCAGACCGACGAGCAGCTCCGCCTCCTCCGCAAGGTGCTCGAGCTCCGCCCGCAGGAGAAGGACGTGCGCGAGTACGTCGCGCACACCGAACCGTCGAAGCCCCGCGCCGACGAGGCCTACGCGCGCCCGAGCAAGGAGTTCCTCGCGCTCCGCGATCGTCCGGCCGAGGGCCGCACGCGGCGCACGTTCGTCGATCTCCAGGTGACGACGGTGTTCCCGAACGGCCTCGCGAGCCGCTTCCACCAGGTCGTCTTCCAGCCGCTCACCGACGCGGCGGCGGCCGAGGCGCGCGAGTACGGCTTCAGCTTCGAGGCGGACACCGAGACGGTGCAGCTCCGCGGCGCGCGCATCTATCGCAAGGGCGGGCAGATCGATCAGGCGATCGACAGCGGCGAAGGTCCGACCGACAACCCGGCGATGGCGATGTACTCGTCGGCGCGCGCGTTCTACGTGCGGTTCCCGAGGCTCGATCCCGGCGACGTCGTCGAGCTGCAGTACCGCGTCGAGGACATCGCGCACCGCAACGCCTTCGCCGACTACTTCGGCGAGGTCGTCTACATGCAGTCGACCGAGCCGGTCGCGCGCGCGGAGTACGTGCTCATCACCCCGAAGAGCCGCGCGTTCTACTTCAACAAGCCCACCGTCCCCGGCGTGCAGCAGAAGACGGAGGAGAAGGGCGACTCGCGCATCTTCCACTTCACCGCCGAGAACGTCCCGCCGCTCGATCCCGAGCCGATGATGCCGCCGCTCGCGGAGACGCTCGGCCACGTCCACGTCTCCACCTACAAGAGCTGGGACGACATGGGCCGCTGGTACTGGGGCCTGGTGAAGGACCAGTTCACCGCCGACGACGAGGTCCGCCGCCGCGCGCAGGAGATCACCAAGGGCGCGACGACGGACGCGGAGAAGGTCCGCGCGGTCTACGACTTCGTGGTGCAGAAGACGCGCTACGTCGCGCTCGAGTTCGGCATCCACGGCTTCAAGCCGTATCGCTGCGCGCAGATCTTCGCGCGCGGCTTCGGCGACTGCAAAGACAAGGCGACGCTCATCGTCACGATGCTGAAGGAGCTCGGCATCCCTGCCACCATCGTCATCCTTCGCACCGGGCTGCGGGGAGACTTCGGCACCGACGTCGCCTCGCTCGCGCCGTTCGATCACGCGATCGCGTACGTGCCCTCGCTCGACCTGTACCTCGACGGCACCGCCGAGTTCACCGGGTCGACCGAGCTGCCGGTGATGGACCGCGGCGCGCTCGCCATCCAGATCAACGAGGGCAAGCCGAAGCTCGTCCACCTGCCCGTCCCCGACGCGACGCAGACCGTCTCGAGCAAGCGCATCGAGGCGACGGTCGCGACCGACGGCTCGGCGCAGATCGACTGGAAGGTCGACGTCGCCGGCGCGAACGCCTCCTCGTGGCGCACGCGCTACCACGCGAAGGCGACGCAGCGGCAGCGCGTGCAGGAGGACCTGTCGAGCGAGCTGCCGGGCATCGAGATCGCCGAGGTGAAGAGCAACGACCTCGACGACGTCGAGCAGAAGGTCTCGATCAAGGCGAAGGGCAAGGCGCCGAGCCTCGCGCGCAAGGACGGCGAGGCGTGGACCGTGCCGGTGGGCGCACGCGAGCACCTCGTCCGCACGTGGGCGCCGCTCTCGTCGCGCAAGCGCGATCTCCGCATCCAGGCGCTCTCGACGCAGGAGAACGAGACGGTGGTCCGGCTCCCGCAGGGCGCGAAGATCACGAGCGCGCCCCACGCCGCCGAAGGCCGGAGCGCCTTCGGCTTCTACAAGGTCGAGACCGACACGAACGGCGGTACCGTCCGCGTGAAGACGACCGTGGCCCTCACGAAGCCGCGCATCTCGGCGCAGGAGTACGCGGCGTTCCGGGCGTTCTGCGAGCAGGCCGATCGCGATCTCGGCCAGACCCTGACCTACACGGTGACCAAGTGATGAAGCGCGCGCTCCTCGCGTTCGGCCTCGCGGCGATCGTCGCGTGCGGCGGGTCCGTCCCGCCGGCGAACGCCCCGACCGATCTGGCGAAGGTCCGCAGCACGGCGAAGGGCTCCACCGACGGAGAGACGGTGGGCCGCTGGCTGCTCGACGAGATGCTCGCTCCGGGCGGCACCGCGGCGAACGCGAGCGACGCCCGCGCGCGGCTCGACAAGACGAAGGACAAGGGCGTCTGGGCGGGGCTCGGGCAGGCCATCTTCGACGAGACGCACGGCAACCCGAAGGGCGCCGCCCAGGGCTACGTCGGGGCGCTCGTCGCGGCGAAGCAGAGCGAGGACCCGGCGGCGCCGCTCGCCGCCTGGTACGCGACGCATCACCTGGTCGGCCTGCGCGGCAGCGTCTCGAACCTGTGGAAGGCGTACGAGAAGACGCTGATGGCGCTGATCGAGGCGCCGGGCAACCTCGGATGGCGCGCGGTCGCCGAGCTGCACGAGTGGTCGACCGCCGAGGCCTTCGACAAGGCCGAGGTGACCGGCGACAAGTACGACGCGCTGGTCATCGGTCGAATGGGATGCGCGAAGAACGTGCGGATCGCCGGGCCGTTCGGGCGCGGGGCCGCCCCCGATCGCCGGCGCAGCTTCCCCGCGGAGAAGTCGCCGTGGCCGCCGTCCTGGGCGGAGGACGAGACGCGCGGCACCGTCCCCCACGTGCTCAAGACCGAGCGGCACCGCTGCATGACCGCGAGCACGGAGAAGGTCGAGGACGGCGTCTTCTACCTCGAGACGTTCTTCGACACGCCGGCCGATCGCGACCTGATCGTCGCCGCGCAGGGCGCCCTCGCGGTGTGGGTCGACGACGTGCGCGTCGTCGATCGCGACCTCCGGAACTGGGGCGTGTGGGAGCGCTTCGGCGGCGCGGTCCACGTGGCGAAGGGTCGCCATCGCGTGCTCGCCCGCGTGCTCAGCGACGCCGGATCGATCCGCCTCTTGAACCGCGACGGCACCGCCGCGCAGCTCGCGACCGACACCGACGAGCGCAAGCCGCACGGGCTCGTGCAGCCGCAGGTGCTCGCGGATCCGAACCCCATCCACACGATCGTCGAGGGGCTCCAGGCCGATCCTCCCGTCGAGCCGGCGCCGCTGCTCGCCGCGCTCGCGGCGCACGCCGCGCACGTCGACGGCATGAACGACGTGGCCTCCACCCTGCTCGGCCCGGTGACGGCGGCGAAGGATCCGCCCGGCGTCGTGCTGCAGATGGCGGCGCAGTACGCCCGCGCCGATGCGGCGTTCCCCGATCAGGTCCGGCGCATCCGCGAGAAGGAGCTGTACGCCCGCGCGGCCGCCGCCGATCCGCGCCTCTGGTACCCGCGCGCGTGGCTCGTGCTCGACGACGCGGAGCAGCGCGGCCTCGTGGAGGCGGTCGAGCCGATGCGCAAGCTCGCGGCGGAGTACGCGAACGTCCCCGACATCACCGAGCAGCTCGCACGCGTCTACGGCAAGCTCGGATGGCGCGCCGAGCGGATGCATGCGGTGAAGGAGCTCGCGAATCGGTTCCCCGACGAGCGCGATGCGCTCGGCCTCGACCTCGCGGCGCTCGAGGAGGACGGCTCGCTCGCCGAGGCGGACAAGGTCGCCGCGCGCCTGAAGCAGCTCGATCCCGACGCGGAGGTCGATCTCGACCGCGCGCTCGCGCGCCACGACTGGAAGGCCGCGATCAAGGAGCTCGAGCGCCTCGGCAAGCGCCGCCCCGATCGCAAGGAGATCGCCGCGCGCATCGCGGGCGTCCTGATGCAGTCGGGCGATCCGAGCGCGGCGGCCGAGCAGCTCCAGAAGGCGCTCGCGAAGAACCCCGACGACGTGCACACGCGCTTCCGCATCGCCGATCACGCGTACGCGAAGGGCGACACCTCCGCGCTCAGGCGCGCGCTCGCCGAGGCGCTCCAGGCCGGGGCGAAGGGCGCAAGCGCCCAGGAGATCCGCGACGCCGTCGAGCTGATCGAGGGCGCGAGCCTGCTCGAGCCGTACCGCCAGGACGGGCGGAAGGTCATCCGCGAGTTCGAGGCGTGGGAGAAGAGCGGCAAGCGGATGGAGGGCAACGCGGCCCGCATCCTCGACTACGCCGCGGTCTGGGTGCACCCGGACGGCTCGAGCGAGATGCTCGAGCACGAGATCCAGAAGATGCAGTCGCAGGAGGCGGTCGACAAGGAGGCGGAGCAGAAGCCGCCGGACGGCCTCGTCCTCCGCCTGCGTGTCATCAAGCCGGACGGATCGATCCTCGAGCCCGAGCCTGTCGCCGGCAAGCCCACACTGACGATGCCCCACCTCGAGGTCGGCGATTACCTCGAGATGGAGCACGTGACGTCGTTCGCGTCCGAGGGCGGAAAGGGCCGGCGCTACCGCGGGCCGCACTGGTTCTTCCGCGAGGCGGACAAGGGGTACTGGCGGAGCGAGTTCGTGGTGCTCGCGCCGAAGGACCGCCCCGTGGAGATCGAGCAGGTGGGCCAGGTCCCGCCGCCGAAGACGACGGAGAAGGCGACCTTCATCGAGCGCCGCTGGCGCGTCGACGAGTCGCCGCCGGCGCCCGAGGAGCCCGACGCGCCGAACCCGCGCGAGTTCCTCCCGAGCGTCCGCATGGGCTGGGGCGTCGATCTCGAAGGCACGCTCGTCCGCTACGTCGACGCCGCGAGCGAGGAGACGCCGCTCGATCCGCGCCTCCGCAAGGTGGCGCAGGAGATCGTGAAGGACATCCCGCCCGCCAAGCGGGACGAGCGAGCACGTGCCGTCTACAAGTTCATCGGCGAGACGGTGCAGGACGGCCAGGACTCGGACGGTCGCCGCGTCGTCACCGGGCGCGCGGGCTCGCGGCAGGCCGCGTTCGTGTACCTGCTCCGCCAGCTCGGCATCCCCGTCGAGCTCGCGCTGGTGAAGAGCCGCATCGCGCCGCCGCCCGTCGGCAAGATGAGCGAGGTCGAGATCTACGACAACGTCGCCCTCCGCCTCGAGACGGACAAGGGCGCGCAGTGGATGACCGTGCGGGACAAGTTCGCGCCCTACGGCTACCTCCCCGCGGAGCTGCGCGGGCAGCCGTCGATCCGCCTGGTCCCGGGCACGCCGCGCGACACCACCCCCACGCAGGGCGCCGCCGACGGCGTGATCATCGCGGGCCGCGCGTCGCTGAAGGAGGACGGCTCGGCGAGCGTGGAGCTCACCGAGACGTTCGGCGGCCGCATCGGCATCGGCCTCCGCTCGGTGTTCGACCGCGTCGCCGAAGGCAAGCGCAACGAGTTCGTCGAGACCCGCCTGCTCGCGTCGAACCTGCCGGGCGCGCGCCTCGAGAAGCTCGAGATCAAGAACAAGGACGACCTCGCGCTGCCGCTCGTCTTGCAGATGAAGGTCCAGGTCCCGCAGCTCGCCCGCTCCGTCCCCGGGCGCCTGCTCCTGAAGCCGCTGTTCTCGATCGACATCGCGCAGATGGCGTCGCTCGCGCAGCGCCAGACGCCGCTGCTCCTCGCGAGCTCCACCCACGTGGAGGTGAAGTTCGACATCGTGGTCCCGACCACGCTCAAGGTGCCGGGCTCGCTCCCGAGCGGGAAGATCCAGGACGGCGATCGCACCGTGACGGTGAACGACACGGTGGAGGGGAACATGATCACCCTCTCGCGCGTGGTCGACATGCCGGCCGGCCGCGTGCAGCCCGGCGCGGAGTACGCGAAGTTCGTCGCGTTCACCCAGTCGGCCGATCAGCTGATCGCGCGCGAGATCGCCATCGGCAAGTGACCCGTCACTTCTTCGTCTTCGCGCCGCCGTCCTTCTCCGCGGCGATGCGCTCGCGCACGGCGGCGTAGACCTTCTCGCGCTCGAGCAGCTTGTCGATGGCCTGGATGCGCGCGGCGCCCGACGCGGGGAACGCGCCCGCATCCGGGACCTTCGCCGCGTGCTCGTTGTACGCCTGCCAGGCGGCCTTCGCCTCGGGCCACTTCTTCGCCCGCTCGAAGCAGTCGGCGACGGCGAACAGCACGTGCGAGCGGAGCGCGGGGTTCCGCGAGTCGGAGGTCTCGGAGGCCTGGTGCAGCGCCGCCTCCGCCTCCGGCAGGTTGCCCGTCGCGAGGTACGCCTCGCCGAGGAGGTAGTGCGCGAGCGGGTTCTTCGGCGCGAGCACGATCGCCTTCTTGTAGCGATCGATCGCGCCGGTGAAGTCCTTCGCCGCGTACCGCTCGTTCCCCTCGAGGGTCGTCTCCACGTAGGCGCTGATCCCGGTGACGTTGTCCGGGTCGTGCCGATCGCCCGCGTCGGCGGCGCCCGCCTTCTTCGCCGGGGCCTTGTCCGCGAACGCCGTCAGCGACGCGAGCGAGACCAGGGGAACCGCGAGCGCGAGGGCGAGGGCGGCGGCCGTCCGCTTCATGGGGCCGAGCGTATCAGAAGCGACTACACTGCTGCGCCCGATGGACAGGGTGCTCGAGCCCGAGGTCATGGACACCGCCGAAGAGGCGGCGGATTACGACGCCATGGACCACGACGCGGTCAACGCGCGGTTCTGCGAGGACGTCCTCGCCGTGCGCGGCCCGCTGCCCTCGCCGGTGCTCGACGTCGGCACCGGCACCGCGCGCATCCCGATCGCGCTGTGCATGCGCGCGCCCGCGGTGACCGTCGTCGCCATCGATCTCGCCGATCACATGCTCGCGCTCGGACGCGAGAACGTCGCGCGCGCCGGCCTCTCGTCGCGCGTGCGGCTCGAGCGCATCGACGCGAAGGCGATGCCGTACGCCGACGGCGCGTTCGGCGCCGTCGTGTCGAACTCGATCGTGCACCACATCCCCGAGCCGCGCGCGGCGCTCGCCGAGATGTGGCGGGTGACGGCGAACGGAGGCGTGCTCTTCGTGCGCGACCTCGCGCGTCCGCCGAGCGCCTCGGAGGTCGACCGTCTCGTCGCGCTCTACGGAGGGACGCCTCCGGACGATCCGGCCGAGCGCGCCTCGTTCGAGCGGCAGCGCGATCTGCTCCGCGCGTCGTTCCACGCCGCGCTCACGGTGGAAGAGGTCGCGGAGCTGGTCGCGCCCTTCGGGATCGCGCCGTCCTCCGTGCGGATGACCAGCGATCGTCACTGGACGCTCGCCTGCGTGAAGCCGTGAGCGTCGCGCCGTTCCCCTTCGCCGCGCTCGATGCGCTCTCGCGCCAGGAGGTCGAGGCGGCCGCGCGCATGCGACGGGCGGTGCAGGCGCACGTTCGCCTCGACGCGGTCGCGCGGACGTTCGGCGAGCTCGTGGGAGAGCGCGCCGATCTCCTCGTCCGCAAGTATCGCCGGGCCGACGCGAGCCGGACCGCGCACGATGCCGTCGCGCTCGCGCTCGGGATCGGCGAGCGGACGGTGGTGCTCGTCGAGGTGGAGTCGGCGCTCGCGGCCTCGGTCGCGTCGCGCGCCCTCCAGCGCCCGCCTCCGCGGATCGTGGATCCCTCGAGGCCGGCGACGCCGGCGCTGGCCGGTGCGTTCGCCGCGATCGCGCTCGCGTGCCTCCGCCGTGCGCACGCCGGCGCGTCGTTCCGCGTGCTCGCGGCCGGCCCCGCGATCCCGATCGTGCGCGATCTGGTCGCGCGTCACCCCGAGTCCACGTCCGTGGCCCTGACGGTCGTGCTCGGCGCCGACGCGTTCGATGCGCGCGTCACCGTCCCCGACGCGGCCTCGCTCGCCCCGCCCGACGCGACGTTCGACGCCGCCGCCCTCGAGCGCCTCGGCGACGCGCCGGTCGCGGTCCCGATCGTCGCGGCAACGTGCCTCGCCTCACGCGCCGAGATCGCGTCGCTCGCGCGCGGAGACGCGTTCGTCGTGCCCGCGTTCTCGAAGGAGCGCGTCGCGCTCGTCCCCCCTCGCGGCGAGCGCGGCCTCACGGCGGACCTCGCGGAGGACGGTCGCCTCGTGGTACGAGGGCTCGTCGAGAGCCATCCCTGGACGAGGGAGGAGCCGAAGATGTCCGGAGACACGAGCTCGAGAACGACGGCCGAGGTGCTCGAAGACGCGTCGCTCGTGGTGCGCGTCGAGCTCGGCACGGTGGAGATGAAGGCGCGCGAATGGGCCGCGCTCGCGCCGGGGGACGTCGTGACCCTCGGGCGCCGGCTGGGCGAGCCCGCGATCCTCCGCGTGGGCGGGGTCGAGGTCGCGCGCGGCGAGCTCGTGCAGGTGGATGGTCAGTACGGTGTGCGGATCCTACGGCGGGGCGAGGACGGATGACGGAAGAGTGATGAAGCGTTCGGCAGTGATCGTCGCGGCCCTGGTCCTGGTCCTGGCCGCCTGTTCGAAGGACAAGCCCGCCGAGGGCGACGCGGGATCGGCCGCCCCGGGGGGCTCCGCGTCCGCGAGCGCGCATCCGGCGGCCGCGGCGAGCGGCTCGGCGGCGCCCGCGGCAACCTCCGCGTCGTACGAGGGCACGTACACGGCGACGCCGGGCACGTACCACCTCCCGACGGACGACAAGGAATACAAGGGCGTCAAGCAGGCGAAGGAGGACGGCACCAAGCTCGTCGGCGACGGGACGTTCACGCTGACGGTGGCCGGCGACGGTCAGGTCGACGGAACGATCGACAGCGGGCCCGCATCTCCGGCGGTGATCACCGGCGAGGTCGTCGACGGCACGCTGAACGGCACCATCCGCCGCAAGGACGCGTCCGACGAAGGGCTCACCGGGACGATCTCCGGCAAGGTCTCCGCCGGCGCGATCGAAGGCACGATGAAGCTCGCGGACGCGAACGCCGGCATCCTCCGCGAAGCGAAGGCCACCGCGAAGAAGAAGTAACCGTGTTCGCGCCGACCCGTTACATCGCCTGGGCGCTGAAGTTCTACGGCCGCGTGCCGTACGACCTCGCATCGAGCGGCATTCCCCTCGTGTCGTGGAGCGACGTGTCGGCGACCCCGCCGGCCGGCGCCGACGATCCGGCGGCGTACGGGCGCCTCGTCGAGGCGATTGCACGATACAACGATCGGCCTGCCGCCGAGGTGGTGCCGGCGCTCGGGACGTCGCACGCCGTCTTCCTCGCGTACGCGGCGATGCTCTCTCCGGGCGACGAGGTGCTGGTCGAGCAGCCCGGCTACGAGCCGCTGGTCCGCGCCGCCGAGGGCCTCGGCGCGACGGTGCGCACGTACGCGCGGCGGGAAGAGGGCGGCTTCGCGATCGATCCCGCCGAGGTCGCCGCCCTGGTGGGACCGCGCACGCGCGCGATCGTCGTCACCACGCTGCACAACCCGAGCGGTGTGCGCGTGCCCGACGCGACCTTGCGCGAGCTCGCGGCGATCGCCGATGCGCGCGGCGCCTACCTCCTCGTCGACGAGGTGTACGCGGCGTTCGACGATCTCGTCGACGCGCACGGCGTCTTCCGCCGCGGCGCGCGGGGGCTCGCGCCCAACGTCGTGTCGATCTCGAGCCTGACCAAGTGCTACGGCCTCGGCATGCACCGCATCGGCTGGGTGCTCGGTCCGCCGGAGATCGTCGAGCGGGCGAATGCCGCGGCGGTCGCGACCCTCGGGCACCTGCCGCTCACCCACGCGGCGTTCGGCGCGGAGGCGTTCGCGAACCTGGGCAAGCTGGCGGCGCGGGCGAAGGCGATCCTCGCGGACAAACGTGCGCTGGTCGAGGACTGGATCCGCACGCATCCGCACGCGCGCTGGAGCGCCCCGCGCGAGGGCCTCTTCGGCCTGGTGACCGTCCCCGGACGCGGCGACCTCCGCCCCGCGATCGAGCGGCTCGCGGAGACCGAGGGCGTCCTCGTCGGCGCCGGCTCGTTCTTCGGCGCGCCGAGCTCGTTCCGCCTCTCGTGGGCCTCGTGCGACGCCGCGCGCTTCGCCGAGGGCCTGGCGAAGCTCGACCCGCTCGTCAGCGGGAAGGCGCCGCGCTGAGCGCGGGTTTCCGGAACGCGACCACCGCGAGCCCGGCGACGATGAGCAGCCCCGCGCCGGCGGCCCGGGGCGCGATCGCGTGCCCGAGCTGGAGGCGCGCGAGGATCGCGGCGAAGAGCGGCTGGAGCACGATGTAGATGGTCACGACGGTCGCCTTCGAGCGGCCGAGCGCCCACGCGTTGAGCAGGTAGGCCACGATCGTGGGCACCGCGACGATGTACGCGAGGAAGGCCCATCCTCGCGGGGTGAGCCGCGCGAGCTCGGCGATCGTGGGCCCGAGGCCATACGGCGCGAAGAGGAGCGCGCCGTAGGTGAAGGCCCACGCGACCACGCGGAGCGCCCCGAGCCGCAGGACGAGGTCGCGCGAGAGGACCACGTAAGCCGCATAGCTGAGGCTGTTCAGCGTGACGAAGACGATCCCCACGTCGAGGTGCCCGGCGAGGGAGCCGACGCCCGTGAGGAACACGACGCCGGACGCGGCGAGGACGAGCCCGACCGCGGTGCGCCAGACGAAGGTCTCCTTGCGGAAGAGCACCGCCAGGATCGCGGTGAAGACGGGGATCGTGGCCCCCATGAGGGAGACCGAAAAGGGGGTGGACCACCTCAGCCCGAACAGGAAAAACACCAGGTTCAGGACGATCCCGAGGACGGCGACGCCGAGGAGCCTCGCATGATCTGCGCGGCCGATCGGAAATGTTTGCGAAGCTCGGGTGCGCGCGAGGATCTGGAAGAACAGCGCCCCTCCGATCATTCGCACCATCGCGAGCGCGACCGGGAATATTTCCTCCCCGCCGGCCGCCCGGGGCATCATCGCGACCTTCGCTTCGACGGCCTGCGACGCGAACGCGATTTGCACGAGCAGGAGCGCAGCGTGGGTGAGCCATGGGCGGTCCATCCACGGGCGGTGGTCACGGCGTTCGGTGATAGACTCCCCGCGGCTCATCACTGACCCTACGAGGCTGGATCCCCATGTGGAATTCGTTCCCGCTGTTCGGAAGCACCCTGATCCTCGCGGTGATGGTCGTTGCAAGCTACACGTTCGCCGTGTCGCTCGCCGCCGGAGCGAACGGACGCATCAAGACCCTCCAGGCCGCGCGCCTCGGAGCCTACGGGACGGTCGCCCTCATCGGCGTCGCCGTCCTCTGCCTGGCGTATGCGTTCGTCAGCCACGATTTCCGCCTGCGGTACGTCGCTCATTACTCCGACCGCGGCATGTCCACCATCTACCTCCTCACCGCGCTATGGGGCGGTCAGGACGGGTCGCTCCTCTGGTGGCTGTTCCTCTTGTCCGGTTACATCGGCGTCTGCGTCTTCTCGCTGCGCAAGAAGCACCTCGATCTGCAGCCGTACATCCTCGCGACCCTGATGGCGGTCGTGATCTTCTTCTGCGTCCTGATGGCGTTCGCCGCCGATCCGTTCTCGACGGGGGTGGCCGGCGCGCGGGCCGACGGCGAGGGCCTCAATCCGCTGCTGCAGAACTTCTACATGATCATCCACCCGCCGAGCCTCTACGTGGGCTTCGTCGGGTGCACCATCCCGTTCGCCTTCGGCATCGCCGCGCTGATCACCGGGCGCCTCGACGCCGAGTGGATCCAGGCGAGCCGCAAGTTCACGCTCTTCGCCCTGCTCTTCCTCGCGATCGGCAACACGCTCGGCATGCTCTGGGCCTACGAAGAGCTCGGCTGGGGCGGCTACTGGGCATGGGACCCGGTCGAGAACGCCGCGTTCATGCCGCTCCTCGTGATCGCGGCGTTCGCGCACTCGGTCATGATCCAGGAGCGCCGGGGCATGCTGAAGGTCTGGAACGTCTTCCTCATCTGCCTGACGTTCTTCATGACCATCTTCGGCACGTTCCTCACGCGCTCGGGCTCGATCGCCAGCGTCCACTCGTTCGCGCAGTCGTCGATCGGCGAGTACTTCGTGTGGTTCCTCCTCCTCATCGCGGGGTTCTGCGCGTCGCTCATCATGTACCGCTGGCCCGAGCTCCGCGGCCTGCCGCCGTCGAACAAGCTCCGCGCCGCGGCGCTCGCCTCGGGCTGGACGACGATCCTCGCCGTCGCGCCGGGCCTCGTCGTCCTCTCCGGCAAGCTCGGCAACATGTCGGCGTCCGTGCGCGTCGCAGTGTTCGCCATCACCCTCGGCGTCGGCGTGTTCGCGGCGATCGAGCTCGTGTTCCGCCGGATGACGACCGGGCTGAAGCTGAAGGCGAACCGCCCGAAGTTCGAGTCGCTGCTCTCGCGCGAGTTCACCTTCCTCCTGAACAACTTCGGCCTCCTCGGGATCATGCTGTTCATCCTCGTCGCGACCACGTTCCCGATGGTCAGCGAGGCGCTCTGGAACGAGAAGGTCACCGTCGGGCCGCCCTACTACAACGCCTGGATGCAGCCGCTCGGGCTCTCCGTGTTCTTCCTCATGGGCTCGGGCACGCTCTTCGGCTGGAAGAAGACGAGCAACGAGGCGCTCAAGCGCGCGTTCGTCTTCCCGCTCTCGGCCATGCTGATCACCGCGGCGCTCCACTTCGCGCTCGGCAAGAAGATCGGCTACCCCGCGGTGATGTGGAGCGAGCCGATCTACGACGGCGCGCTCGGCCATGCGCTCCGCGCGTTCAACGCGTACACCCCGGTGCTCGGCACCTCGCTCGTCGTCTTCAACGCGGCCGTCATCCTCCAGGAGATGGTGCTCCTCGTGCGCTCGCTCGGCCGCGCGGGCGAGCACGCGAAGTCGGCGATCGGACGCCTCTCGCCCGGCCTCCGCGCGGTGGTCACCATCTTCTTCTTCCCCTTCTGGCTCGCGCTGCTGCCGCCGGCGGGGCGTCGCCGGTACGGCGGCTACGTCGTCCACCTCGGCATCGTCCTCATGTTCCTCGGGTTCACCGGGAAGTCGTGGACGGTCGACCGCGAGACGACGATGGCGCCGGGGCAGACGTACCAGGTCGAGCGCCTCACGGTGGAGTACGTCGGTCCGCGCATGGAGGTCGACAACACCAAGCGCATGGTGTTCGCCGACATCAAGGTGAGCGAGGGAGGCAAGGACCTCGGCAGGCTCTCGCCGGCGAAGTTCATCTACAAGAAGATGCCGGAGTCGCCGACCACCGAGGTGGCGATGATGCACTCGGTGCGTGACGACCTGTACCTCGTGGTGGGCAGCATCAACCCCGAGACGAAGGTCGCCTCGCTCCAGATCCACCTCAATCCGCTGGTCGGATGGATCTGGCTCGGGTGCGTCATCATGATCCTCGGGAGCTTCGTCTGCATGTGGCCCGAGCTCGAGCCGGAGGAGTCGCGCGTATGGCATGTCGCGCGCGGCGCCGGTGCGGTGGCCGCGAGCATCTCCGTCGGCTTGTTCCTCGCGCTCCTCCCCGTCCCCGCGTTCGCGCAGACGCAGGCCACGCAGCATTCCGGCAGCGTGGAGATCTCGAACCCCAAGGAAAAAGGGGTGTTCCAGCAATTACGGTGCATGTGCGGGACCTGCCCGCGCGAGCTCCTCTCGACGTGCGCCTGCTCGACCGCGGAGGAGACGCGTGCGCGCATTCGCATGCAGCTCTCGCGCGGAGAGCTGCCCCAGAAGATCATCGACGACTACGTCGGCGAGTACGGCTCGGCGGCGCTGGCGATCCCGCCGAACTCGGGCGGCATGCGCGCGATCTACGTCGTCCCGCTCGCCGGGATCGCGGCGGCCGGGATCGGCCTCGCGTTCCTGCTGAAGAAGTGGCGAGGCGGAACGCCTCCCCCTCCGCCGGAGGGTGGCGCGCCGAAGCGCGACGCCTACGACGACCGCATCGATGCGGAGCTGAGGGACCTCGATGGCTGACGCCGCCCAGGCCAAGGACACCTCCGAGCCGCCGTCGTCGGCGCTCGACGAGGCGCGGCTCGCCAAGGCGTTCACCGTCGGGCTGCCGATCGTCACGGTCACCATCGCGCTGGTCGTCGGCCTGCTCACGGGGCTCGCGACGGCGCTCCTCGTGCTCATCGGGGGCGTGCTCCTCGGGGTCATCGCCATCTTCTGGGCGAGCATCCGCGTGCTCTCCGGCGATGCGCCGCTGCCCCCCGAGCTCGAGGCCCTCGACCGCTCGGTGCACGGCGTCGACGCGCTCGCCTCGCGCCGCAAGATGCTGGTGCGCGCGCTGAAGGACCTCGAGAACGAGCGCGCGCTCGGCAAGCTCGAGGACGCGGACTTCGAGGAGATCGCGGGCACGTACCGCAGCGAGCTCAAGGACGTCCTCAAGCGCATCGACGCGTCGCTCGAGCCGCATCGGGTGAAGGCCGAGGAGCTCGTCCGCGCGCACCTCCTCGAGGCCGGTCTGGCCGAGGGATCGTACCGTGGCGAGCAGCCGCCGCCCTCCGAGGAGACCGAGGCACCGGCGGAGGCCCAGCGGCGGATCTGCCCGAAGTGCGAGGCGTCCAACGAGCCCGACGCGAAGTTCTGCAAGGAGTGCGCGACGTCGCTGCTGGCTCCGTCGACGGAGCCGGAGAAGGTGATCGAGGAGAAGACGGAATGAAGCGTGAGGTGATCCGGCTCGCCGCGGCTTGCGCCCTCGCAGCCGCCGTGCTGGGGCCGGGCGCGGCGCTCGCACAGGACGCGGGCGGCGCCAAGCAGCAAGCGATCAAGGCCGCGGCCGACGCGGGCTCGTCGATGGCGCCGGCGGCGCACGGCGAGGAGCTGAAGGCGCAGGAGGGCGATCAGGCCACCGAGCACGATCCGCACGGCGCGGCCAATCCGCACGCGGGCGATCCGCACGCGGGCGGTGCGCGCGGCGGGATGTTCGAGCCCCCCGAGGACGGCTCGATCGAGGATCCGTCGCTGCCCGTCGGGAGCATCGCGGTGCACGTCGCCGATCCGGACGGGCGTCCGATGGCGCGCACCGAGGTGACGCTCGGCATCATGTACAACTCGGTCGCGAAGGGCGAGAGCCGCAAGCGGGTGACCGCGACGACCGACGAGATGGGTCGCGCGCGCTTCGACAAGCTCGATACCGGAAGCGGCGTCGCCTATCGCGCGATGGTCCTCCGTGGGCCGGACGATCGCGAAGGGCTCTAACCCTGGTATTCCTCTCCGGCCCCGAACGG